>JAZLJQ010000029.1:0-11499 GCA_045617965.1 Prevotella sp.
ATTACAGATACTTTTTGTGCAATTAAGAAAGTCATATTGTCTGACGAATACTCGGAAAAGTTTGAGATGACACTCAATCGCTGTGTATCGCAATTCTCATTGGTATGTCATGATGGTGTGCCGAAAGAAGTGCGGCAATTCCGTTTCCTATTTTCTAAGGGTGCGCTGATGCTTAATCCCTCAACAGGCTTTGCTACAGAAAATGCTCCGCGCTATGTGTTTGAGAAGCCTACTGCATCATCAGACACTATTTCGGTATTCTACTTCCTTAATGAAAAACAATCCGTGATGAGTCTTTCAGTAGCTGCTCTAGATTATGAAAACGAAGTGGTGAAAGAACGCTCATTTGACTCTTTGAATATGGAAATAGGGAAACGTATCATCGCAACAGGGAGGTTTTTTCAAACAAGCCAAAGTATAAGTATACATCAAAGCGAAGACTGGACAACAGAAACGATACAATATTGATAGATGTGAAAATTGTAAAAATAGACTTTGATTAAAGTCAAAAAAAAATAAAGCCTAAAATTTCTATTGCAATTGTTGAAATTAATTTTTATATTTGCATGATAAACTAGCTAGAAAACAATCATGAGCGAATTATTGTTAGGTTATGACGTAGGTACGTCATCAGTAAAAGCTTCTCTTGTAAATGCTGTTACTGGGGAAATAGTAGCAACTACATTCTATCCTGAAAAGGAAGCTACTATCGTGGCAAAACAAATAGGATGGGCAGAGCAACAGCCTGAAATGTGGTGGGAAAATTTATTAGAAGCTACAAAGAAATTGTCGGCTATCGTTAGTGCTCAACGCGCTTCAGTAGATGGTTCTAATCCACTTGCGGATGTAAAGGCTATAGGTATTTCTTATCAGATGCATGGTCTTGTCTGTGTTGATAATGAAGGACATCCTTTGCGCCCAAGTATCATTTGGTGTGACGGACGTGCAGTACCATATGGTAACGCAGCAATGTTGCGTATAGGAGCAGATAAGTGCTTGAGTCATTTGTTGAACTCTCCGGGAAACTTTACAGCAGCAAAACTTGCTTGGGTGAAAGATAATGAGCTTGATATATATAATAAGGTGGCAAAAATCATGCTTCCAGGTGACTATATCGCTATGAAGTTTAGCAGTACAATAAACACAACTATATCCGGACTTTCTGAAGGAATCTTTTGGGATTTTGCAGAAAAGAAAGTTAGCGATGATGTGATGGATGCATTCGGCTTTACTAAAGATCTTATTCCAGATATTGTCCCAACGTTTGCTGTTCAGTCAAAAGTTTGTGCTGAAGTGGCAAAAGAATTAGGCCTCAATGAAGGCACACCAATCACTTATCGTGGAGGTGACCAACCGAACAACGCATTGTCCCTTAACGTTATGAAGCCTGGCGAGATTGCCGCTACTGGTGGCACTTCGGGAGTAGTATATGGTGTTTTAGGAGAGGTAAACTATGATCCTAAATCAAGAGTAAACACATTTGCACATGTTAATTACAGCAAAGACTTGACTCGTCTTGGAGTATTGCTTTGTATCAATGGTACAGGTATACTTAATGCTTGGATGAAGCGCAATATTATGACTCCAGAAATGTCATACAACGAAATGAATCGTATGGCTTTAGAAGCTCCTATCGGAGCGGGTGGCGTTTCCGTCATACCATTTGGAAATGGTGCTGAGCGCGTGCTTCAAAATCGTGATGTTTGTTGCAGTATTCATGGAGTGAACTTCAATATTCATAATAGAGCTCATTTGTTGCGTGCTGCACAAGAAGGTATAGCATTCTCATTCAAACAGGGCATTGACATTATGCGTGCAATGGGTATGAGTGTTACAAACATCCATGCTGCATACGCAAATATGTTCTTGAGTCCATTATTCTGCACAACATTGGCAAATGTAACTGGAGCCACAATCGACCTATATGAAACGGATGGTGCAGTAGGTGCAGCTCGTGGTGCTGGTATTGGCGCGGGCATATATAAAGATAGTGATGAGGCGTTTGCAACATTGCGTCATGTGGGTACAATAGCTCCTGATGAGTCTGCACGTGAAGAGTATATGAAAGCATTTGATCTTTGGGCTGAAAGACTTGAAAAAATATAAAGTTCGACAATATTTAATCAGTAATTTATAACTTTTAATTAAAAAAACTATGGCTTATTTCCCAAATGTAGAGAAGATTAAGTTTGAAGGCAAGGATTCTAAGAACCCAATGGCTTTCCATTATTATGATGCTGAAAAGGTAATCATGGGTAAACCAATGAAAGAGTGGTTGCGTTTTGCAATGGCTTGGTGGCATACTCTTTGTGCAGAAGGTGCAGACCAGTTCGGCGGTGGTACTAAAACTTTTCCTTGGATCAAGGGCGATACTGCACTTGAAATAGCAAAGAATAAGGCTGACGCAGGTTTCGAGATTATGGAAAAACTCGGTATTGAGTATTTCTGTTTCCATGATGTAGACCTCATTGATGAGGGTGCAACTGTAGAAGAGTATGAGGCAAACATGAAAGCTATTGTTGCTTACTTGAAAGAGAAGATGGCTAAGACAGGGAAGAAACTTTTGTGGTCAACAGCTAATGTATTTGGCAACAAGCGCTATATGAATGGAGCAAGCACAAATCCAGACTTTGATGTAGTTGCACGTGCTATCGTCCAGATAAAGAATGCTATTGATGCTGGTATTGAGCTTGGTGCTGCAAACTATGTATTTTGGGGTGGACGTGAAGGCTATATGTCAATCCTCAACACTGACCAAAAACGTGAAAAAGAACACATGGCAACTATGTTGACAATGGCTCGCGACTATGCTCGCTCAAAAGGCTTTAAAGGTAACTTCCTCATTGAACCTAAGCCAATGGAACCATCAAAGCATCAGTATGATGTTGATACTGAGACTGTTATCGGTTTTTTGAAAGCGCATGGTTTGGATAAGGACTTCAAGGTAAATATTGAGGTAAATCACGCTACTCTCGCAGGTCACACTTTTGAACATGAGTTAGCATGCGCTGTTGATGCTGGTATGCTTGGTTCTATTGATGCTAACCGTGGTGATTACCAAAATGGTTGGGATACAGACCAGTTCCCTGTTGACCAATATGAATTGATCCAGGCTATGATGCAGATTATCCGTAATGGCGGTCTTGCTCCTGGTGGCACAAACTTTGACGCAAAGACTCGTCGCAATTCAACTGACCTTGATGATATTCTCATCGCTCACATCAGTGGTATGGATGCAATGGCTCGCGCATTGGAAAATGCTGCAGACTTGTTGCAGAACTCACCTATCTGCGAAATGGTAAAAGAACGTTATGCAAGTTTCGATAAGGGGCTTGGTAAGGATTTCGAGGATGGTAAACTTACTCTTGAGCAAGTCTATGAATATGGTAAGAAAGTTGGCGAGCCAAAACAGACTTCTGGTAAGCAAGAACTCTATGAGGCTATCGTTGCTCTTTATGCGAAATAGTTCTTAATAAGAGTTATATTTTATCTTATCCCTCACTTCAGTAAAAAGGAGTGAGGGATTTTCATTTTTATATAAATTATAAAACATACCATAAATTTGTCTATTATTATTAATATCATTATATTTGTGATTGAATATTGAAACTAATACTATATTATGAAAAAGCGTTTTTCTTTTATTGCTATTATAGTTATATTTGTTGCTCAAAATAATTTTGCTCAACAAGTATTATATCCAGAGTTTTTTGATCTTGAAGATGTAACGATAACATCCGGACCTCTTAAAACGGCACAAGATTTAAATATAAAAAATCTCCTTAAATATGATGTTAACCTTTTGCTTACGTCATATGTCAGACAGTCTGGTTTGGCAGCAACAACAGACGCAAAGAGCCCTTACTACAAATGGGAAGAAAAATATCCAAATCCTACAAATTGGGGAAGCGGAGATTTTCGTTTGGATGGTCATGTGGGAGGGCATTATCTTACTGCCTTAGTGCTTGCATGGAATGTCTGTCAAGATAAGGCCGATAAGAGAGAACTGAATCGACGGTTGGAATATATGCTCAAGGTGATGGATGATTGCCAATTGGCTTTCAAAGATGATGTTGCTATGCGTGGATTTATTGGTGGGCAACCTATTAACTTTATGTGGCGAGATATGTATAGTGGCGACTTAACTTCGTGGAATCAAGTGCATTGGTGGGTACCTTTCTATTGTGAGCATAAGATACTTGCAGGCTTGCGTGACGTTATAGCTTATGGTAAAGGGAAACACAAAAAAGAGGCTAGTCGCATTTTTCGCAGAATGTGTGATTGGATTGTAAATCTTATCAGCAACTTGACTGAAGAACAGATGCAGCAAGTACTTGACACAGAACATGGTGGAATGAACGAAGTCCTTGCAGATGCTGCGTTTATTTTCGGTGATAAACGGTATATGGATGCAGCAAAACGTTTCTGCCATAAAGTTGTGCTTGATGGGATGCAAATGTGCGACGAAAAGTTTCTTGATAATAAACATGCAAATACCCTTGTACCAAAATTTATAGGTTTTGAACGTATTTCGCAATTGCAAGCCGACGAACAGAGTCTGGTTCTATCGGTAGCAGCAAAAAATTTTTGGGATGATGTTATTGCTCATCGTACCGTGTGCATAGGTGGAAATAGTGTAAATGAACATTTTCTCAAAGCCGAAGACGGACACAAGTATATTGACGAGGTTGATGGCCCGGAATCATGTAATTCTAACAATATGCTGAAGCTTTCAGAGATGTTATTCTGTGATACTCACGATGCAAAATACATGGATTTCTATGAGAATACAATGTATAATCATATCCTTTCAACTCAAGATCCGGTGACTGGAGGATATGTCTATTTTACACCTTTACGTCCACAGACATATCGCATTTATAGTGTTCCAAATCAAGATATGTGGTGTTGTGTAGGAACGGGTATGGAAAACCATAGCAAATATAGTCAGTTCATTTATTCCCATTCAAAAGATGGAAAAAGTCTTTTTATAAATTTATATACTCCATCAGAACTTAATGATAAGCATTTTTATTTGCGTCAAGATACGAAATTTCCTTATGGTCAATCATCAAAAATCATCATAATGAAAGATGGAGATTTTGATATTTACTTACGACGCCCTAAATGGTTAGGAGAGGGATTTGCTGTTGCAGTTAACGGCAAATTGATAGATGTTGCTTCATCACAACCGTCATCTTATTTTATAATTAAAGGTCCTTTCAAATCAAATGATGTTCTTGAGATACAATTGCCGATGACTTTGAGTTATGAAGAGTGTCCGGATAATACCGATTACATCGCATTCAAATATGGCCCATTGTTACTTGGTGCACGCACTACAAATCCGCTTGGTAGAGAAATTAAGGAATATAAAGATCTAAATCTTGAAGATGATGTTCTTCTACATGAGTATGCAAAGGGGGAACGTATGGGGCACTCTCCGGGCATATATTCCCCTAAAAAGCCATTAGCAACGATGCCTATGCTTATTGGAGATCGTAGCCAAGTATTGAGCCGTATAGTAGAGGTGGATTCTGATGATTCTTTGAATTTTGATATAGACGTATCGCGTCAAAATACAACTAATTATAATTGGCAAAAACTCCGTTTAGAACCATACTTTACATTACATCATAGTCGCAATATTATTTATTGGTATCAAAGTGCAAATGGCTTTGAACAATAAGTTCTTGTAGTGTATCCTAAAGCAGTGAGAAATAGTATATTTGCAAAATAACAAAGTTATTTTTTTTGCAGAATGATAGTTTTGCCTTACCTTTGTAAAAATTAAAGGTAAGCAAAACACTTTAGATGAAATTTGGCTTGTTTGAAAATTTGTCGCTCTCTAGGAAGGTCGCAATAGGGTTGCGTCTTGTTATGATGTCATTGTGTTTAATGCTGACGACAAAAGCACAGGCACAGGTAGGTGAACATCGCAGTGATTTTGCTGTTGGAGCCAATGCCGGCTTTACGCTGAGCAATGTAGGTTTCTTGCCAAAGGTGCCACAGACAATGAAGATGGGTTATACTTTCGGGTTGACGGCACGATATACTTGCGAAAAGTATTTTTCTTCCATTTGTGCATTACAAGGCGAATTGAACTTTGCGTCAATCGGTTGGAAGCAAGAGATAAAAGACTTGAATGACGAGCCTGTGATAAATCCGATTACAGGTAATGCTGAAGCTTATAATCGCTCGATGTATTATGTGCAAATGCCAATCTTTGCTCGTATGGGGTGGGGAAGAGAGCGCAAAGGTGGACAGTTCTACTTTATGGCGGGCCCTCAGTTCGGATTTTTCCTTTCCGACAAAATTAGCAAAAACTACGAAAATCCTAATATATACGATCGTACATCGCAAATTGTTGAGCAAGAGACAAAGAGTGTGGAAAATAAGTTTGACTACGGCATAACCGCGGCATTAGGTTTTGAATATTCTCATCCACATATGCCTCATCTTGCTTTTGATGTGAGATATTATTATGGTTTGGGCGATTTCTACGAGAATTCAAAGCGCGACTATTTCGGGCGTTCTAACTTTGGCAATATAGTTTTTAAGATACATTGCCTATTTGATATAGTGAAAACACGCTACTCGGAAAACATTAAATGATTGACATCAAAATACAAATTATATGGAAACAAAAGTATATCAAAATTTGAGAGATAACCCTACTATGCGTTGGACTGCACTTTTGTTGTTGGCGCTTGCAACGTTCTGTTCGTATATCTTTATGGACATCCTTTCGCCAATCAAGGACTTAATGATGTCTGAGTGTGGATGGGATTCCACGGCATTCGGTACGATGGAGGGATCAGAGACATTCCTCAATGTCTTTGTCTTCTTCCTAATCTTTGCAGGTATCATCCTTGACAAGATGGGAGTTCGCTTTACGGCAGTTCTGTCGGGTGTTGTGATGCTCGTAGGTGCATTGATTAAGTATTTCGCAGTTTCAGATGCTTTTAGTGGAAGTAGTGCCGAAGTTTGGTTCACAAACAATCTCAATTATATCCCATTTTTTGATGAATTGGATGTGTCTCCGTTCTATGATGGAATGCCTGCGTCAGCTAAACTTGCGGCAATCGGTTTCATGATTTTCGGTTGTGGAACAGAAATGGGAGGTATTACTGTTTCACGTGGTATCGTTAAATGGTTCAAAGGTCGTGAGACGGCTCTTGCAATGGGTTCGGAAATGGCGCTTGCACGTTTAGGTCTTGCCACTTGTATGATATTCTCGCCTTACTTTGCGAAGCTTGGTGGAAACGTTGATGTTTCACGCTCTGTTGCTTTTGGTGTAGTTTTGCTTTGTATTGCACTTATCATGTATGTCGTATATTTTTTCATGGACAAGAAACTTGATGCACAGACTGGTGAAGCAGAAGAAAAGGACAATCTGTTTAAGGTTTCAGATATCGGCCACATACTTTCAAATCGTGGCTTTTGGCTCGTGGCTTTGCTTTGTGTACTTTATTACTCTGCAATATTTCCATTCCAGAAGTATGCAGTCAACATGCTTCAATGCAATCTTACACTAGAACATGGAACTGGCTTCTGGCATGGCGATACAGTTACGCTTATTCAATACGCAATTATGCTTGTTGTTGCTGCGTGTTCGTTCGTAAGCAACTTCTCAAAGAAAACTAATATTAAGGTTTCTCTTATGGTAATATCCGTAATTGCTCTTGTCTTATACTGCTATATGGGTTATATGCGTGGCTCTGCTGAAACTGTATTTGCGGTATTTCCATTGCTTGCAGTTGCCATTACTCCGCTACTCGGAAACTATGTTGACCATAAGGGCAAGGCTGCATCTATGCTTATGATAGGCTCGTTACTCCTTGTTATATGTCATCTCACGTTTGCTTTTATCCTTCCTCTGTTCAAGGGCAATGCAATAGGTGGAGTTATCGTGGCATACGCAACGATCCTCGTGCTCGGTGCATCATTCTCGCTTGTGCCGGCAGCACTTTGGCCAAGTGTGCCGAAGCTTGTTGACGAGAAGATTATCGGTTCGGCTTACGCACTTATCTTCTGGATTCAGAACATAGGTTTGTGGCTCTTCCCATTACTTATTGGTAAGGTGCTTGACAAGACAAACCCTCATATTGTTGAGGCAGTAAACAACGGAACGATGTCGGCCGAGACAGCTTCAGTTGCTTACGACTACACATGGCCTTTGATAATGTTTGCCAGTCTTGGTGTTGCAGCATTGATTATCGGAATTATCCTGAAGGCAGTAGATAAGAAGGAACACATCGGCCTTGAAGAACCTAATATTAAATAAAACTGGAATATCTATAAAAGACTAGAATAACTAGATATATAAACTTAATAAACTAAATAGTTATGTTTGAAAATCAACCAAAAGGTCTTTTTGCTTTAGCATTGGCCAACACTGGTGAGCGTTTTGGATATTACACCATGCTCGCAGTCTTCGTATTATTTCTTCAGGCAAACTTCAATCTTTCGCCTGGAGCATCGATGAGTATTTTCTCTACGTTCCTTATGTTTGTCTATTTCCTTCCATTGTTCGGAGGAATGTTGGCTGACAAGATTGGCTTTGGTAAATGTGTTACCATCGGTATATTTATTATGCTTGTGGGTTATCTGTTATTTGCTATACCGGCAGGAGCAGGTAGCACAGCATATAAGTTCATGATTGTTGCACTTGTGCTGATAAGTATAGGTACGGCACTTTTTAAGGGAAATCTTCAAGTGATGGTAGGTAATCTTTACGACAATCCTAAATATGCTGATAAACGCGATTCTGCTTTCTCTATCTTTTATATGGCTATAAACATTGGCGCAATGTTCGCTCCGACTGCTGCAATCAAGATGATGGACTATGCACAGAACTCGCTTGGTTATACTGAGGCTGATTCCTACCACTTTGCATTCGGCGTAGCTTGCGTGTCGCTGCTCGTTTCAATTGCTATCTATTATGCATGCCGTTCCTGGTTCAAGGTGGCAGAAAAAGGTAGTGTTGTAGTTAAGGGAGAAGCTAAAGTAGCTGTAGAAGAACTCTCAAAGGAAGAGACGAAACAGCGTATTGTAGCATTGTGTCTCGTATTTGCAGTTGTAATATTCTTTTGGATGGCATTCCATCAGAATGGTGCTACACTGACTCAATTTGCCAAAGACTATACCGCGCAGTCATCAACAGGTCTGCAAAGCATGGTCTTTGATGTTTGGAATCTCGTTGCAGTCGTGTTCATCGTTTATGCCCTATTCTCTCTCTTCCAGAGCAAGACATCAAAGGGAAAGCTCTTATCGGGTGCAATAATTATTCTTGCCGGTGCCTATTTGGCTTATCAGTATGGTGTATTACCAGAAACAACAAAGATTGAAGCTCCAATCTTTCAGCAGTTCAATCCGTTCTATGTTGTGGCTTTGACTCCTGTTTCGCTTGCTATTTTCTCTGCATTGGCAAAAAAAGGAAAAGAACCTGTTGCTCCTATGAAGATAGCTCTTGGTATGCTTGTAGCAGCATTGGCATATCTTATCATGACAAGTTGCTCGTTCTCACTTCTTTCGCCAACTGAACAAGTTGCAGCGGGATGTGTTGACAGAGTGTCGCCTTATTGGTTGATTTCTACTTATCTAGTGCTTACATTTGCAGAGCTTTTACTCTCTCCAATGGGTATCAGTTTCGTAAGCAAAGTAGCTCCTCCGAAATATAAGGGAATGATGATGGGTGGATGGTTTGTTGCGACTGCACTTGGAAATCAGTTGGTATTTATCCCTGGGCTTATTTGGGATGGTACACCACAGTTGGCATATGTATGGATTCTTCTCATGATATTGTGCCTCTTGAGCTTTATTTTTATCATGTCGCAGATGAAGAAATTAAAGAAGGTAGCATAATTTTCAATAATCTCAAATCAACTAACTTATTATTAGAAATAAATGGAAAAATATAGAATAGGAAGCGACTTACTTGGCGAAAAACAAGTGCCTGCCGATGCGCTTTATGATGTGCAAACTGTTCGCTGTCTAGAAAACTTTAATATTAGTCATTTCCATCTTAACGAATATCCTAATTATCTAAAAGGGCTTGCCCTTACGAAGATGGGTGCTGCTGAGGCTAACCATGAGCTTGGTCTTATTACCGATGAGGTGTATAATGCTATCATGGCTGCTTGTAGAGAGATTCTTGATGGTAAGTTGGCTGAGAGTTTCCCTATTGATATGATTCAAGGTGGTGCGGGTACGAGCACGAATATGAATGCCAATGAGGTCATTGCCAATCGTGCTTTGCAAATTATGGGCTATGAACTAGGTGATTTTAAGCATTGTTGGCCAAATGATGATGTGAATTGTTCGCAATCCACCAACGATGCATATCCATGTGCCGCTCATATCGGTTTGTATTCTACACATCTTGAGCTCATCACGCATTTGAAACAATTGGTAGCAAGTTTCCGCAAGAAGAGTCAAGAATTTGCTCACATCTTGAAGATGGGTCGTACTCAGCTTGAAGATGCAGTACCTATGACATTAGGGCAGACCTTTGGTGGTTTTGCTTCAATTTTGGAAGAGGAGATTCCTCATCTTGACCATGCTGCAGATGATTTGCTCGTTGTAAATATGGGAGCAACAGCTATCGGTACAGGAATATGTTCAGAGCCAGGATATAGTGAAAAGTGTGTTGTTGCCCTTGCTAAGTTTACGGGTTGGAATGTTTCGCTTGCTAAAGATCTTGTAGGTGCAACATCTGATACTTCATGTCTTGTTGGCTATTCTGCAGCAATGAAACGTTTGGCAGTTAAGGTATCAAAGATTTCCAATGACCTTCGCTTATTGGCTTCTGGTCCTCGTTGTGGTTTGGCAGAAATCAACTTGCCAGAGAAACAACCTGGCTCAAGTATCATGCCGGGTAAAGTAAATCCTGTCATTCCTGAAGTGATGACGCAGGTTTGTTATAAGGTGATGGGTAATGATGTTTGTGTAACTATGAGTGGCGAGGCTGCACAGATGGAACTCAATGCGATGGAGCCGGTAATGATTCAGTGTTGCTTTGAGAGTGCAGAGCTCTTGATGAATGGTTTTGACACGTTGCGCGTAAATTGTGTTGAAGGCATCACTGCCAATGAGGAGCGTTGTCGTGATTATATTCGTAATTCCATAGGTATTGTTACAGCGCTCAATCCTATTATTGGTTACAAACATTCAACGAAAATTGCAAAGAAAGCAAAGGAGACAGGTCGAGGTGTGTATGATATTGTTCTAGAAGAAGGCATCCTTAGCAAAGAAGAACTTGACACTATTCTTGCTCCAGAGAATATGATAAAGCCTGTAAAGCTCAATATAAAACCTCGCAAATAGAGTTTTTATCTTCAATATCAATCCTCAAACATTAACTGTTTGGGGATTTTTTTCTTTCCTAGTATTCGTATTATCACTCATAACTTGTAATATATACGCCAGTTCGGGATAAGAAAATCTAAAATAATTGAATAAAAAGTTGGTAGTCTGCGATATTTTTCGTAACTTTAT
>JAZLJQ010000030.1:0-5659 GCA_045617965.1 Prevotella sp.
CCCGTCTGTTTTGTGGTTTGTCAATCCTTGAGCAAGCTCAGATATTTGACAACCCCCAAACCATACAATAAGCCTTTTAAAACAAAATATGGCTACGCCATAAAAAATAACTCCTTTCAGTCGTAAAAAACAAGTAACAACTATATACAAAAAAGAAACTCTATAGTTTTTTTACTCACGATAGTGAGCCATTTTTTGCCGAAGGCTATTTTGAATTTTTGTTTTTATCTTTCTTACCAAAGGTAAGGATGGAGGGATGAAACAAAGCCGAGAAAAGCTTGGTTTTACTAGGCTTTGATTTCAGCACTACAGCAAAGATGAAATCTGATAAGAACTGAAACTAATTCTATTTGGATGTGGGCAAAAAAAAAAGGCTTCTTTTAGGAATTAAAGAAGCCCGTTTTAGTATAGTGGTCAGACTGCGGGAGTCGCCGACAAGTAGTGGTAGAAAAAATTTCTTCTTCTATTTGGCTTATTATTTTGTTGGTTTTGTCTTGTCGGTTATAAGTTCTATAACGTGTTTGCAGTTGTGCACCTTGCCGTTGATTCTCAACTGCAGGTTGTTGTGTGTGAGGTTTGTGATATCTGTTGTGTCCACTCTCTCTGTATAGTCAGAGCCGTCCATCATGACATAGGTGATGAATAACATTCCGTTGTGTATCATCCAGTGTCGCAAAGATATTTCCTCGTCAAAGACTCCTACGTTTACAGCCATTCCGTCGCTGGTGAGGCTGATACCGTTTCCGTCGTCCATGAGCCAGAGTCCGGTCATCTCGTTGATGTTGTATGCCGACCTTATGGCTTGTTTCTTTAGCAGCGGCATGATGGCGAATGTATCGTCGGGATTAAGGTTGCCGAAGATTTTTTTAGCGAACAAGGCATCTTTGATGTTGAAGGTGTCGCGTCTGGAATCTTTGATATTCACGACAGCGATTGCCGTATCTCCTAAGACTGCGTTAAGTCGTACATGGATGGTGGTATCGGGCTCCATTCTGACGTCGCTTATGGTCTTGCCTTGATAGCCCTCTTTTTTGTTGCCACATGATGTAATGGCCAGGACGGCGAGAGTGATGATGAGCAGTTTTGAAAAATTCTTCATATTTCGTTTGATTAAAAAGGGAGAGAGGAAAACATCCTCTCTCCCTCTTGGTTAAGTGTTATTTAGAGAATTATTATTCAGCCTTAGCTCCGTGAGGACCTTGGAGTATGAAATTAAACTTCATTACGTTGATAACACCGAATTGGTCAGTAACCTTAAGCAAAGCATTTACAACGATAGGCTTAACAAGAGCTTCACTTCTATAGTTGAATTCTGCAATGTAATAATTATTAGTGCGTGATTTGCGGAAGTTGAAGTCCTCCATGAATGACCAGTTGTTAGCAGGATCGTGTACTAGCTCTACTTCAACATTCTTGATTCTGCTGTCAAGCAATGTTATTGCATCTTTATCTACAGGAGATACAGAATAATCATCGTATTTGAATTCATTACCACGGAACTCAACTCTAATACCAGTTGCAGGCAATTCGTTTGGTATCACAACATCCAAGTTGATAACGCCTTCTTCAGCCTGCTTGTACATACCATAGTTTACAGCATCGTAGAATCCAAGCTCGAAATTATACTTCTGATCACTTGTATATTTAGTCGAACCTTCCATATCAAGAGCATAGTAGTTGATAGACTGAGCCACTTTCACAGCCTTAGTAGAATCTAGATAATTTGTTTTATTGTCTACATACATTGTCTTATTTTCATCTGTTTTATCATATCCAAATACAGATACATTTTTTGGATCTACTGTTATGTTGTATGGATAATTATAAATATGTATTCCACTTTCACCTATATTTGACTGACATTCGAATTGATAAATAGAGTTGTTGCTCTTAGACCAACCAAAGTGGCCTACAGTAGGAGCATCTGGTACAAGGACCACCTGACCATACATACCAGAGAATGCGAATGAACCTGTCAAATTATAAGATGGATTTCCGTGAACATCTGCAGACCAGCAGATAGTGCGGTTAGGGTGACCAGTACCGAAGACATCAAATGCAGCCTCCTTCTTGTTTGCACCAATATAGCCATCAAGATGAGTAGGTTTTAGAACATTCAGCCCTACTGTAATCTCAAATACATCAGAATGATTCTTATCCCTGAACGTTACTACGAACTTATTATTGTCAGGGTTATTAAGATCAACAGTTTTTGGATCATATTCTATTATATAAGCTTTTGCTCCTTTGCTATCAATAAAATCTGCAAGATTCTTAGCAAGCTCATCTTTGTCTCCGAATACATTTGTACTTATCGAAGAAATATAGATATCCTCTGAACCAGATGACGCTATCTTGAAGAATTGTGCCAAATTCTCTTCTCCGAGTGCATACGTCATTATCTCTTTGAAATTGAAAGAAGTAAATGTTTCGTCTTTATAACCAGCACCTGGAACTACTTGAGGTGTTAACGTTGCAGGAGCAAATACAGTCTTGTGGAAACGAACTTTCTTTTCAATCTTGTCAGTTTTTCCGTTGTAATGGAGCACATAGATGGTTATTAGTTGCTTTGTATCAAGAGCCTCTTCTTTGCAGACGAACTTAAGTGGCTTGTTAACATCTCTACCGCTATATACCTTCATCCCCGGAGCTTCTGCAAATGCTTTTGCATCATATTCAACATAGAATGAGTGAACATCTGCGCTATGCAAGTTAGTCTTCATATAAGCAGCATATGTTGTTTCAGCGTTTGCATATTTGAACTCATAGTAAATGGAGCCTTCGCCGTCTTTTCGTGTCCAAGGCGTCCTAGCTGCTTCTTCGTAGTATCCAGTCCAATCCCATCTCGGATTTTCAGTTATTTGGATAAGGTTAGTATTAATCTCATACTTAGATGTTACACGCTGGCTGCCATTAACGCCGTCATAGTCAGTTGCCAATGCATAAAGAATGTTATGCAATCCCATTTCACTGTCATCCGTATAGCGTTTATAGTCAGTTCCAGTTAAAACCATATTAGCTGTAACATCCATCTCGTAGAAGCCATTAACAGGACCTTCAGCATTTTTTACATCTCTCTTGATCACCTTTTCAGATTTTGCCAAAGGACTCAAATTAACTAATCCATTTGACATATTCTGGCTATCGATAAGTTTAAGTGTAGTGCCAACAAAGTTCTTACCTGAAGGATTTACTGTAGCATAAATCTTCATATCTGTATTGTAAAGGACCTGACCGGAGCCATATGCTACAACACCTGGGGCACTATCGTATGGGAATCTAATAGTCTTTCCGAGAGGTTGACCACAGTAAACATGACCTTCAACCTGCTGAACGAGAAGGCCAGTAATGAGGTCTTCCAGATATTTATTCAAAGTATTGAGCGCTGCTTCAATTTCACCAATCTTCTGTGCATATTCGTCTTTGAAGGCTTGAATATCTGACTTTATCGCTGCAATATCTTTTTCATTCTGTTCAACTCTTGCTTGCAAATCTCTAATGGCTTCTTTTAGCGCATTGATATCTGCTTTGTTTTC
This sequence comes from Prevotella sp., assembly GCA_045617965.1. Taxonomy (GTDB): domain Bacteria; phylum Bacteroidota; class Bacteroidia; order Bacteroidales; family Bacteroidaceae; genus Prevotella. Next base: position 3,537 of record JAZLJQ010000030.1, read on the forward strand.
ATCAATCTGGTGCTGAAGGTTCTCATCTGCAGCCTCTAATGCTTTCACAAGAGCGGCATACTTTTCGTCAAGTTCAGAAATCTTACCTTTCAATTCAGCTTTTGCATCGTCGATATTTTTTTGCAAAACTGCGTCTGCGGCCAACCGATCCGCCGTTTCTTTACTTAGTTTCTCCAAAATATCTTGCACATCCTGAGAATGTTTTATTTCAAGAGCCTCGAGAGCTTCCTGCAATGTGGTGATTTCTCCTAGCAGATACAGGTCATTGCTAAACATCACATCAGCCAATTCAGCTATCTTAGCATTTATGGCATCAACTGCTGCTTGATATTCAGTCTTATCAACCTTTTTGTCTATAAGTGCATTTAATGCTGTTACAGCTGCATCCAAATCCGCCTTCAAAGCATCGATACGATTCCCCAAAGCTGCGTCTGCGCCTGCAGTCTTGGTGTCCAAGGCTGCGATCTCTGCCATTACCTCAGCAATCTTAGCGTCTAGCAATGCCGCCAAAGCATCTATCTTACCCTGCAAATCAATAAGAGTAGTCTCAGCATTACCCATGCGAATCTTAAGAGATGCAATATCATCACCTAAACCTTCAATGATAGCAGCCATATAAATCTTGTAATTTTCAAGAGCCTGATTCTGAAGACCTAGCTCTGCGAAAATCTTAACAATATCACCACCTTCGCCATAAAGCTTTTCGTTGAGCTGAGCGATCAATACCTGATTAGCAGTAATAGCTGCCTCAAGACCCTTGTCAGCCTCAATAAGCTCCTTAATCTTTGCTGTCAAAGCATCGTTTACTGCATCAGTATGTGCAATAGCACCAAGAATCTGATCTGCCAGATAAGCATCGGCATTCTTTAAATCCTGAAGCTGCTCGAGAATCTCATCAAACTGCTTTGAAGCCTCTTCCAAAGTAGCAACACGAGCATCTAATGCAGAAATCTGAGCAACTACCTTGTTAATCTCTTCAAGAATAAGAGCTTTAGCCTCATCTGTGGCAGCAGCCTTGGCTGCCTCAATCTTAGACTCCAAGTCAGCCTTAGCAGCATTTAACTGAGACTGCAAAGATGCCAACTCCGCATCAACATCAACAGTAACAGAAGCAATAGCCGCTGCAAGAGTAGCATCCGTTGCCTTCAACTCGTCGATGTCATCATCATAGTTCTTACAAGAAGTAACCGTACTCAAGGCGAGAATAGTAAACACGCCTAAAAGAACGAAACCAAAAATTTTTTTCTTCATAGTTAAAAAATCATTAAAATTAAAAAAAACATATTATTTAACTCTCTATTTAACTCTCTTAATCTCTTAATCTTTTTTCCTCATATATATTAATAATGTGTAAAACACCTAACATTTCACATAAATACACATAAACCCCATATATAGTTTGGCACAAAAGTACATACTATAAAAATATAAATAAAGATATTACTGTCCCTTATCGGTTGACATGTAAACCAAATGGGGACATTTTATCATATTTTCCTAACATTTTCGGTAAATTCTGCAAAAAAATCATAATGCAATACCCTGCAAATCTTATACAACATCATCACATCAATAGACGGACGAGCCAAAATCTTATATACATAAGAACGACTACAATTCAAAGCACGAGCAAGAGCCACTACCGTGAAATGACGCTCCTCCAGCCTGCGACGAATCACCTCACCAATATTAATGCTGGCGCCAGCATCACGAACAACACCTTCCATAATCATAAATCTTAATCACAATACAAAACATCAATCCAAATCCAACTCCTCTGACAACAAGGCAAAAAAATCATAATCCAAAATCTTACAAAGACGAAACAGCGTATTAGTGTCAATAGAACTACGCTCAAACATCTTATAAATATTTGAACGACTACAAGCCAACTGTCTGGCCAAAGCGGTAATACAAACACCACGCTCCTCAACCTTCTCCTTAATAACAGCACCTAAATCCATAAACATCCTTACATCATAAATAACCTAATGTCATAAAAACAATATTATACATTACAAAAATAATAACTTATTTCAAAAAAACAAAAAAAAGCAAAGTTTTTCACACAACTATTGATATCAGAGCAAAGTTCTTATCAGATTGCATCTTTTATATTAAAA
>JAZLJQ010000031.1:0-18398 GCA_045617965.1 Prevotella sp.
CAACGGGAAAAGTAGAAGGTATCAATAACAAGATAAAAGTTATGAAACGCAATGCATACGGATTCAGAGACGACCGATATTTCACTCTTAGGCTTTATGCACTACATGATTGCCGCATCACTCGAAATGTCGGATGAACCAATCTTAGGCTTGGTCAATCGTAGTCTAATTGGACATTAGTCAAATTAGTAAAAGGTAGAATTGTCAATAATTAATTCTTCCTATCCATCTGCTGTCTTACACTCTCCTCGTGAAGAGCCTCAAAAACAGATTTTATGCAATCTGAAGATACCCCATGTTCCTGTGCCAAACCCAATAGACGCTGAAGTACTTGACCATAACGACCACTTTGAAAAACAGTCAAATTATGCTCACTCTTATAATGTCCTATCTCACGGCTTACTTTCATACGGCGAGCAATAACATCAAGCAACTCGTCATCAATAACATCTATCTCCCTACGCAATAAATCAAGCCCACTAACATTTTTTGCATCCCTAATCACAAGACGTTTGATAATAGTATGCAACTCACTTGGAGTAACTTGCTGAAGAGCATCACTCAATGCCTTCTCTGGACAACAATGACTTTCTATCATCAGTCCATCAAAACCAAGGTCCAACGCTTGCTGTGACAATGCAGCTACCATCTCGCGCTTACCACCAATATGACTTGGATCACAATATAGTGGCACTTCTGGCATTCTTCGGCGAAATTCCATAGGTACCTGCCACATTGGCTGATTACGATATTGCGTCTGTTCGTAAGATGAAAACCCACGATGCACAGCAATAACATCCTTTATCCCCACACGACGAATGCGCTCAACGGCTCCTATCCATAGTTCAACATCGGGATTAATCGGATTTTTTATCATGATAGTAAGGGTATCTATGGTCTTGCTATCACCCAGCGCATCTGCAATCACTTGCACAGCAAAAGGGTCGGCAGAAGTACGAGCGCCTATCCAAAGAATATCCATTCCATAATGCAAAGCTTGCATGACATGCTCACTTGTAGCTACTTCAACCGCCACTTTCATACCCATCCGTTGCACATCTTGTAACCAAGACAATGCCACTTCACCACACCCTTCAAATCCTCCCGGCTTGGTTCGAGGCTTCCACACTCCAGCACGAAATACCTTTACGCCGAACCCATGCAACATACTCGCTGTTCGTACCACTTGTTCATGGTTCTCGGCAGCACAAGGTCCCGAAATGAGATGCAAATTCTTAATCATCTTTTCGACGTACTTTCAAAAGTTTCGTATGTACCATCATCAAAAAAGATACGTACCTCTTTAATCTCTCTTTTCTTGATTTTGGGCAAAACAATTGTAGGCTCTACCCTTGAAACTTTAGAGGAAAGAATTTCATCCATGGTCTCGCCTTCTTCGGGATCAAACATAGGTGAAAGATGTTTATCGCCACTTATGGTTTTTTTTTCATCATTTTCAGGACTTGCAACGAAGTCTTTTTTGTACATTTCGCCTATTCCCATAATGAGCCACTCAAGACGGATCATAGGGAAGCGGTTAGCAATGGATTCGGCGATGGCAAGTGTCGGTTTCGTGCGTTCAGAAAAAATACTGCTCAAAGTTGCTTGAGAAATACCAAGATAATCAGCAAAATTTTTCTGTGACATTTGCTGCATTTCCATCAGTTGTTTTATTCGATATTTCATAGTAATTTTACATCATTACCTTAAATAATAAGGAAAGTTCGTAACATTTTCTTTTTTTTACAAAAATAAAGCAATATATTTAATTATACAAATATTTTCTTCCTAAATTAAGAATGGTAAATTTTCGCAATATTCAACTTTCCAAACACAAATTTGATAAAATATTTTATCTTCTCAATATTGCTTTTACAACACAAATAAAATCTCCCATAATTCAAGTTGAATAAAACGATCTCAACACTCTGATTCTCCACCTATTACAATTATTAATACGTACGCACCCTCGCTCCAAACACACCTTATTATAACTTCTTGAACACTTCTTTGCGTAAACAACATCGCCAATATATAGTTATATACTTGATTTTATGATATATACAAATTTCTGCTTAATTTAGCACATCTGTATTCTTTCAAAAAGACAGACTGACTTTACATTCCTATATTAGTTTCAAATACATTACACTTATTGATTCTTTCGAAGATTTCTTTACATTTATAAATTATACTATTAGCATTTACAAACATAAACAACCTTTGCTTCCTGTGTTAATAAAAGTTAATCATAAATTCCACTCGTAGTCGTAGGCTCCAAAAGTTGCATTTTTGCCAAGTTTCCGACCATTTTACAAATAAGATTATTTTATGCGAGTTTTAAGGGGACAAAAATCATCATAACCTTCTAGCATATCAACATTTTAGCATCAAATTAACTGTACACCAAAAAAGAGAAAACAGAAGAAACTAGAGTTAATTTTATATGAAAATACAATGGATTTTATTTATTTTACCCTAGATAAAGCCACATAAAAAAGGGAAAGATATAACATCTCTCCCCTATTACAACTTGATTATAAAAAATAAATTAATGCATAATGAAAAACAATAATTCTTTCATTAATTCACCAGCCGAAATATTTGGATTGTCTAGCCCTTTTGACTTGGCATCAATCTCCCGAAGTTTATGTATGATATTGAGTGTTTTGCGAGCAGAATAATTTCGCAAACCTTGAGTGTATGCGCGAGTTGCCCAAATTGAAACACCCAACCATTCTGAAAGAGAACGCTCATCTTTCTTTGGAGAATAATGTGCTTGCATCAATGTTGCAAAATACTGAAATAAGAGTGGAAGTACAGAATAAACACTACCAGCCTTTGGATTCTTATCAAAGTATTCTGCAATTTGATTTGCCTTAAAGACATTTTTGGAAATAACTGCATCGCGTAACTCAAAAGCATTAAAATCCTTACTCACACCTATTTTTTCCTCAACAAGTTCTGGTGTAACGCACTTAACATCCCCTTCAAGACCTATTTTAAGTTTTTCCAATTCTGAAGTCAAACGATTTAAATCACTCCCAATAGCACTAGCAATAATGCTTGACGACTTTTCATCAATTGTAATATTATCAACCTTTAAATAGGTTGAGATAAACAACGGAAGATCTTGTTCTTTTAGTTTTTTACTCTCAAAAACAGCCACATTATCATCACGCATCAACATGTTTGCAAGTTTTTTGCGCTTGTCAAGCGAACCTCCCTTATGGCAAAATACCAATATGGTCGAAAGCATTGGATTAATGAGATATTTCTCTAATGCCTCTGTATTCTTCAAGCTTTGAGCCTCCTTAACAATGATGACTTGACGTTCCGACATCATAGGATAACGCTTTGCCATATTTATGACATCGACCATAGTGGTGTCTGCCCCAAACACTATAGTTTGATTGAAGCCTTGATCATCTTCATCAAGCACATTATGTTCTATGTAGTCGCTTACCTTATCTATATAATAAGGTTCTTCACCCATAAGATAGTATATAGGCAAAAATTTACGCTCTTGTAAGTCGCGCATTAATTTTTCATAGGTCACCATAGTCTGGCAAAGTATTTATAAATCTCATTTGTCCATCCTTACATCGGCAACACACTTGTTGGTGGCCATTTGTCATTACAAGATATTCTACCCCAAGAACACTATTATAATCCATCAATTGATTAAATACATTCTGTGAAAGTTCTATCTGTGGTGCTTTATACTCCACTATCATACGAGGAGTGAGATTGCGAGAATAGAGTACTGTGTCGCAACGCATTCTTTTCGTGCCAATCTTCAACTCCACCTCATTAGCCATTAATCCTTGTGGATAGCCCTTTTCATTTATCAACAAGTTAATAAAATGCTGCCTGACGTCCTCTTCGGGAGTCAAGGCAACATATTTTCGCCTTAACACATCAAAGACTTGCTTACATTTCATCGTCAGACGGAATATCGGCCTCGGCAAGATTTGGTTCAATTGGAGCCACCTTAGGCTCGGTGACCTTCTTTACCGTCTTACGTTTTGGTTTCTCTGTAGTATTAGTCTTGATACCAGCGAGTTCAGGATCTACCAAGATACGACCACAGTACTCGCATACGATAAGTTTTTTGTGCATTTTAATATCAAGTTGACGCTGAGGAGGTATTTGAGCAAAGCAACCACCACAAGCATCACGCTGTACAGGCACTATACCAAGACCATTACGCAAATTTTTGCGAATGCGTTTGAACGATGCAAGTAAACGTGACTCTATCTTTTCTTCAAGCTTTGTTGCTTCCGTCTTCAACAATTCTTCTTCAGCACGCGTTTCCTCCATAATCTCGTTAAGTTCCTTACGCTTAACATCTAGATCATCACTACGCACTTGTATTTCTTCCTTTACGACAGAAAGGTCTGCTTGTTTTAGTTCTAGTTTTTTCTTACCCTCACGAATTTTCTTTTGCGCCAACTCTATTTCCAACGATTGGAATTCAATTTCTTTGCTAAGTGTATCATATTCACGATTATTCTTCACATCGTTGAGTTGTTTTTTGTAACGCTCTACTGTATCATTAGATTTGGCTATTTCTGCATTTTTAGTGGCAATAGCATTATTAATTTCATCTATCTCGAGTTGTATTTTAGCCTGACGCGTATTTAAACCGACCAGGTCATCTTCAAGGTCTTGAACTTCAAGAGGTAATTCTCCACGCATAGCACGTTTTTGATCAATAGCAGTCAGCGTTTGTTGTAGTTGATATAGCACTTTCAATTTCTCTTCGACAGTCATCTCTGTCGGTTCTACTTTCTTTGTTGTCATAATATCTTTATTATTATTTTTAATTAATAAGTTTTCAAAATCCGAGCTATAAATGAGCTTCTCCCATTTTCATTATAAGTGAGGGTTTGCGATATGCTATTTCGCTATACCACTCTTATTGGATTTGTGTTTGTTTGCGCCACACAGATATTAAGAGAAGGAAATGCCGTTGTAAGAATCTCATAAAAAATCTCATATGTATAATATTCCGACTCATAATGTCCCATTACAGCAATCTGTATATCGTGTTCGTGTCCGAAGTATTCATGATAGTGCATTTCTCCGGTGAGAAAGGCATCTGCTCCTTGTTGAATTGCCTCGTCAAGTAGGAAAGCTCCAGCTCCTCCACACATAGCCACCTTGCTTACTTTTATCTTTTCGGAATTGTTGGTCATAAGAGCGGCTATCCGAAAGCGCTCTTTTATCATCTGCAGAAATAATGGTGTTGGCATTGGCTGTGGCAATATACCTATTGCCCCGCTTCCATTTTCGGTTAACAAGTGTACATTATGCAAGCCCAATTTCTGTGCGATACGATAATTCACTCCACCCTCTACATTATCCATATTGGTATGCATAGAGACTATTGCAATCTCATTTTTTATGCATTTGCGTACGGTGCGCTGCACAAAATCCAAATCGCTAATACATTTCAATCCGTGAAACAACAGGGGATGATGCGAAACGATAAGATTACATCCTCTTTGATATGCCTCATCAATGATTTTCTCGTTGACATCAAGGCACAATAATACCCCTGATACTTCCGTCTCTGTTAATCCTATTTGCAAGCCGGCATTATCCCAATCTTCTTGCAGTGGCAGAGGCGCGAACTTCTCAAGGGTTTCCAACACGTCCTTAATTTTGGTCACGCTCATGCGTAAAATCTTCAATTTGTGTGCGAATTTACGATTTTTTTTTCAAAAACCAAAAAGTCCGTATTTTTTAACAATAGAGAATTCATTTCACATTACTCCATAGTTATGATGTCATTTCCAGAGTTAGTCTCATCCACCATCTTGCTAGCATCTATTGACTCTGGAATGACAGGTTCCAACTTAAAACCATTTCCGTTTGTAACACTTCTATTTTCTCCGTCAGCACTATTAGAATGAAAGGAAACATTAGAATACGTTGTCGGCATTTGTTTCTTACCATTGTGCTGATAATAATGACGCGCATATGCATCTCGGTGAGTTTTATAGCGATTATCTTGATGGCATAAGTACACATCGTCATTGTAGCGTGCCTGTTCTCTTTTACGAGCTTCTGCAACATCAACGGATGCACCGATGGCAGCCCCTGTAGCCATACCTATCAGAGCGCCTGCATTACTTCCACGCCACCCACCTGTGACACCACCGATAGCACTACCAATAGCACCACCCGCAAAAAGACCTTCCATTGCTCCACAACTACTGAGGAACATAACAGAAGACATCATTATTGAAAAAACTATGCTTTTCATAATCGTTGCTATTTATTGATAGTGCAAAAATAAACCAAGAGAAGTCGTATAGGTAAGAGTTTTCCCTAATCAATAGAGGAAAATCCCTATTATTCTAACATTTATAGCAAAAGCAAAATATAAAATAGACTTGTGTTCATTATATTGAGTCGAAGCTTAATGGGGGATAACGAAATATACATATTTTCAATGTGCAATTTCCCTTTTAAACTCTTTTGTTGCTTTCCGTGCTCTAAAACTTAAAGTACGCAAAAAATGTGAATCAAGATCTTTTACCAGTGCACAATATTGAGTTCGAAACCCATTTTTAGTTAGACCAAAGTATAAATGACATCCATAATTTCCTTACCCAAAGCATCAGCTTCCATCATACTAGAGGCCTCTGAATAGACACGAATTATAGGCTCTGTATTTGACTTTCGCAAGTGTACCCAGCTCTTTAGAAAATCCAACTTTATACCATCAATATCGTTGATCTGTACATTCTCTCGCCCTTGATAGATGGTCTTCACCTTATTTAATATAGCATCCACGTCTATTGAAGGCTGCAAGTCGATACGGTTTTTTGCTATAAAGTATTGTGGGAACGTAGCACGAAGCTCGCTCACCTTCATTCCTTTTTCTGCCAAGAAGGTGAAAAACAAAGCAATACCCACTAGTGCGTCACGCCCATAGTGACTCTCAGGATAGATGACTCCTCCGTTACCCTCGCCACCGATGACAGCGCCAACCTCTTTCATTTTGGTTGTAACGTTCACTTCGCCGACAGCAGCTGCGGTATAATTGCCTCCGTGAGCTTCGGTCACATCGCGAAGAGCGCGAGTAGAGCTCAAATTACTCACAGTATTACCCTTCGTGTTACTTAACACATAGTCTGCTACGCTGACAAGTGTATATTCTTCACCAAACATCACTCCATCTTCGCAAATAAATGCCAAGCGATCAACATCAGGGTCAACAACGACTCCCACATCATAATGTCCGCTCTTCATCTCGGCAATGATGCCACCAAGATTCTTCTCTAATGGTTCTGGGTTATGAGCAAAATCACCTGTACAATCTGCATTTAGAAAAGTCACATTCTCAAGACCTAGTGCCTTGAAGAATTTTGGCAAGATGATACCGCCAACAGAATTGATAACATCCACACACACCTTAAAGTTTGCCTTGCGGATAGCATCGACATGTACCAAAGGTAAGTCTAAAACATTTGCAATATGCTTGTCATCAAAACTGTCATCAGCAATATATTGTCCTAGTTCATTGATTTCGGCATACATAAAATTTTCTGTTTCAGCTATTTCCAACACCTTAGCTCCTTCGGTAGCCGTAAGGAACTCGCCTTCGGCATTGAGCAACTTCAACGCATTCCAATGACGTGGATTATGCGAGGCAGTAATGATTATACCACCTACCGCACCGCTCATTCGTACCGCCAATTCTGTAGTTGGAGTAGATGCGAAACCTATATCACGAACATCATAACCACATCCCAAGAGAGTGCCACATACGATGCTGCGTACCATCTCGCCTGATATACGACCATCGCGACCGACAACGATAGTTTGGCGTTCACCGCCGGCATTACTTGAAGCTATAAATTTGGCATATGCCGTAGTAAATTTAACTATATCCAATGGGTTCAACGTGTCACCCGTAGCACCACCAATAGTGCCACGAATTCCTGAAATTGATTTGATTAAAGACATAAAAAATAAATTTATTATTTCCTTTGGTATGTTATTTCATAATGAAAAGGAGTAACATTTGCAGAAGCATACTGATGGCCTTGTTCGGCAGGAACGATGACACGCACTTTGGCTATTTCAACTTCTGAAGTCACTTGCTTCCCGATGTTTATATAGCGCAAAGGCACTAGCCATCCCATAGGGGCATAACTGCCATAGCAGCTGTTCATCAGCCCGTAACTTGACGAGAATGTGCCACTATACTCATCCCCCGTACGCTTGATAGTCAATTCCTCGGGGAACGGAGCATAGGTCTGATTTAGATTTGATGTCTGTAGAGAATCTCCTAAAATATTATACTCCGTATAGCGACACATAAGCACCGCAGATTCACCTTTTGGCAACTGTTCACCTGCCCCCTTGCGGACAATCTGAAGATAAATACCCGAATTGTCAAACTTGACATATTCATTGCGAGCGGTATCTGTAGTAAAACCTTGCTTTTCAAACTTTTCTTCTGTTATAGGCTGTATGCCCCTACTTGCTATAAAAGCATTGATAGCAGCCTTTTCCTTATCTTTCTTTTCGGCATAAGTTTCGTAATCATTACAACTTGCGACAAACATTATTGCAAGTAATGCACAAATGTAAGAAAGAAGATGTAGTCTTTTCATATTTTTTATTTTCGTCATTTTGTTTTCAACATATCAGCATAATACTTTATTGCTTCTTCTGTTATCTTCACCGCTTCTTCTATCGAGCAATTCAGCCTTCCTCCACTAGCATTGCGATGGCCTCCGCCATTATAGAAACGTTGACAGAGCTCATTGCAAGGAAAGTCGTATGCGCTACGTGTACTCACCCATATAAGGTTGTCGCGCTGTGTGTCTTCACGCAAAGAGATACTCAATTTCTGTCCTTTTATCTGTAATGGCATGTTTACGATTCCTTCGGCATCGCCTTTGATGAAATGATAACGGCAGAGATCGGTTCGTGTAAGTGTGAAATAACTTGCATGCAATGTCGGGAAATGCACAAGTTTTTTATTGAGCACATACCCCATGAGTCTCAAACGCCAAAAAGAGAAATTATCATATACATTACGACACACCTTGACTTTATCCACTCCTTTTGCGAGCAACCTACTCACCAAGAAATATGTATCAGCGGTAGCGTTGGCATAAGCAAAGTTCCCCGTATCGGTCATCATACCTGTGAATATTGGTATATAGAATTTTGAATTCAAATCATCAAAATCGCCTAATTGCATGACAATTTTCAGCACCATTTCGCTTGTGCTACTCGCATTCACATCTGAGATTGATACATCTGCATCTATTGCGGGTGTAATATGATGGTCTATATGTATTACCTTCCCTTTAAACGATCTCAGACAAGGCTCCATTTCTACCCCCACGCGTGTATAGTCATTGAAGTCAAGACATACAAGCAAATCTGCATTTTCGGCCAATTCCTTCACCATTTCAGGCTTTTTATCAAAGCGGATAATGGTATTAGAACAAGGGAGCCATTGCAAGAAGTCAGGATATGCATCTGGCATGACAGGTTTAATATTAGCATCCGTATTTCTCAACTGCGCCCAACAACAAAAACCTAAGACTGCCCCCATTGCATCCCCGTCTGGATTTTGGTGTCCGACAACTACAATCCGTTTCGCTGTCTTCACCTTCTCTTGTATGAGGTCCAATTGATGTTGTGATGCTATCTCTTTAAACATTCTTTTTTGTAAAAAAACTCCGTCAGGGAGGTGTTATGAAAATAGTTTTTCAGGATAGACTCCTTTGTCTATCAAATTTTGTATTTTTTCTACCACTGAAGGGCGATCGGCAGCATAGGTAACTCCAAACCATGTAGCGGTTGTGTCTAGCACTTGAACTTTTGCCACCCCTTCGTTGATAAGTTTGTTCACCATCAGAGGGATGAAGTATTCCGACTTCAAGTTTTGCATAACGCCTTCCGAGCCAAGCCATTGGATGAAGAAGTCTTCTGAGTGCTTAAAGTAGTCAGGAGTAAAGCCCCATACGTTCATTGATACGGGTGCGTTCTCCGACACTTCCACCCATTTCCCATTTTCATCCTTGTAGCATACGGGTTTGTCTGTTCCTATTATTTGCGTTTGAGGGTCGACGCGCATGATTTGGGTGCGTTCAACGACGGTTGTAAGATTGCCTTTATCATCTGTTGAGCATATACCACGTGCCACAGTTCCATTTTCGCTCAAGGTGTTTCCTACGCGATAGCCTACCATTGCATATTTGTTTTTGCTTCCCTCTGGCAGTCCCGACAAGAATTTTCCTATTACGCGAAATGCGTCCCTATTATAAAAGTCATCGCAGTTGATTACACAGAAAGGCTCTTTGATAACATCTTTTGCCATCAGTACGGCATGGTTTGTCCCCCAAGGTTTTTCTCTTCCTTCCGGCACAGAGAAACCCTCTGGCAGGGCATCGATGCTTTGGAACACTAGCTCTGCAGGGATATGTCCTTGATATTTTGCAAGGACTTTTGTTTTGAATTCTTCTTCAAAGTCGTGACGTATGATAAAAACTATTTTGCCAAATCCAGCCTGTATTGCATCGTATATGCTGTAGTCCATTATTGTCTCGCCATTCGGTCCGAGTCCGTCAAGTTGCTTGAGCCCCCCATAACGACTACCCATTCCCGCAGCAAGAAGTAACAAAGTAGGTTTCATTATTGTATATAATTAAATGATTCTTGCGCACACAAATATCGTTGCGCTAATTCTTGGAAACAAAGTTAGTACAAGGCGAAGAGAAAGCCAAAAATATATAATATTTTTAGATAAAATCTTTGAAAAAAGCGAAAGTTTTACTTTAGTCTTTAGGAAAAAGATTTCATCGTGAAAAGACTTTTGTCTTTTTGGCCTTGCCTGAGCCGCAGCCTAACTTGCGGCGAGCTTTGCGAAGATGATAGTTAGTACAAGGCGAAGAGAAATGTATTTATCTATATTTTTCTTTTATAACTAAAAAACTTACCTTTGCGTTAAGCATGTTTTGGAACAATATAATTCTCATGGTAAATACTCCTATTAACATTTAAAAAACAAAAAAAGATGACAGCAAACGAGATAATAGAATACTTAGAGACCTTTTACAACGAAAAAGAATCGCAACAAAGAATGCGCTTTTTCAAAACTGGCAAAGGGCAATATGGTGAAGGCGATCATTTCCTTGGTATTCGCAATACGCAAATTCATGAATTAGTAAAAAGCAGCCGTGAGCTTCCTTTAGAAGAAGTGCCTACATTGCTCACTTGTAAATGGCACGAAGTCAGATTATATGCTGTGCTGATACTCGTAGATAAATATAGTCAACTCTGCTCAAAACGACAGATGTCCGACACATCTGCAAATGCCAAACGCAAAGAAATTGTAACTATCTACCTTCACCATACCAGATTCATAAACAATTGGGATTTAGTGGATCTTTCTGTTGATAAGATTCTTGGACGTTGGGCTATGGAGAACTATAATGAAGGCATAAAAATGCTTGACAAGTTAGCAGCAAGCCACAACCTTTGGGAACAACGCATGTCAATTGTAGCAACAGCATGGCCAATACGCCACGGAGATGCCTCGTTTTGTCTTCGCTATGCAGAGAAACATCTCTGCCATTCTCATGACCTTATGCATAAAGCTACAGGTTGGATGCTTCGCGAAATGGGTAAACAAATAGAAATGGAACTCTTGCGCGACTTCCTAAATGCACATATCCATGAGATGCCACGCACCACATTACGTTATGCAATAGAAAAGATGAGCGATGAAGAACGCCATTATTGGTTAGCCTACAATCGTACGAATTAGTTCATCTATGGTAACAAGTTGTTGCTCACCTGTACTCATATCTTTTAGCATCACCTTGCCTACATTCATTTCATTTTCACCGACAATGGCCACAAACGGAATTTGCTTGGCATTAGCATATCCCATTTGTTTTTTCATCTTTGTAGCATCGGGGTAAATCTCGGTTCGGATGCCATTTTGACGCACTTGTTTCAATATAGGCAAGCAGAAATTGGTTTCTTTTTCGCCAAAGTTTATAAAAAGTAGTTGTGTGCCTTGCAAATTTTCTTTTGGATATAGGTCTAATTGGCTGAGGACATCACATATGCGGTCTGCACCAAACGAGATTCCTACCCCACTCACCCCTTCAAGGCCAAAGATACCGGTAAGGTTGTCATATCGCCCCCCGCCAGTAATGCTTCCTATTTCAACATCCAGAGCCTTTACTTCGAATATAGAGCCTGTGTAATAATTCAGTCCGCGAGCTAACGTGAGATCTATAGAAAGAGCCGTATCAACGAGTGCCAACTTTGAGAGGATAAACTCTAGTTCTTCAACACCTTTTAGTCCTATTGGGGAGGTTTTCAGCACATCCTTTATCGTTGCCAATTTCTCTTGATTTGAGCCCGAGAGTGTGATAATAGGTTGCAGTTTGTCTATTGCTTGTTGTGGTATGCCCTTATCGGCTAGTTCGCGATTGACATTTTCGAGTCCTATCTTGTCTAGCTTATCCATTGCCACTGTGATATCGACTATCTTGTCGGCTTGTCCAATGACTTCGGCGATACCGGTAAGAATTTTTCTATTATTTATTTTTATCTCTACTCTCACTCCTAGACGCTTGAATACCGTTTCGACTATCTGCATCAGTTCCACCTCGTTCATTAGTGAGTCAGAGCCTATTACATCGGCATCGCATTGGTAGAATTCGCGGTAACGTCCCTTCTGTGGCCGATCGGCGCGCCATACAGGCTGTATCTGATAACGCTTGAATGGAAATTGGATGTCATTACGATGCATCACCACAAAGCGTGCGAAGGGCACTGTCAGGTCATAACGCAATCCTTTTTCGGGTGCAAGCGAAGCCTTTTCGCCTGAGTTCTGTATGCGAAAGAGTAGTTTATCTCCTTCTTCGCCATACTTGCCCATTAGCGTAGATAGTTGCTCCATTGCAGGTGTTTCTATTTGTGAATATCCATAGAGTTGATATACAGCTTTTATTGTATCAAAAACATAATTGCGGCGTGCCATTTCCAATGGAGAAAAGTCGCGTGTTCCTTTGGGTATGCTTACCATTTTTAATTAGAATTTGTGAGTTGGGATTATATTCTTCCCTTTTGTGAATTATTAATTATTTATTACTTCTCAATTGCCTTTGCAATTCTTTTAGTTTTTCTTCTTTCTTTTTCATGCGCAATTCCGTTCGATGCCGACGGGTTTGCTGAGCCTTGCAGGTAGAACATATGCCATAGACGATAACATCGTAAGTTTCTCCCTGGAAACGTTCTAGTGGCACATTATGTCTCAAGGCTGGAAGACTTTTGAGTTTTAGTTCTTTTTTCTTTCCGCATATTGTGCATATTTGTGAGCAATGGCCACGACGGCCTATCATTGGCTCGTAACAGGCTTGTCCTTCAAGTTTATAGCGCATGACGAGTCGCAATTCTATGAACAGTTTCAGACAATTGTATAGTGTTGCCCGCGAGACGAAATAGTTGTGTTTTTCAATTCGTTGTTCAAGGTCGAACACAGTAAAAATGCCACTGAACGAATATATCATTTCCAACACCATAAAACGTTCTTCCGTTTTACGATGTACACCTTGTTGCAAGTATGCCTCAAGTTCTTCTCTTGCTTTTTTTGCCGACGCTTTATCCACTTGTTTTAAATTACAAGTTATGAATTAGGTAAACTCTGAACTATTTATTTTTACATTTTCTTCGCCAACACATTTTGAGCGCAACATATTTCCAAAGTATTATTGCTGTTTTGTGCTTCTTCTGCCCATTCTTTTGCAAAGGGGAGATGTCGCACGAGGTTGAAAGCCAGCCATTGTGCTGTTTCTTTTGTTGATAGTGTTGCCACCCATTGTCGTGTTTCGTCTATTGTCATGCTATCGTGTGGCATCACTAGTGTTGCCAAAATCTTACATTCTCGGCAGTCCTCTTTCCACAGCTGACGTGCCAGCGCTTCGTCTTGTCCTATCTCCTTTGCCATTTCTTGTAGGTGGATAATAGATATGCCCCAAATGACGCGATACGAAAGACCTTTTTGTCTCATAGACTCAGCCACAGTTCCGTCCATATACGAGCGGAACCATTGTTTTACCTCATTCAGTTGCATATTCCTTTGAATAGCGTAGCATCTGTTGCTCGTAACTTTCGGTATAGTCGAGCTCTACATCTGTTATTTTGCCGTCGGCATCGAAGTGTGGTTTCATTACAGGGTTGATAAAGCCTTTATAAGGTGCAAGATTCAGTTTTGCGTAACGCTCAAGAATTTCCTTATGCAAGTCTGCATTCACTTTTACTCCGTATGTCTCCACAAGGTTTCGGCAAGCTTCAAAGTCGCCTTCGCTCTTTACTCGTTGTATTTCGGCAAGTAGTTCGGCGAACAAGCTTCTCAGGGCTTTATAGTCGTTGATTTGTAGATAAGTCTTACCATCTTTTTTGATAAATTCCATAACATTATCCTTGTGTCCTTTTTCAAAGCACCAGTTTGCTATCAGCGCGCGGTTACGCATATGTGCCTCTTCGATGTTATCGCCTGGCTTTATGCGGACGAGTTGTGTCATGAGTCCATTCATCATTTGCGAATAATAACATGCCTTGTAGGCTTCTGTGTCTGGCAAGAGTCCAAGTTCTACGAGTTTTGGGTCTGCCAGATAATACAGAGCAAACAAGTCGGCTCTTGTTTCCTCGTTTGTGCTGCTATAGTTTTTCAGGGCATCTGGGTCTGTATCTGGTAGCATTTGTCCGCTTCCATGTCCAAGGCATTCGTGCAGGTCGGTATGCAAATAGTCGCAATCGTCGCCATATTTTTCCATCATTTGGCGTGTCTTTTCGTCGATGACGAATTCTTCTGCAAAGCCATTACCGTGAGCAGCTTTGTTATAGGTATCTGTGATATTGCTTATTGTTACGCTTTTTGAGCCGTGCTTTGCTCTTATCCAATCAGAGTTTGGGAGATTTATTCCAATAGGAGTTGAGGGATAAGAGTCGCCCGATAGCATTGCCGAGTTTATTACTGTTGCCGTAACCCCTTTCACTACTGGTTTGCGGAATTTAGGGTTTACCGGTGAGTGGTCTTCAAACCATTGTGCATTTTGTGAAATTGTCTGTGTTCTCTTCGTTGCTTCCATGTCTTTGTACTGCACAATACCTTCGTATGTGCCTTTCATGCCGAGAGGGTCGCCATAGGTTTCGATGAAGCCACAGATAAAATCTACCATTCCCTCGAGTGAGCTCACCCAGCTAACGGAATATTGGTCAAAGTCGTCAAGGTTTCCGCTCTCAAAATATTTTATAAGCTTTAAGATGACGTCTTTTTGTTTCTCATTTTCTGCATATTGTGTTGCCTTTTTCAGGTTTTCCACAATTTTTGTTATTGCCTTGCTGTATTTGCCACCAACTTTCCACACATCTTCGTATAGTCTTCCGTTTTTTTTCATAAGTGTAGAGTTGAGCCCAAACATTGGCAATTCGTTGCCTGTGCGTGAGGCTTTCATCTGAGCGTAGAATTCTTCTGCCTCTTTCTGCGTCACTCCGTCTCCGTAGAAGTTATGTGCTGAAGTAAGCACCACGTCAGCATCGGCAGCGAGGTTTACTCCCTTTGGCAGTATTGTAGCATCAAACATCACTTGGCATATTTTGTCAAGATCTTTTTTGTGTATGTTTACTTTTGCCTCTTTCACTTGTTGTCTGAACCATTTTTGCGTGAAGTTCGGTGTAAACTTATCTTTTGAATAGTGATGATATATGC
The DNA here is from genome assembly GCA_045617965.1 of Prevotella sp. Taxonomy (GTDB): domain Bacteria; phylum Bacteroidota; class Bacteroidia; order Bacteroidales; family Bacteroidaceae; genus Prevotella. Next base: position 15,770 of record JAZLJQ010000031.1, read on the forward strand.
CATTTCCGAACCACACTTGTTTTGTGTAGGTGATAAAGGCTTTTGCCTCGTCGGTGTCTTTTTCTTTCAGGTTGCAATATACCTGTTCCAGCACCTTTCTTATTTTGATGTTATATTTGCCTTGTTGGTCGGTTGTAATGTCTCTTCCCCATAGTGCTGCTTCTGAGAGGTAGTATATGAGTGCTTTTTGTTGTGTTGAGAGTTTTTCAAATCCGTTGAGTCTGTATCTCAGCATTTGAATATCGGCAAAACGCTCGTCGGTATAGTTGAAAGCGTCTGCGCAAATCACATTTATTGCCATTGCTGTTAGGATTAAAAATTTTTTCATTTCTTATGTTTTTTATTTTTCAGTTCTATTGCATCCATACGTTTCTTCTGCAGATGTCGGTAGAGATAGTTTAAGGAGTTGCGTGGTGTTCCAAGCTCCACAGCCTTGTCCAAATCGCGCCTTGCCGGCTCTCTTTTGTTTGCTTGCATCAAGAGTTGTGCTCTGTTTATGTAGTGTTGCGCCACATTTGGTTCTCGTTCTATTACGCATCCCCAGTCATATATAGCAGGCTCTATCATTCCTCGTTCTTCCTCCATGTTTGCTCTAGCCAGATAGAGCTGTATGCTGTCGGGGTTCATTTCTATGAGTGTGTTTATTCCGTCGTATGCTTCGGTGTAGTGTTTATCTTTTTGGTTGAGTAGTGCCAGACAGAACATTCCTTCGAAGTTGAAAGGCACTATTTTTAGATAGTCTTCATAATCGCGCCTTGCAAATGTGAATCGTCCCATCTGTTCGTAGGCAAAGGCTCGGTAGAAGAGTGCCGCAGGATTTTTGGGGTTTGTTTTCAGCACTTGCGAATATGTATCTATTGCCGATGACCAACTCTCAAGTTGTATCTCCACTCCTCCTCTTTTGAGCATCAGGTCTGTGTTGTATGGGTGCTGTTCTATTTGTCGGTTGAGTTCGGCGATAGAGTCTCTCAAGTTATCTTGTGCATTTGTCGCTACTACACACCAGATGGTCATGGATAGGAAGATGAGTTTTTTCATTTTTAGAATTTATAGAACGTACCTTTATCGTGTGCTGTGTGTATGAAGCAGGTGTGTTTATCGTTTTGTCAAGATGTGTGCTTCTGTGTTATATGATTTTTCATTACGACAAGTCGTAAATCATGCTTGGTGTTTTGCGTTTCAGCACTTCGAGTTGCAGGTCTTTTCCTACGATTATGCCAAACGAGCGCAATACGGCTTCTATTGTCTTTCGTGCCAGTTCTGGGTGATTGTTTTCTTCGCTGAGGTGGCAAAGCCAAACATGTTTTAGTTTTTGCGTTGCGTTTTCTGCTATTGCTTGAGCGCATGCATGATTATCAAGGTGTCCTATTTGGCTTGATACTCTAGCTTTGAGGAATTGTGGATATGGTCCTGTTCTGAGCATTTCTTTGTCGTGGTTAGCTTCTATGACGAGGTAGTTAGCTTCGTTGATGAAGGTTTTCATTTCGTCTGTAACGTATCCTACGTCTGTCATCAGTACGAAGACGCATCCTTGGTGTTCTATTCTGAATCCCACGCAGTCTTGGCTATCGTGTGGCACTGAGAATGGTGTTATATTGAATTCGTTTATTTGTATGTTTATATTTTTTTGCAGTATGTGTCTTTGTTCTTGTGGCACTTTACCCCGTACCACATAGTTTGAGTCTATTCCTTTGTGTACTTTTTCGGTAGCGTAGACAGGTATTTGTAGTTCTTCGCTCATCGTTCCTACGGCTTTGATATGGTCGGCATGGTCGTGTGTAACGATGATATTTTTTATGTGTTGTAAAGGTAGTTGTCTATCTTTGAAATGTTTTTTGAGTATTCTTGTGCTTATTCCCACGTCGATTAGTATACCTGCGTGTGTTGTGTAGAGGTAGTAGCAGTTTCCGCTACTTCCGCTTCCGAAGCAAATGAATTTCATCATATATTTGTTAATTTGTTGCAAAATTAGTGCAAGTCAAGCATAAAGCAAAAAAATACTTGTATTTTTAGATTTAGGTTGTGAGTATAAACGGAGCTTGCTTTGATTTATGCTCATAAATAAATCGTTAAATCGTTAGATTTTTGCTTTATCTTGACGAAGCCTAATTTGCGCAAAGCGAAAATTAGTGCAAGGTGAGAGCAGAAGGAAAATTATTTCAATTATGCCGAGCCGAAGCCTAATTTGCGCAAAGCGAAAATTAGACTTCGCCAATACTTGTATTTTTAGATTTAGATTGTGAGTATAAATGGAGCTTGCTTTGATTTATGCTCACAAATAAATCGTTAAATCGTTAGATTTTTGCTTTATCTTGACGAAGCCTAATCTATGCCGAGTCGCAAAGTTATTAGATCAAAATATTTTTGTTTTTATCAGATTTCATCTTTTGCTGTAGTGCTGAAATCAAAGCCTACTAAAAACAAGCTTTTCTCGGCTTTGTTTCATCCCTCCATCCTTACCTTTGGTAAGTAAGATAAAAACAAAATGCAAAATGTGGCTCTGCCATAAAAAATGGCTCACTACGTGAGTAAAAAAAATAAAGTTAATTTTTAGTATTAAGTGAATGAAACTATTCTATTTTTTTACGACTGAAAGGAGCCATTTTTTGCCGAAGGCTATTTTGAATTT
>JAZLJQ010000032.1:0-9542 GCA_045617965.1 Prevotella sp.
TACAGGAAAAATAGAAGGTATCAATAATAAAATCAAAACAATGAAACGACAAGCGTATGGGTATCGAGATGAGAAATTCTTTGAACTCAAGGTTCTATCACTACATGATAAAAACTACGCATTTGCCGGATGAACCTTAAATTTTTATAGAATCTTAGATTTTGGATGCTTTAAGTTTATTTTTGGTATCTTACTACAACTTATATCAATTGCATAGTTACTATGCGCTTTCTTTAACCAAAGAAATCTACTCAAAATAATTTTAAAATTATCTCAATATAATATAGAACCCACCTTTATTCTTTTTTATCTCTCACCTTATGATAATATCATCTAGTGCAATTGGATTATAGTTTGGAAATACTCAAATAAATTTGGTATTTCTCTTACCTTTTGCTAATTTCGCATACACTTATAAAACACGACTATGGAAAAAACATGGAGATGGTTTGGTAAAAACGATAAGATTACTCTCAAGATGCTAAGACAAATAGGCGTTGAGGGCATTGTTACGGCATTACATGATGTACCCAATGGTGAGGTGTGGGCACGAGAAAAAATCCACGAACTTAAAAGTTATATTGAAAGTTATGACTTGCGATGGAGTGTTGTAGAGAGCCTACCTGTTGTAGAGAGCATCAAATATGCTGGTCCTGATCGTGATGAGCAAATAGAGCGTTACAAGGAGAGCTTGAAAAATCTTGGTTTGGAGGGTATACACACGATTTGTTACAATTTTATGCCTGTTCTCGACTGGGCACGTACCGATCTTAATCATCCAAATCCAAATTTCACGTCAAATTTATATTTCTCGCGTAAAGAGTTCGCATACTTTGATATTTATATCTTGAAGCGTAAAGGAGCTCGTTCAAGTTTTCCGGAGGATGTAGTAAGAGGCGCAGATGAACTACACGAAACTGTTGTTGCCGAAGGAAGAGAAAAAGAGTTCGCTCATCATCTAGTAGAAAACATCATAGTCAAAACACAGGGCTTTGTAAACGGAAATATCAAAGAAGATGACGAACATCCTGTAGAGCTTTTCCGTCAGTTACTTGATTTATATAAAGGGATCACGCGCGACAAGTTACGAGAAAACATGCGCTATTTCCTTGCTTCCATAATGCCGATATGTGAAGAATATGGAATGAATATGTGTGTACATCCAGATGACCCTCCATTTCAAATTCTCGGCTTGCCACGTATTGTGACGTGTGAAGAAGATATAGAGTGGTTCCTAAATGCCGTACCAAACAAACACAATGGATTGACATTTTGTGCAGGTAGCTTGTCTGCAGGTGCTCATAATGATGTTGTTGCTCTTGCTCGAAAGTTTGCATCGCGTACTCATTTCGTTCATCTTCGTTCTTGTCATATCTTTGAGAATGGAGATTTCACAGAGGCGAGTCATCTTGGTGGTTGTGCAAATCTCTTTGAATTGGCACGAATATTTGAAAAAGAAAATACAAATTTGCCAATGCGAGTTGATCATGGACCTTTAATGCTTGGTGATGAAAACAAAGGCTATAATGCTGGATATTCTTTTCTTGGACGTATGTTTGCGTTAGGACAAGTTGAGGGTATTATAGCAACAGTAGATAATGAATTGGGAATAGAATATAAATTGCCATATGTGCCTATTGGAAATTTGAAATGAGTTTTTGTAAATTGTTTCAATTATCCATTTTTTTTAACTTTATAACACGTAACTCATAAGTAATAAATGAATACTCTTTTTAACATTAAAGACCAAGTGGTTGTTATTACCGGTGGAACAGGTGTATTAGGTTCCATGATTGGTAAATATCTTGCAAAAGAAGGATGTAAGATAGCGTTTTTAAGTCTTCCACAAGAAGAGGAGTTGGGCAAAAAACTCGTTGATGAAATCAAAGTTGATGGTGGCGAAGCTTGTTGGTTTGCAACAAATGTTCTTGATGCATCTGTAGTAGAACAGAACTGCAAGGATATTCTTGCAAAATATGGCCGCGTAGATACTTTACTCAATGCAGCAGGAGGCAACCAAAAGGGTGCTACTATTGCTGATGACCAGTCAATATTTGACCTTGACCCAAAACAATTCTCTTTTGTTCTTGAACTCAATCTCACTGGAACAGTCATCCCAACACAAGTATTTTTAAAGCCAATGAAAGCTCAGGGCAAAGGGCAGATTGTAAATTTTGGTTCAATGACCAGTTTCCGTCCTTGTACGCGCGTTTGCGGTTATTCTGCTGCAAAATCAGGTATAAAGAGTTTCACAGAATATATGGCATCAGAGGTGGCAAGAAAATTTGGTGATGGTATCCGTGTAAATGCAATAGCTCCCGGCTTCTTTGTAACTAATCAAAATCACGATTTGCTCGTAAATCCTGATGGCAGTTGGACTCCACGCGCTCAGCATATTATCCAACAAACTCCATTTGGCCGTATGGGTGAGCCAGAAGAACTTTGCGGTACTATCCACTACCTCATTAGCGAAGCATCAAAGTTTGTTACAGGAACTGTTGCTGTTGTTGATGGTGGATTTAATGTATATTGCATCTAAAAAATAGAATTATTATCTTTGTGGGGCTTGAAAGTGCATGAATCAATTATTAATATTAATTCAATTTTCAATTCACAAGCCCTATGGAAGGATGGCAGAGTGGACGATTGCGCTGGTCTCGAAAACCGGTATACGGTCACCGTATCGGGGGTTCGAATCCCCCTCCTTCCGCATGAGTGTCTTTGACGATAAAGGTGTCAGGCTAAAGCAATTAATAATTTCTAATACCACATTGCACATTCAATAAAAATGATACTACTCAGTTTTGATACCGAAGAGTTTGATGTACCACGCGAGCATGGTGTGGATTTTACATTGGAAGAAGGGATGAAAGTATCTAGATTTGGCACAGAGAGGATTTTGGATATTTTGAAAGAGAATAATGTGAAATGTACTTTCTTCTGCACAGCAAACTTTGTCACCAATGCTAACGATATTATACAACGCATTATTGATGATGGGCATGAAATAGCTTGTCATGGTTGCGACCATTGGACTCCACTGCCAACAGATGCTTTTCGTTCAAAAGAGATTATTGAGCAGTTGATAGGTATGAAAATGAAAGGATACAGACAGCCACGAATGTTCCCTGTCAACGATAAGGACTTGAAAGAAGCAGGTTATGTATATAATTCATCGCTCAACCCTGCATTCGTTCCCGGACGATATATGCACCTTACTACACCGCGAACATATTTTATGAAAGATGGTGTGTTGCAAATACCTACCTCTGTATCACCATTGTTACGCATACCATTATTTTGGCTAGCGCTACATAATTTCCCAGAAGCGATATATTATGCACTTGTCAAGCGTGTACTAAAGCATGATGGGTATTTTAATACCTATTTCCATCCGTGGGAATTCTATGAATTAAAAGAACACCCGGAATTTAAGATGCCATTAATAATTCGTAATCATAGTGGAAAACAAATGCAACAAAGGCTAGATAATCTAATTAAAAGACTAAAAGCACAGGGTGGGCGTTTCTATACATACGCAGAATTTGCAGCCGAACATATCTCAATTAACAACAAATAACAAAACATATATTACTCATGATAAAGCTTGCTATCGTTGCTCCTTGTTATAATGAAGAGGCTGTGTTGAATATTTCTGCAGAGCGACTGACAGAAGTGCTTCACCATCTTATTGAAAATGGGAAGATAACAGAAGATAGTTTTTTGCTCTTCGTAAACGATGGAAGCCGTGATAAAACTTGGAACATTATCTGCCAACTGCATGCAAACAACAAGTTTGTAAAAGGCTTGAATCTTGCCAAAAATGTAGGTCATCAATATGCTATTTTTGCAGGTATGATGCAAGCAAAAAATATGAGCGATGCCGTCATTACAATAGATGCCGATTTACAAGACGATCTCATGTGCATAGAGCAGATGGTGGACAACAATGCTAATGGCGACGATATTGTATATGGAGTGAAAACAGAGCGAAAGGCAGATGGAAAGCTTAAAAAGATGTCAGCGCAGATGTTCTACAAGTTGCAAAAGAAGATGGGTGTTGACATGATATATAACCATGCCGACTTTCGTTTTATGAGTAAGCGTGCGCTTGAGGCATTGGCAAAATATCCTGAGCGAAATATATATTTGCGTGGGCTTATACCACAAATAGGTTTCCCATCATCTACGGTTGATGATAGAATAAGTGAACGTCAGGCAGGTATATCTAAATATACCCTATCAAAGATGCTTGGTTTAGCCATGGATGGGATAACATCCTTCTCGATGAAGCCACTTTATTATCTCATCTACCTTGGCATAGGATTTATCTTCATAAGTCTTATTATGGCCATATACGTTGTCTATTCACTCATAGTGGGGAGTGCTGTACATGGTTGGGCTTCGCTGATGCTTTCTATATGGCTTGCCGGCGGATGCATACTTGTGGCAGCAGGCATTCTCGGTGTATATCTCGGTAAAGTGTATGCAGAGGTAAAACAACGGCCTAAATATAATATACAGGATTTCTTGGACTGATGCATTTTAAACTTGATAAAGCAGAGTTAGGACGCATCGTTCGTTTTGGTGTTGTAGGTACGACTTGCACACTGATACATTATGGGATATATCTGTTGTTGCTCTTACGCTTCAATCCAACAATCGCATATACAGGTGGATATATTGTTGGTTTTTGTTGTAATTATGTCTTTACAACTTATTTTACCTTCCGTCAGAAATCATCAATAAAAAACATGGTTGGATTTTCATTCGGCCATGTTATAAACTATTTCCTTGAAATAGGTGTACTCAATCTATTGATATATCTCGGTATAGGTGAAAATCTTTCCGGTATTGTTACGCTTGTTGTTGTCGTACCAATCAATTTTCTTATTTTACGTATAGTCTATTTTTTGAAGCGATAGACCTCTAATGTTTGTTTCATTACAGGTTTTGGCGACTTATATAATACCCTACTAAAGGTATAGCCTGCTTTTTTGAAATCAGCATAACGCAATTTCATATCATCATTTCCAATGAGCAACAAACCATTGGAAGGTTGTTTTTTGTGGAAATTGTCAATACGATTGTTGAGATAGAAATTTAGTTCAAAAAAATGAACGGGGTCACCTAGTGCTTGTACACCAATTTCTACATATTCATACATTGGTTCATTACTTTGGTTACAGAGTGCATTAACTTCAGCAGCAACAATCTTTACTGATTTGACATTCATTACTGGTGCTTTATATGCACCATCAATAGCGAGATTTAAGGCAAATACAAGTGCAAACGAAAAATAGACATATGATTTGCCAATAGCATGTTTTTTTCGCCACCACCACCAATAACAACAAAGCATAGTAGGTAAAAGTATTAACATCCACGCCCACCATTTATTGATATCTGCAATAGCATGCATCATATTGATATTTTCCGTAGCATGACGCCCTTGAAAAATAGTCTCTGGTATATAATTGAGTTTTACAGAAATAAATACGCAGAATAATATTAATCCTAGTATTGATACCATACATGTGTATATGTCAAGGCTTTTCTTCTTGTTATCGGCAAGCCAAAACATGAATTTTGCCACAAAATATGCTAGGAATGGATACATAGGCATCAAATAAACACTACGTTTGCTTTGAGGGATGCAGTAAAAGACAACTATTATTACTGCCGAGGTTAGTGAGAAAAGTGTGATGTCAGAAAGTTTTTTAAATTGAAACTTTTTGCTATTTTTTAAACTTGCAAGACCAAAGAGCAAAAGCAAATTGAACGGCAATAGTCCATAAGTAAGAGTCAGGAAATTATACCACCATGGCTCAACGCAAGACTCGTAACTCATCGTATTAGTCATTCTGCCGATGTTTTCCTCATATACTAAATCAAGAAATTCTTTTCCTCCTTGTTGATAAGCAGCATAATACCAACACAATGGTAATATGAGCGACAAGAGTGCGGGGATAAATAATCGCAGAAACACTTTGAAAAAGTTCTGACGTTTCAATAATAGGAATCCCCCTATGACGATACATGGGATTATTGTTCCCACAGGTCCTTTTGTTAGCGTGCCACAACTCATCATCAACACTGCCAACCATGGTATTCCTTTAAAGTCTTTCTCATACCAAGCATACAATAGATAAATTGCTGCTACGGTCAATGCTGTCAATACCATATCTACACGACAATTGCCTCCTGCTCTGTGAGTCTCCATACAGAGCAGACATATTGCTGTAGTCACAATACCGATATGAACGTTTTTTCTGCGAGAAAAAAACACAAATGTCATCATCCCAAGTGCTGTCAATGCAATTGCAGACGGCAGACGCGAAGAGCTTTCTGTCACTTCGCCTTTAGGTAATGAACATAAGGCTACACACCAATGAAAGAAAGGTGGTTTATAAGCCATTTCATCGCCACTATTGCGCGGAAGTATCCAATTATTTGTAGCGAGCATACTTTGTGAAACTATTGCTTCGCGAGGCTCACCTTTTGTGTTATATTCCATTGCACCAATAAATGGAAACAATGACAGCAAACATAGTCCAAGTAATAGTCCGAAAATTTGTTTATAGGTAAATGCTTTCATATTAGAATATTTGGATTTAGGAATGAAAAATTAGGAATTATCAATGACTGATTGCCTTCGTTCCCATTCTTCTTTTGTTCTACTCCAACGCTTATGTGTCCATAGCCATAATTCAGGATGCTTACGAATGTCCTCTTCTAAAAGTTCCATATAACGTTGAGTAATCTCAAAGTCTGGGACATTCTTTGAGTCATGCGCAATAGGTATTGACTCTAATATATAGTGTCCTCGTTTTGGTTGGCTGACGCGGCCATAGTACATCATGGCATCAAATTTTTTGCCTATCTTTTCACCACCAGTAAATACTGCTGTGTCATGATTAAGGAATGAAACAAAATAGTGTATGTTTTCCCATTTTGGCTGTTGGTCGCTGATAAATCCACAGAACACCTTAATACCCTCTTCGCGTTTTTGAAGTAAGATGCGTGGCACATGTTTCATCGGTATGCACTCACCTCCAAAATGATTGCGTACTTTCAAAAACACACGATTAATGACCTTATTCTTTAACGGATGATATATTTGTGCACTCAGCCAAGAGTTATTCCAATAAGGCAATGATGCCATCCATTCCCAATTGCCAAAATGTCCAAGGTAATAAAAGACATCACTTTTGCCTTCTTGAAATCCTTTTTTTATTGGCTCAAGATTTTTGAATACCATTCGGCGTTTCATTTCCTCTTTTGACATTGAAAACTCTTTGATGATTTCCATGATAAGGTCACAGAAATGACGATAGAATTTCTTTTCGATTTCTAAAATTTCCTCTTTTGTCTTTTCTGGAAATGCGGAAATAAGATTGGCTTTTACTATACGTCTGCGATATACTAGTCGGACGATAGGATAGAGCATATCGCTGATGAGGTATAATATATCAAGTGGTAGGAACGATATCAATTTTAACGTTCCCACCACAAGGTAGTATAGTATGTTATTCATTAAAGATTACGCCTTAATATATTCAGCAAAATCAGTTAGATGCATATCACCCTTACGATTGAGAGTATCGTGCATTGCAAATGCTGCAGGCAAATAGTGAGGAGTCTGTCCGCTTTTACTAAGATTCAAATATTCGCGCAATAGTGGGCGATAGTCAGGATGAGCACAATTGTTAATAATGAGCTCTGCACGCTCTCTTGGACTCTTCCCACGTAAGTCGGCAACACCTTGTTCTGTTACAATTACATTTACATCATGTTCCGAGTGATCAGAATGGCTTACGAATGGAACGATAGATGAGATGAGTCCGTTCTTAGCTGTACTTGGACAAGTGAAGATGCTTATATAAGCATTTCTCTCAAAGTCACCACTACCACCAATGCCGTTCATCATCTTTGTTCCACCGATATGAGTAGAATTAGCATTTCCGTAAATATCCACTTCTATTGCCGTGTTAATTGCTATAACGCCTAGTCGGCGGATTATTTCCGGAGAGTTGGAAAGCTCGCTTGGACGCAAAGTTAGATGGTCCTTGAAATAATCAATATTATCATAAATACGATAAAGGCAATCATTAGAAACTGTCAACGAGCAAGTACTTGCATTCTTTACGCGTCCACTTTCCATCAAGCCAACAACAGCATCTTGTAGCACTTCTGTATATACATTGAAGTTTGGTACATGCTTATCGTTTCCAAGTGCACCGAGAATGGCATTTGCTGTGCTTCCTACACCACTTTGCAATGGTAGGAATGTTGGCGGAATGACGCCACGATGCATATCGTTTACCAAAAATTCTGCCACGTTGAAACCGATAGTATCTGTTGTTTCGCTTGCATCTGAGAATGCACGTGCTTCATCGGGCAGATTACATTCAACAACACCGACAATCTTCTTTGGATCTATCTGTATGTATGGTTTACCTACTCTATCGCCTACGTTTACGATAGGAATAGCTTGACGATAAGGAGGGTCTTGCAATTCGTATACGTCATGTAATTGCATTGCGCTTTTTGTGTGGAAAGAATTCAACTCAATAATAACTTTCTTTGCCAAACGAGCCACAGTAGGAGATATACCGCCTGCTGCTGTTAGATAGATCTTTCCATCATCTGTGATTTCGCAAGCCTCAAGTATCGCCCAATCCACTTGTCCCATAAAGCCATAGCGTAGCTCTTGTGCCATTTGTGAAAGGTGAATATCATTATATGCCAAATCACCAGCATTAACATGTTTGCGGAAGTCGGGATTTGTAGTGTAAGGTGCACGATAACGAATCGCATTTTCATTGCTTAATACACCATCAGTACTCTGACCTGTACTTGCACCTGTGAAAATACCAACTTTGAAATCACGCCCAGCAGCGTGTTTTGTTGCAGCAATCTTTGCCAACTCCCTTGTTACTGCTTTTGCAGTACCAGCAGGGGTAAAACCACTCAAGCCGATGTTCTCTCCATTTTTTATCATAGCCGCCGCTTCAGCAGCCGTAAGTCTTGTAAAAGCCATTTTTTATTTATGTTTATTATAATACTTTTTATCTTTTTGTCAATCAAACTGCAAATGTACTGCAAATTGCTCATAAAGCAAAAAATAACTTTGTTATTTATGTATTTCTCACCAATGCTGTCCTAAATATTTTTTTTAAAATTGTGAAAGAATTGATGAATACGTATCAATAGCCGTTTGCATGCAAAGTCGTAAACAGCATACCCCTCTATTCAAATTTCCTCATTTGGAGGTGGTGTGAATGGCGCATCCAGCCACATTTGCAGATCAATCTTGGTGAATGTGTTAAGCCTAAGTGACACGACAAGGTTTGCCAGTGCCCATTTATATTTTGCCTCATGTTTGAACCAACACAGACTAAGCATCGTTGCCAAAGCGGTCCATATTTGTGTCTCCACGGCATTCTTTGTAGTTCCAATAAAGCTTTTGATTCTCAATAGCTGCTTGAGATTGCGGAAGAACACCTCTATGAGCCATCTTGCCTTGTATAGCGTGGCTA
>JAZLJQ010000033.1:0-20946 GCA_045617965.1 Prevotella sp.
CAAGAAGGTACAACATAAAATAAATGAAAGACCAAGAAGAAAATTAAATTTTAATACACCTTTGCAAGAGTTTTACAAACATTTTTATTAATATTGCACTTGTATGTTGACTCTGCACTTTCAAATAATCAACTAAAAAGAGAAAGTTTCCAAATGAAGATGACATAAAAAAGTTTTTTTTATGTAAATTTGCAGAATCTTTCGTAGATTAGCAAATGAAATATCGGATACTTGGACGAACAGGACTCAATGTCAGCGTAATCGGGCTCGGATGTGAAGGTTTTATGGACCTTACCCAAACACAAACGACAGAAATGATTGAATATGCCATACAAAATGGTATAAATATCATCGATATATATTCAAGCAATCCTGAACTCAGGCAACATCTAGGCAAAGCCATAAAACCACACCGAAAAAATTTTCTTATCCAAAGTCACATAGGCTCTATTTGGGAAAATGGACAATATCTTCGCACAAGAGATATGGACAAAGTGAAAAATGGATTTGAAACTTCACTAAAAGAACTTGATACTGATTATCTCGACATAGGAATAATACACTATGTGGATGAAATGGAAGACTTTGAACGCGTCTTCAACGGAGAAATCATACAATATGCTCTGCAACTGAAAGCCAATGGGACTATACACCATCTCGGCATGAGCACACACAATCCTCTCACGGCAATAAAAGCCGTAGAAACGGGACTGATAGACACCCTGCTCTTCTCTATAAACCCTTGTTACGACCTGCAACCGGCAACGGAAGACATCGAAGTGCTGCTCGCACGCGAATCATATAACAAACACTTCACCGACATCGACAAAGACCGCAGAACTCTATACGAACTTTGCGAAAGAAAAGGTATAGCAATAGATGTGATGAAAGCATACGGAGGAGGTGACATTCTCTCCGACACACTATCACCATTCGGAAAAGCACTCACACCTATACAATGTATAGAATATTGCCTTGAACGGCCGTCTGTAGCAAGTGTACTCATCGGATGCAAGAATATAGAAGAAATGGAAAGCGCACTAAAATGGTGTTCAGCCACGGAAAAAGAAAAAGACTATACCAACATACTGAACTCGCTAGACAGCTTCTCATGGCACGGACACTGCATGTATTGCGGACATTGTGCCCCCTGCCCAAAAGGAATAAATATTGCAATGGTGAACAAGCTATACAACCTCGCCCTTGCAGAAGGATGCATAACCGAAACAATAAGAGAACATTATAAAATCTTAAACGCACACGCAAGCGATTGCATCGGATGCGGACAATGCGAAACAAGATGCCCCTTCGAAGTAAAAATAAAAGAAAAAATGAAAAATATAAAAAACTTATTTGGACTATGAAAAAAATTAATACACTATTTCTAGTTGCTCTAGTAGCAATCAGCATGGCAAATATCACATGTGCCGCACAAAGCAAAGTTTATATGACACGAGACATAAGCCCAGAAGGACTTGTCAAAGTATATGAAGCACTTGGAGTAAAAGCTGAAGGTAAGGTATGCGTAAAAATCTCGACAGGAGAATCGGCACAAAGCAATCAACTCAAACCTGAACTCATACAACAACTGGTGAGAAAAGTAAACGGCACACTAGTAGAATGTTGCACAGCTTATGGAGGAAACCGACAAGACGTAAAGAAACATTGGGATGCTGTCGAAGAACGCGGCTACAAAAATGTTGCTACCGTAGATTTGATGGACGAATATGGAGAATTCAAAATCCCTGTCAAAGACTCTACACACATAAAATACGACATCGTCGGCACACACATGAAATATTATGACTTCATGATCAATCTCGCCCACTTCAAAGGACATGCCATGGGAGGATTTGGCGGAGTGCTGAAAAATGCCTCAATCGGCGTGGCATCTACAAACGGAAAGGCATACATACACTCTGCAGGAAAAACCAATACAGTAGAAGACCTTTGGGGCAAAGTGAGAGAAACAAAACAAGACGATTTCCTCGAAAGTATGGCATCTGCCGCACAAGCAGTACACGACTATTTCCAAGGCAAAGTAATCTATATTGATGTGATGAACAACCTCTCGGTAGATTGTGACTGCGACGGACATCCACATGCTCCAGAGATGAAAGACATAGGCATCCTTGCCTCTACCGACCCCGTAGCCGTGGACAAAGCCTGTCTGGACATCGTATTTAACTACGACAGCAAAGATGGCGACAACGCAAAAGCACTACAAGAACGAATAAACACACGACACGGCACACACACAGTAGAACACGCAGAGAAAATAGGACTCGGTACAACTCAATACGAACTTATTGATATAGACAAGAAATAATGACTTTTAACGAGGTAATAGGACAAGAAAAAACCAAAGCACGGCTTCTGAAAATGATGGAAGACGGACACATCCCACATGCAATTCTCCTATGTGGGCCTGCCGGAAGTGGCAAGCTGGCACTCGCCACGGCCTACGCATCCATGCTCTGCCCTTCACCGCTTGATATACATTTCTCTTACCCCGTCATCCGCACTCCATCCATGAGCGCAGACCACAAAGCCATATCTGCCGACTTTGCTGACGAATGGCGCAGAATGACAAACGATGGCTATTACTTCTCTATCAACGACTGGCTTGACGAAATGAGAGCAGCAAACCAACAAGCCATAATCACAGTGGGAGAAAGCAACGAACTCATACGTAAACTATCATTACGCCCCTCAATGGGCGAACGCAAGACATCTATAATATGGTTGCCCGAGAGAATGAATCAAGAATGTGCCAACAAACTACTCAAACTCTTGGAAGAACCACCACTCGGCACTATATTTATCCTAGTGAGCGAAGAACCCGAAAAACTGCTGGAAACCATACGAAGCCGAACACAACGCATAGATATAAAAAAAATACCAACAGAAGATATCAAACAAGCACTTATCAGCCAACGAGGCATTGACGAAAAAAATGCAACCATAATAGCACGTATCGCAAATGGCTCATGGCTTAAAGCATTACAAATGCTAAATGTCGGCAATGAAAACGACCAATTCCTAGAATTGTTCATATCGCTGATGAGAACTGCATATATCAAACAGACACGCGAACTGAAAAAATGGAGCGACGAAGTGAGCAGCTTCGGAAGAGAACGACAATTACGCCTATTGGCATATATGCAAAGGATGATGAGAGAAAACTTCATCTATAACTTCCAACGGCCTGAACTCAACTATATGACGCAACAAGAAAGTGACTTCGCAAGAAACTTTGCACGATTCATAAACGAAAATAATATTGTGCGCCTAAACAACCTACTCGATGTATGCCAACGCGACATCGCACAAAACGCCAATGCAAAAATCGTATTCTACGACCTCGCACTACAAATGATAATACTTCTGAAAGCATAATAGACTACATAATATAAATGAGCAACAAAGAATTAAAATTCAAAATAACAGAAGGTACCGACCGAGGGCTATCTATCAAAGGCATAAGCCGACAAGACAAACAGTTGAACACCTACGACTGGCTCGTAGATGTGCCCGGTAATGACAAAGAAACAGACCTCGTAGAAGTACAATTCAAAAACACAAGAAAAGGATACTATCATAATGTCTATAACCTACCACTCAAAAAAGGAGACATCGTGGCAGTAGAAGCTTCTCCTGGACATGATGTCGGAGTAGTCACGCTGACTGGAAGACTAGTAAAACTACAACTTCCAAAGGCTAATCTAAAAAGCGAAGATGATATAAAACGCGTTTATCGTATAGCCAAAGAAGTAGATATGGAAAAATATCGCGAAGCCAAAGCACGCGAACATGGCACCATGATAGAAAGCCGAAAGATAGCCAAAGAACTCGGATTGGAAATGAAAATTGGCGACGTCGAATATCAAGGAGATGGAAATAAAGCCATTTTCTACTATATCGCAGAAGGAAGAGTAGATTTCCGACAATTAATAAAAGATTTGGCAGCAGCATTCCATGTACGCATAGAAATGAAACAGATTGGAGCACGACAAGAGGCAGGGCGCATCGGCGGCACAGGACCATGCGGACGCGAACTTTGTTGTGCCACATGGATGCGTAACTTTAGTTCGGTCTCTACCGTTGCAGCACGTTTTCAAGACATCACACCTAACCCACAGAAACTTGCAGGGCAATGTGCAAAACTCAAATGTTGCCTCAACTATGAAGTGGACACTTATATGGAAGCTAGCAAAAATATGCCAAATAGAGACTGCGTTCTTGAAACTCTTGATGCCGAATACTATTTCTTTAAACAAGATATATTGGCTGGACTGATAACATATTCCACAGACAAGAAAATGGGCGCAAACCTTGAAGTAATCACTTCTCAGCGAGCAAAAGAAATCATAGAGATGAACAAACGCGGAGAAAAGCCTATAAGCCTGCAACACGACAATAAAAAGACAGAAAAAACACGACCTGTAGATCTGCTGGAAACTGGCGACTTGACACGCTTTGATAAAACAAAAAAGAAGAAAAAGAAAAAAAAGAAAAAAATAAATTCCTCCACAAAAGATAACTCACAGGAATGAGCAAACATCTCTTCTTTTATCTCCTTTCATCTTCTATATTGATTTTAACGGAAGGATGCACATTTGGCATTAGCAATTATCACCATGTGGACTCAGATGGATGGATACGAACAGATTCCATACACATACAACTATCCCATATCGACAGTGGACAATACACAAAGTCATTGGCCTTGCGAATATTAAAAACATTCCCTTTACAAGATATCAAAATAGGAATAAAAGAAACCCTACATCCCAAAACTAACACAACAAATAAAATACAAAAAATACATTGTCGGCTAGCCGATTCCAAAGGACACATATCAAAAAGAGGCATCGACCATGCCGAATATACCTTTGTTGTTGACACTATCACTATTGCAAAAAACGATACCATAGAATATACTATCTTCCATTGCCTCAAACAAGATACCATTGAGGGCATTAACGCTATTGGCATTGAACTTGAAAAAGTCTATTAAATTATGCAAGTCCTCATATTTGACGATATGCAACAATGTCGCGAAGAAGAACTAGAGCGACTTATGACAATAGCCTCTAAGCAACGGAGAGAACAGGCTTTGAAATTCAAGACTTTATTTAGTAAATTCGCTTGCCTAAAAAGTTATGAAATGCTAATACAAGCCCTAGGAGAAGAAGTCAACGACAACCCTCCACTTTTTACATATAACAAAAACGGAAAGCCTTACCTCAAAAACTTTACACGGCATTTCAACATCAGCCATTGCCATAATGCAATTGCTGTTGCGGTGGCATCACAACCCATTGGCATCGATATAGAAAGCTATACGCGAAATGTCTGCAAAGACCTAATTGAAAAAACTATGAATGATGAGGAAATTGCAATAATTAACTCAGCAGAAAATATGACGAAAACCTTTATCGAATTGTGGACAAAAAAAGAAGCTACACTAAAAATGTATGGTACAGGAATTATAAAAGACATGAAAAGAGTGCTCAACAACACGATAAATATTAAAACCTATACCAATAACGAAAAAAGCTACATCTGGTCAATAGCCTCATCTACAAACGAAAAGTGCGAAGTGATTATCTGCAAATAATTTGCTTCATCTTTTTAGAGAACCAAACTTCATTTTGCCCATTTGCATCTGAACAAATAAAATATGCCATTATCTCCGGATGACGCTCTAACACCTTAATGGCTTTTTCCTTGCCCATAACCATAAATGCCGTGGCATAAGCATCAGCCATTGCACATGACGGAGCAAGCACAGTTGCAGAGAGAATATTATGCTGAACAGGGTACCCAGTCTTCGGATCTATCGTATGAGCATACTTCCGACCATTCCTATAATAAAATTTTCTATAGTTGCCACTTGTAGCTAGGCAAACATCCCTAACATTGAGCATCGTTTGTATCTCACTCTCAACACTAAGAGAATCATCTACAGGCTTCGTGACACCTATCTGCCAAGGAATACGTTTCGGATTTAGTCCCTTGCTGACAATTTCGCCACCAATCTCAACCATATAATTACCTATGCCTTTGCTTTCTAACAAGCGTGCTACCACATCACAGCCATACCCCTTGGCTATTCCACTGCAATCAAGTTTCAGACGAGAATCAGCCTTCATAATACGATTATCCTTCAATTGCACTTTTTCATAGCCGACAAAATGACGAATAGAATCTATATCTGCTCTATTGTCTGAATAGTCCACCTTCTCAAAGCCAAATCCCCACAGATTGACAAGCGGAGCAACAGTTATATCAAATGCCCCATCCGTATCTTTTGATATTCGTTGCGCTAAAGAAAACACCTCACAGAAATGCTCAACAAGAGGAGCCGACTGCTTCAATTCATAAGTATGAGCCTTTGAAACATTAATACTGGAAATAACGGATGTGTCATTAAATGGCGATAATGCTGCATCTACTTGATTAAGACGCCTAAGAATATCATCACTCAAATCCTCGTTATACTGATAGGTAATATTGTAAACCGTACCAAAGATAAAACCATGATTCTTTTGATAAGGAGTATCTTGCTGGCGCCAAACAATCCACACCGATCCCACTATGAGGAACAGCAAAAACGAAATCTTCCAAAACGTCTTTATCTTCTTCATCTATAGCCTAATAGTAACATTGAATGTAGCCCCCCATGTCGAGGTATCACTCTTTCCATATCCTGGCACATACCACACATTACCAATATCGCCCACATCAAAAACCAAACGCTGCTTGTAACGAACTGTCCAACCAAAATGTATCGGCCCCCAAATCTTAGTATCAATACCGACAAGTGCCTCTGCCCAATGCTGTGTACATTTCGTGCCAGTAGCATCATAGTCGAACACCCCTCCCCAAACAGGATCGGTCATCGCTAGACGCAAGATGTCAGCCTCAAACGAGGTATATGCGTATCTCAAACCAGCAAATACCATGTGATCGGTATGTTTGTTCTTCAATAGGTTATAATCACAACCTATTTTGAAATAAGGAGCAGAACACTTATAATAAATTGAAGTCACCTCATCATCATGCTCTGCCTTTCCATAACCCACCTCTACTGTAGGAAAAAACTTATTATAGAGATTCACTCTCACCGAACCTTCATATTGACCATAATCCGAGAATGCCAACTGCCCTAAACCAACTAGGTCGAAAGACACATCAACAGAGCGCAACAATGTGTCGCGTTGCACTTTTATAGTATCCTGTGCCGAAACAGCAAGAAAACTAATGCTTAAAATAAATATAAAAATGATCTTTCGGCTCATAAGTTACTTGAGTGTTTTTCACATCAATACGTTCAATACCATTTTGAGTATAGGCAACATCTATTATTTCATGAAAATATTTTGGACTACAATCAACCGATTCAAAATGTGGAATATTGGTCTTCTCAATAACAACAGTATCAAAAATCACCCTTTCTCCTTTACGATAGAAAACAAAAGTATCTTTCAAGTTCACATAACTTATTGGCAAGTCAAACGCAGTTGCACCAACAGCCTTGTTTAGCACTAGAGAATCTGTCCCATTACGACGCTTTGTAGAAATAGAAAGCGTATCTTTTAGCGTATCAATCTTTTCTTCACCTTGCTTGATTTGATATGTAGTATATACAGTATTCATGTACGAGCAGTCGATATTGTCACATGC
The DNA here is from genome assembly GCA_045617965.1 of Prevotella sp. Classification (GTDB taxonomy): domain Bacteria; phylum Bacteroidota; class Bacteroidia; order Bacteroidales; family Bacteroidaceae; genus Prevotella. The sequence goes on from JAZLJQ010000033.1 coordinate 7,693, forward strand.
TACAATCAAGATTATAGCAATAACCAATATAAATGCTTTCATCACTTTCATATATTCTGCGTAGTTAGAATTCATCTTCTATCTGATAGTCATTCCGTGTCTCGGATGAGCGGCTCACAAGATCTGCCACAAAGCCCGTAAGAAAGAATTGCGTACCGAGAATCATCATCGTCAGAGCAATATAAAATGAAGGCATCTCTGTAATGAGCCTTGCAGGATTCCCAGAAGATAATGCAATCAACTTCATTACCCCTATAATGACTACTGCTACAAAACCTATAAAAAACATTATTGAACCCAAAAAGCCGAATACGTGCATAGGTTTCTTTCCAAACGTACTTAAGAACCATAAGGTAATCAAATCCAAATAACCATTGACAAATCTGTTCCACCCCATGAATTTTGATTTGCCATATTGTCGCGCTTGATGATGTACAGGCTTCTCCCCTATCTTGTCAAAACCTGCATTCTTCGCCAAATAAGGAATATAACGATGCATCTCGCCATACACCTCAATATTCTTGATTACCTCACGGCGGTAAGCCTTCAAGCCACAATTAAAATCATGCAGATTATGTATTCCACTAACTTTCCTTGCTGTTGCGTTAAAAAGCTTCGTCGGTATAGTCTTTGACAATGGGTCGCCCTCTTTACGATTTTGCTTGAAACCAGATACAAGATCATACCCTTCTTCGCGTATCATACGATAGAGTTCCGGTATCTCATCTGGCGAATCTTGCAAATCAGCATCCATAGTGATCACAACATCTCCCTGTGCAGCCTTGAAACCACAATAAAGAGCAGGACTCTTACCATAGTTTCTGCGAAACTTTATCCCTCTTACTGCAGTATCTTTTGCATGCAAATCACAAATAACATCCCACGACGAATCTGTAGAGCCATCATTTACAAATATCACCTCGTATGAAAATTCGTGTTCTGTCATCACACGCTTGATCCAAGCATACAGTTCTGGTAGCGACTCTGCCTCGTTGAACAATGGGACTACTACTGAAATATCCATTATATGAATTATAAGTTATTATTTGCCAATTATAATTTTATTCGTTAAATGCCAATGCCGCCGCACCGAGTAGAGCAGCATCTGCATCCTTCAATGTAGAGAAAAGCAATTTCGTCTTGCCCTTAAACATATCCATCGTATTTTCTTCCATTGCCTCGCGTGTAGGTTTCAGCAATATCTCGCCCGCCTTTGCCAATCCTCCGAAGAGTACTATTGCCTCTGGATTAGAGAATAACACAAAATCCGCAAAAGCCTTTCCAAGCAAAGTGCCAGTCCATTGAAAAACTTCTTCTGCCAGTATATCACCCTTTTGAGCAGCATCATAGATATGTTTTGACGAAAGTTGCTCTTCCGCAATCTCACGTAACAACGAAGATTCCGTCCTCTCTTTTAGCCATTGACGTGCTGTTCGGATAATTCCCGTCGCAGAGCAATATGTTTCCAAACACCCATTGCGACCACATCCACACTCACGACCATTTTCTTTTATTATAATATGCCCAAGCTCACCAGCAATACCATTATTTCCATATAGCAAATGGCCATCAACGACAATTCCACTACCGACACCTGTACCCAAAGTAATCATGATAAAATTCCTCATGCCACGCGCTACACCATACATCATCTCTCCAAGCGCCGCCACATTAGCATCGTTTGTCATCCTCACAGGAAGGCAGATGCTTTCCGAGAACATTTCTACAAGAGGTACGCACATACTCTTCCACGGCAAGTTCGGTGCGTTCTCTATTGTTCCTTTATAATAGTTTGCATTTGGAGCACCTATACCCAAACCTTTCATATCTTCCATCCTCAAACCACAGCCGAAGACGAGATCTTTCATTTTGTGACTCAATACGTTTACATACTCTCGCACATCAGCATAGGCCTGTGTCTTAATAGAATCAGTAGTTATTACCCTACCATCTTTTGATACTATTCCTACAACACTATTCGTGCCACCAATATCTATACCTAATGCGTACTGCATGTTATAATAATTATAATGAGCCTACTCTTATCTCCACTAGAGAGACCTCAAATCTCTCCTTTTAGCGAAGCGATTAGCACCTTTGCTTGCAACAACTAAAGATTATTAAGACGAATAAGTCTCATTAGGCCAAGCCCGGAATCTTAATTGTTAATTATTATTTTCTTCGCTTTCTTTCAAATCTTCAGAAAAGTCAATACCATTACGAACGATGATATTATACCACTGAAGAAGTTTTCTTATATCACTATCATGCACTCTATCTCGGTCAAAGTTCGGCAACACTTGCGCAAAGTATTCTCTTAGAGCTTCTCTATCTGCCTTTTTGACATCCATATCGATTGGCTTCCCTACTTCCTTATCGAATATCAACTTGAGCACATTCTTCAAAGGAATATCATCATCATCTGTGTACATCGCAATATCATTGAGCGAAATTATTTTATCCGAGGCGAATGCCGGCATACGCTTTTTGTTGTCGTCAAGTGTCTCCACTACAAGATTTTGTCTTCCTCTTGACACTACTTTATATAACCCAGGCTTTCCTGATATTGCTAAAATTTTCTCTAACATTTTCCTTTAATAATAATATTTTGTAGTTTGCAAATTTAGCGCAAGGCGAAGAGAAAGCCAAATTTCCAAGGCGAAAAATAGTGTAAGGTAAGCGAAGATTTAAGTTTAAAATATTTAAACTATTCCAAACCGAAAGCAAAATTGCTACAAGCACGAGCGAGGACGAAAATTAACATAAACAAAGTTTGTCATCATATAAAATAAAGTTTTACTAGCGTGAATAAAAGACACTATAAGCGATCTATTCATACAAAAAGTTCCTTATAGATCTAGTTCCAAGTAATATTTTTATTATTTTAGGACTTTTGTCAATCCACTTTGCCTAAAAGAGAAAAGAAAAGTGACGGAATGGCTTTGCGAAAAAGGAATATTTTACTAAATTTGCACGTCTTTATATAAAGACGTCAACAAAAAAGATTGTAAACCGTAAAAAATCATTCCATAAATATGAACATATCTTATAAATGGCTTAAAGATTATATTGATTTCGACCTAACACCTCAAGAAGTGGCAGATGCTCTCACCTCAACAGGGCTTGAAGTAGATGCTCTAGAGGAAATACAGACGATAAAGGGAGGACTAAAAGGACTATATGTGGGACAAGTACTGACTTGCGAAGCACATCCCGACTCTGACCACCTACATATCACCACCGTTGACATTGGCCGAGAAGAGCCTTCACAGATAGTATGCGGAGCTCCAAACGTAGCAAAAGGGCAAAAAGTCATCGTGGCCGATTTGGGATGTATTCTCTATGACGGTGAGAAGGAATTTGTCATCAAGAAATCAAAATTGCGTGGCGTAGCTTCAAACGGAATGATTTGCGCTGAAGACGAGATCGGCATCGGCACATCACACGCAGGCATAATAGTGCTACCAGAAGATGCAAAAGTAGGCACACCGGCGGCAGAATACTACCATTTGGAAAGCGACTGGCTCATAGAAGTTGACATTACAGCAAACCGTGCAGACGGACTTTCACACTATGGAGTGGCACGTGATCTATATGCATGGATGTTGAGCAATGGGAAAAAGGCAACCTTGCGCCGCCCAAGTTGCGAAAATTTCAAAGTAGATAACCACGATTGCGAAATAAAAGTAACTATAAAGAACACAGAAGCTTGCCCACGATATGCTGCAGTAAGCATAACAGGATGTGATGTGAAAGAAAGCCCTGAATGGCTAAAGAATCGTTTGAATACGATTGGGCTACGACCTATCAACAATATTGTAGATATTACCAACTACATTATGATGGCATACGGACAGCCACTACATTGCTTTGATGCAGACATGATAGAAGGCAAAGAAATCATCGTTGATACAAAGCCAGAAGGAACAAAGTTCATCACACTTGACGGCGAAGAACACAAACTCTCTTGTCGCGACTTAGCTATTTGCAACGCAAAAGAGGCAATGTGCATCGCAGGAGTCTTTGGAGGTAAAGGTAGTGGCACATACGAGACCACAAAGAATGTGGTGCTTGAAAGTGCATATTTCAACCCGACATGGATAAGAAAATCTGCACGCCGTCACGGCCTCAGCACAGATGCAAGTTATCGTTTTGAACGCGGTGTCGATCCTAACGGCACTATTTATGCGCTGAAACAAGCAGCCTTGATGTGTAAAGAATTGGCTGGAGGAAAAGTATCAATGGATATCGTTGATGTATGTCCACGACCTATCCAATCAGCAAAGGTGAACTTGAATTACGAATATGTAAACAAACTTGTCGGGAAAGTAATTCCAAAAGAAAAAATCAAGGATATCATTGAGTCACTTGAGATGAAAATAACAAAAGAGAACACAGAAGAGCTTGAACTAGAAATCCCTACTTATCGAGTAGATGTTCAGCGTCCCTGCGACGTAGTGGAAGACATTCTGCGCATATATGGATATAATAATGTAGAAATACCAACAACTCTTAAGAGTTCTCTTACGACAAAGACAGAAGAAGACACTCGTCATAGACTCGAGAACATTATAAGCGAACAACTTGTAGGAGCAGGTTTTAACGAAATATTGAACAACTCGCTAACAAAAAGTGACTATTACACAGCCTTAAAAACATACACAGAAAACACTTGCGTGAAGTTGCTCAACCCACTAAGTTCTGACCTTAACGTAATGCGCCAAACTCTGCTTTTTGGAGGTCTCGAAAGCATAGCACACAATGCAAACAGAAGAAATACCGATTTGAGATTTTTCGAGTTTGGCAACTGCTATCACTATAACGGAACTATTGAAGTAAGTCTAGAAGATAGCCCATTGAAGCCATATTCCGAAGAATATCATTTGGGATTGTGGTTGACAGGAAAAAACATCGCCAACAATTGGGCCCATCCAGATGAAGAAACGTCATTCTATATGCTCAAGGCACATTTGGATAATGTTCTGGCTCGAATAGGAGTAAACCTTAACACGCTTGTAACAAAGACATCCGAAAATGATATTTTCTCAAAAGGACTTACCATTGTCAACCGTAGCGGTAAAGTAATGGCGGAAATAGGAATTGTCGCAAGCGCAATACAAAAGAATTTGGGGATAAATAATAAGGTATATTTCGCAGACCTCCATTGGACTTCTCTAATGAAGGCAATAAAGAAAAATCTCATCTCATTCCACGAGATAAGCAAATTCCCAGCCGTAAGTCGTGACTTGGCATTATTGCTCGATTCAAACATTGAATTTGCGAAAATCGAAGAGATAGCACGACAAACAGAAAAGAAACTTCTGAAAAAAGTCCAACTCTTTGATGTCTATGACGGAAAAAATCTTCCACAAGGCAAAAAGAGCTATGCCGTGAACTTTATACTGCAAGACGAACAACAAACTCTCAACGACAAGAAGATTGATGCAATAATGAACAACCTTATCAATCAACTCAAAAAACAACTAGGAGCAGAACTGAGATAATATATACAATTAATATTAGACAATTGTAAATTATGAAAATGGTATATTGTAATTGTAACAATCCACAACACACTAGAATAATTAAAAGTCATAAGTCAATTAAATGAAATTTATAAAATAACATAACATAAAATCATGGGAAGAGCATTTGAATATCGCAAAGCGACAAAATTGAAGAGATGGGGACATATGGCCCGCACATTTACAAAAATCGGGAAACAGATAGCAATTGCCGTAAAAGCAGGCGGTCCTGACCCAGATACAAACCCTACTCTGCGTTCAATAATCGCAACTGCAAAGCGCGAGAATATGCCAAAAGATAACATTGAGCGCGCCATTAAAAACGCTCAAGGCAAAGACCAAAGTGATTACAAAGTAATGACCTACGAAGGATATGGACCTCACGGAGTGGCAATTCTTGTAGATACACTTACCGATAACCCGACACGTACTGTAGGCGATGTACGCTCGGTGTTCAATAAATTTGATGGCAACCTTGGAACACAAGGAAGTCTCTCATTTCTCTTCGACCACAAGTGCGTATTTACATTCAAGAAAAAAGATGGTGTTGACATAGATGATCTCATTCTTGATCTCATTGACTATGGAGTTGATGAAGACATCGACGAAGACGAGGAAGAGGGCACACTCACCATCTATGGTGACCCTAAGAGTTTCGGCGCCATCCAGAAACACCTAGAAGAAGAGGGCTTTGAAGGTGTCGGGGGCGAATTTACATACATACCAAATGACCTCAAAGACGTTGCACCAGAACATCGTGAGACCATTGACAAGATGATTGAAAAGTTGGAAGATTTTGAAGATGTTCAGACCGTCTATACAAATATGAAGCCAGAATAAGGCATAATATAAGATAAGTAATATGAAAAAGTGTGTAATCATTATCGGTATTATTACAATATTTTTCGCTACATCATGCCAAGAATCACTACCTGATAGGTGTGTACGCGAAGCAAGAGAATATACAGAAAAGAATTGTCCGATAGAAGTGGAAAAGAATGTCATTTTAGATAGTATGACATTTACCAAAAGCTCGCTGACAATAAACTACTTCTATTCGCTTCAAGACATTCTTGACAACGAAGAAATGATTAACACACAAAAGGATAATATCAGTAGTACAATGTTGGCCGCATTAAAAAATGCTACCAACATGAAAGTATATATGGAAAATGACTACAAATTCCGATATATATATTTCAGCACAAAAAATCAAGGGAAAACACTACTTGAGATAAACTTCGAGAAAGAAGACTATAAATGAAGCATATAAGAAACTTCTGTATCATTGCACATATTGACCACGGAAAGTCAACACTTGCCGATAGGTTGCTTGAGTTCACCAAGACCATCGAAGTTACCGAAGGGCAAATGCTTGACGATATGGAACTAGAACGCGAGCGTGGCATCACAATCAAGAGCCATGCCATACAGATGGAATATAATTATAACGGCGAAACCTACATCCTTAATCTCATTGACACCCCAGGACATGTTGATTTTTCATACGAAGTGAGCCGAAGTATCGCTTCATGCGAAGGAGCATTGCTTGTGGTAGATGCTACGCAAGGTGTACAAGCACAAACCATCTCCAATCTCTATATGGCCATTGAACATGATTTGGAAATTATTCCAGTCATCAATAAAATTGATATGCCTAGCGCCATGCCAGACGAAGTGGAAGATGAAATTGTTGAGCTTCTTGGATGCAAACACGAGGAAGTGATTCGAGCTAGTGGCAAGACTGGCGAAGGCGTAGAAGATATTCTTAATGCTGTTATAGAGCGAATTCCCCACCCCGTTGGCAATATTGAAGCACCATTACAAGCACTTATTTTTGACTCGGTATTCAATTCTTTTCGCGGTATTATAGCATATTTCAAGATACTCAATGGTAGTATACACCAAGGAGACAAAGTAAAATTCTTCAATACAGGAATGGAGTACAGCGCTGATGAAATTGGCATTTTGAAAATGGATATGGTGCCTCAGCAACAACTCAACATGGGAAATGTAGGCTATATAATAAGCGGCATCAAAGAAAGCGCAGAAGTAAAGGTTGGTGATACTATTACGCATATCAAACGTCCATGCGAAAAAGCTATCGAAGGATTTGAAGAGGTAAAGCCGATGGTCTTCGCCGGAGTCTATCCAATTGACCCTAACGACTATGAGAATCTACGTGCATCATTGGAAAAACTGCAACTCAACGATGCATCCCTAACATTTCTACCTGAATCTTCCGTAGCATTAGGATTTGGGTTCCGTTGCGGTTTTCTTGGGCTTCTCCACATGGAGATAATACAAGAGCGTCTTGACAGAGAGTACAACATGGATGTCATCACTACGGTTCCTAATGTATCATATATGGTCTATACTAAACAAGGCGAAGCACTTGAAGTGCATAATCCGTCAGGTTTACCCGACCTTACGATGATAGACCATATAGAAGAACCATATATACGTGCAACAGTCATTACTGACACACATTTCATTGGACCAATCATGACATTATGTTTAGGTAAGCGTGGAGAATTGATAAAACAGGAATATATTAGTGGTAATCGCGTAGAAATACACTACTTGTTACCACTCGGCGAAATCGTGATTGACTTCTATGATAAGTTGAAAAGTATTTCTAAAGGCTATGCATCATTTGACTATCATTTTGATAGTTATCGTCCATCAAAACTTGCGAAACTTGATATCCTTCTCAATGGTGAACCTGTTGATGCCTTATCTACACTTACACACACAGAAAATGCCGTTTCACTTGGACGTAGAATGTGTGAAAAACTGAAAGAGTTAATTCCAAGACAACAATTTGATATCGCGATTCAAGCTGCTATCGGGGCAAAAATTATAGCCCGAGAGACCATCAAATGCGTGCGCAAAGATGTTACCGCAAAATGCTATGGCGGAGATGTAACACGAAAGCGCAAACTTTTGGAAAAGCAGAAGAGAGGAAAGAAGAGAATGAAACAAATTGGTAATGTTGAAGTGCCACAAAAAGCTTTTCTAGCTGTGCTTAAACTAGACTAAAAAAAACTTTTAAGAAAGAGGAGAAAATATATGAAGAGAGTTTCACTAGGAGAAAACAAACGCGACGTAGCACGCGAATTAGCAAGACGCTATAGTACGATGACGTTTGATGAGCTTGATCAACTAGAGAAGATGCTCATTCCAAAGTATTTCCGTAAAGGAGAGTTTATCATCAAGGAAGGAGACATATGCACAGGACCTTTGTGGATAGCTAGTGGACTTGTCCGCGAATTCTACATCAAAAATGGCAAAGAGATGACCGAGCATCTTGCAACAGAGCAAAGTATCGTAATGTCTATAGAAAGTATGTTCTACGAAAAACCATCACTACTACAAATTGAAGCCCTCGAAAATACCGTTGTATATGAACTACCTAAAGAACAATTAGAAATAGTAGCCATACACTCTGTAAACATTCAGATACTATATAGAAAAATATTGGAAGAGTCACTCATTACTTGCCAACGTCATGCTGATCTAGTTCGTTTTGAATCAGCAGCAGATCGTTACAAAAGATTGATGAACGAAAAGCCCGAACTTTTTCTCAGAGTACCTCTCACCCATATTGCAAGTTTCCTACAAATGACACCAGAAACACTATCACGCGTTAGAGCAACTGTAATATGCTAAAAAAAGAATAGAAGCAGATAATATTAATAATTATACATCTATTTTAGCCATCAAGGGATTATTATAGTAAGTGTTCTATATAAACTAGATTATTTATACAAAAAACGACGAATAGACCTCTTTGCCGTTTTTTCAAACTCTTCGTCGCGAAGTTCTATCTTTGATACCTTAGAATAAGATGGTAATTGTTCGTTCAACGTAACGAGATTTTCATCCATAACAGTTTTCAAGTCTGCTTTTTCTAATCCATCAGAAAGAGCATCGTCATAATCAGGATAAACTAAGGCAACTAGCTTCTCTTCACGCTGGACAACAACACACTCTTGCACAAAAGGTAAAGAAGATAGTTTATCCTCAATCTCTTCAGGATATATATTTTGGCCATTAGCTCCAAGGAGCATATTCTTTGAACGACCTTTTATAAAGACATTTCCATCTTTATCAACAATAGCTAAATCCCCAGTACGGAACCAACCATCAACAAAAGACTTCTTAGTTTTCTCATCATCTTTATAATATCCTAGCATCACATTCAATCCTCTCACCAAGATTTCTCCGGCAATCATCCGAGGATTAGGACTATCAATACGTATTTCCATATTGCGAGCCACCTTACCACAACTACCAAGCAAAGTCTCATCCCAATTGGCATAACATATAATTGGTGCACATTCTGTAGCACCATAGCCAATAGTTATAGGAAATTCTATCTGATGAAGAAACTCTTCAATCTCCTGATTCATAGCTGCTCCACCAATGATAATTTCATAGAAATTTCCGCCAAAACTATCGTAAATACGCTGACATAATTTCTGTCTTACTTTCAAGCGAATGGCAGGTGTGCTCATCAATAAGCGCATACGTGTATTCTGTAACTCCGGGAAAACGCGTTTCCTTATAATCTTTTCCAAAATCAAAGGAACGGATACAATCAAGAACGGCTTTATCTCTTGCATTGCTTTCATGATGACGGCTGGTGAAGGGACACGAGTCAAACAATTGATATGCACACCATTGCAGAACTCAAATATCAATTCAAATGCCAAACCATACATGTGTGCCATCGGCAACATACAGATATTTTTCATGCCTGACTGGACTTTGCCTTTCATAGTATGATTAGCAAAATCCAAATTGCTCCATAATGCGCGGTATGGAAGCATTACACCTTTGGAATGACCCGTCGTACCACTTGTGTAGTTAATCATCGCCAATTCATCTACATCTTGCTCTTTATAATAGCACACATCATCCTTAGTAAAGCGTTCAGGATATTTCTGCCCAAACATCGCATTAAGATTCTTTCGTGCCAAAGTCAATTGTTCCGAACGTGAGAGCATCAAACTGAAGTCAGGAATGTTTATTATTCCTTCAAGGTGTGACATCTCATCTGGATTGATAGTAATTTTTACATAATCACCAACAAAAAGCAACTTTGCATCACTATGATTAACACAATTATGTATTTGTTCTGCATTAAACTCATGCAACAACGGCACGACAACGGCTCCGTATGTAAGAATTGCAAAGAAAGAAACAGCCCAATTCGCAGAATTGCGCCCACACAAAGCCACTTTGTCACCTTGTTTCAAACCACTTGCCTCAAACATGATATGTAGCTTCTCTATTTTCCGAGCAACATCCTTATATAACAAAGTTTGTTCATTATAATCAGATATTGCCTCTAAATTCCAATATGACTTTATAGCCTGTTCAACAATCTGATTAAAACTACCTATATCTTCTTTTCGCGGAATACTCATTGCACAAAAAATCTTTATTTGTGCAAAAATATATATTTTTTTTGCACAAATAAAATACATTATGTGCAAAAATTGATATATCTTACTTTTAGACCAATGATACAAGAAAACCCGCCAATTTGACGGGTTTATATTATGATTAATGCTCTCTGTCAAGCATTATATGCATGAGATTATTTATATAAAAAACGACGTATTGACTTCTTGGCAGTTTTTTCAAACTCTTCTTCGCGAAGCTCCACCTTCGTAATCTTAGAATATGATGGCAATTGATCGTTTAGAGTTGGTAAGTTCTCTTGCGTCATCAACTCCTGCAAGTCCGATTTGTCTAAGCCCATATTTTTAGCCTCATCATAATCAGGAAACACAAGTGCCACTAAACGTTGATTGCGTTGCACAATTATACTTTCTTGTACAAACGGCAATGAATTCAACTTATCTTCAATTTCCTCAGGATAAATATTTTGACCATTACTGCTCAAAAGCATATTCTTAATTCTTCCCTTGATATATATGAAACCACCTTCTGAGATTACTCCTAAATCTCCTGTATGATACCAACCTTCGGCATCCAATGCTTTCTTTGTTTCTTCTTCATTTTTATAATACCCCAACATAACATTTAAGCCACGAACAAGTATTTCGCCCGGATAGTTTTGAGGATCTTTACTATCTATACGCACTTCTATATTTGTTACAGGACGTCCACAACAACCAGGCTCTGTATCCGAAAAATAAGAATAAGCAATAAGTGGAGCGCATTCGGTAGCTCCATAGCCTACACAATATGGAATGTCCATATCCTTCAAGAAATCTTCAACTTCTGCATTCAATGCCGCACCTCCCATTACTAGTTCACAGAATTGTCCACCAAGAGCATTCATAAATTGGGTACGTATGCGTTGCTTTACCTTTTTGCGCAATGTTGGCGTATGCATGAGCAATTTCATCCTATGAGTTTGGATCTTTGGGAAAATTTTTTTACGAACAATCTTCTCTATTACCATAGGTACGGTAATAATAAGTGTTGGCTTTTTCTCCGATAGCATACTTATCAAAAGTGCTGGAGATGGTGCGCGATTTAAGAACCATATATGACGACCTTGCGTAAAAGGATATATCAAGTCAAACGCAAGACCAAACATATGGGCAAGAGGTAACATACTCACGTAGTTTTCACCAGGTTTAAGCGTGGCTCCCATTTCCTCCCATGCAAAGTTTAGATTACTCCACAATGCTCGATATGGTATCATCACACCTTTAGGTGAGCCCGTTGTTCCACTAGTATAGTTTATTAAAGCTAATTCATCGCAATCTTGCTCTATATAATATTTCACATCATCCTTTGCAAAACGTTCAGGATATTTTGAACCAAACATTGCGTTAAGATTTTTCCGAGCAAATGCCAATTTCTCATTTCGACAAATCATCAAACTATAATCAGGAATATTGATTATGCCTTCAAGTTTGGGCATCTCATCGGGTGTGATGATAGTTTTTATATAATCACCAACAAACAAGAGCTTTGCATCACTATGATTGACGCAATTATGAATCTGTTCAGGTGTAAACTCACTGAGCAAGGGTACAGCTACAGCACCATAAGTCCATATAGCGAATATTGACACAGCCCAATTGCCAGTACTTCTCCCACAAAGAGCAATTTTATCACCCCGTTCAATTCCACTCTCCCTGAATAAAATATGTAACTTTTCTATTTTGCGTGCTACATCATTAAATTGCAATGTCACACCTTTATAATCCGAAAAAGCATTCAAATTCCAATGCTTTACTATCGCATCTTGTATTTGCTGATTAAAACTTGCTATCTCCGTTTTACTTAAAATTACTTTGCTTCTCATTTTTTCGTTTTCTTTTAGAACTCCAACCCAATATTTTCTGCACAAACACACTACCTTTTGTGCACTTATTGGTCAATTATTCCAAAATATTGTTCAATAAGTTTTCTTATTTTTGCAAAGTTAGTACAAGACAAGCATAAAACAAAAAAAATCACTCATTTTTTGTTTTCTTGAGGCGAAGCTTATAACCTTAATGAAAGCACAAAGTTAGTACAAGCGATTGTAAGAGCAAAGCAATAGGAAATTATTCTACAAAAAAGATCGCCTTTACTCATATCGGCCTTTACTTGCAGAGTCAACATACAAGTGCAATATTAATAAAAATGTTTGTAAAACTCTTGCAAAGGTGTATTAAAATTTAATTTTCTTCTTGGTCTTTCATTTATTTTATGTTGTATCTTCTTGATAAACATGTTAGATATGTCATTAAAA
>JAZLJQ010000034.1:0-6495 GCA_045617965.1 Prevotella sp.
ATGATGCTGTCTCCGGTAGTCTTTCTTTCAGCTATTATGGGAGGTGAAATGGCTATATTGAAAGGTACACGTCATTTGAAAGCCCTAGCAGAAGTCTCTGTGATAAATGTTATCGGTGCACTTGTAATCTCCGTTCCGTTATTTTTCTTTTTTCATCAATCAGGAATTGTTCCGTCGTTAAATCTCGTTGCATTATTTTCTTGTATTGTTACATGTTATTTTTCCTATCGTTATAATCCGTTAAGATTGAAGAAGGAAAAATTTTTTGCCGATGGTTTGGAAATGCTTCGTATTGGAGTGTTCTTTACTTTAGCAGGAATAGGTGGCAGCTGTGCAGAAATGTTTATTCGTACTTATCTTAATAATGTATCTGGGCTTGATATGGTTGGGCTTTATAATGCTGGTTTTATGATTTGTGTAACTTATGCGGGGATGGTATTTGCTGCTATGGAGACAGATTATTTTCCGCGTCTTTCTGCTGCTTGTCACGATGCGAGAAAGATTAATGTCACGATAAATCATCAAATCGAAGTCTCATTGTTGGTTGTTGGTCCTATGTTGGTAGCACTTATAGTATATTTGCCAATTGCAATACCATTGCTTTTTAGTGGAGAGTTTATAGATGCTGTCCCAATGGCACAAATCGCTGTTTTGGCAATGTTTCTTCACGGAGTAGATTTGCCTATTGAATATTTGCCTTTAGCTAAGGGTGATTCGCTTACATATCTTGTTATTGAGTTGATTTACGATATTATATTTGTTCTCCTTATTATTTATGGCTATCAGGAGTGGGGTTTGATGGGTACGGGAATAGCGCTTCTTTTGGCGCATGTCATCAACTGTATAGGAGTGGTAGTATATTTTTCATGGAGATATAAAGTGGTTTTGTCAAAGCGTGTATTTTATATTTTTTCTATAGCAACTGTTTTTGGTGTAATAGCATACACATTTACTTTGACGCTTACTGATTGGTATTATTGGGTGATAGGAACGTTGTTATTGGGCATGGCGATGATGTTTTCGGTCATGACATATAAAAGATATTCAAGATGAATGCTCTGCAAAAGCCAAAGATAACGGTTCTAATCGCAGTATATAATGCAGAGAAGACATTAAAGAAATGCCTAGATTCACTTCTGACACAAACTCTTTCCGAATGGCAAGCAATCTGTATTGATGATGCTTCGACAGACTCCTCTCTATCTATACTTAATGATTATGCCAAAGACGATGCACGATTTCGCATCATGTCATTGAAAGAGAACAGGGGGCAGGCACATGCTCGCAATCAAGGCTTATTGATGGCAGAGGGTGATTTCACATGTTTTCTTGATTCTGATGATTGGTTTTCTGAAGATGCACTTCAAAGTGTTGTTGCCACGTTCATGGCTTATCCCAAGACAGATTGTGTGCTTTTCGATTGTCAGATGGTAAACGAGAAGACTCATGAGCTCACGCCTTACGAAATGTCTCCCTTTGATGTCAAATCGGGTAGGGAAGCATTCATAGATTCTCTTTCATGGAAGATACATGGTGTTTATGCAGTACGCACTTCTTTGCATTTGCAACACCCATATGATGAATCAGCTCATGGATATAGTGATGACAATACGACAAGAATACATTATTATTTTTCTCGCGAAGTCCGTTCATGTAAAGGTAGATACTATTATTTGCAACGCCATGATTCCGTTACTCATATAAAAGGTATTTCTCGTCTTGACTATCTTTTGGCTACGGACAGCATGAAAAACATGCTTATAGAATTAAATTGTGATGTGGATACAATTCGTCTTTATGAGCACCAGAGATGGCTCTGTTTGATAGATACATACATGCATTATTATAACGAGCGTCTTTTGCTTTCAGCGAGAGAGCGACAAGAGTATCTGCGTGTCATTCGCGATCATTGGAACATGATGACGGGGAGTGACGAGGATAAGTTCGGGTATAGGCATTGTACAACATGGAAAAAGTTTCGTTGTCAGGAAGAAATGTATTTCTTGTTACGTAAAATCAAAAAAATAGTGTGTTAGTAAGCAAAAGCTTGGATTTTCTATTGAAAAATGATATTTTTGTGTGATTATTTTGAAAATAACCAATAAAATAACAATTTTATGAAAAAGTATAATTTCAATGCAGGTCCATCAATGCTTCCACGTGAGGTTATTGAGAATACTGCAAAACAGATTTTGGATTTTAATGGCAGCGGATTGTCACTTGCTGAGATTTCACATCGTGCAAAAGATTTTCAGCCTGTTGTGGATGAGGCTGAGGCTTTGATGAAAGAGCTCCTTCAGATACCTGACGGATACAAGACAATATTTCTTGGTGGTGGTGCTTCGTTAGAATTCTGTATGATTCCTTATAACTTTTTGATAAAGAAAGCTGCGTATCTCAATACTGGTGTATGGGCAAAGAAAGCCATGAAGGAAGCAAGGCTATTTGGTGAGGTTGTTGAAGTTGCTTCATCTGCTAGTGATAATTATACATATTTGCCAAAGGGTTGGACTGTGCCTGAGGATGCCGATTATTTTCATATTACAACAAACAACACTATATATGGTACTGAGATTCGTCGCGAGTATGATGTGCCAGTGCCAATGATTGCCGACATGAGTTCTGATTTTCTTTCTCGTCCTGTTGACGTGAGTAAGTACAAGGCAATCTATGCTGGTGCGCAGAAGAATCTATCTATGGCGGGTGTAACTGTTGTTATCGTCAAGGAAGATGAATTAGGAAAAGCCCCTCGCGAGATTCCGACTATGCTCGACTATCGCACACATACTCAAAATGGCTCAATGTTCAACACTCCTCCTGTTGTGCCTATCTATTGTGCTCTTGAAAATCTGCGCTGGATTAAGGCTCAGGGTGGAGTAGAGGCTATGAGTAAGCGTGCAAGGGAGCGTGCAGATATTGTCTATGGCGAGATAGATAGAAACAAACTTTTCCATGGGACAGTAACTTGTGAGGAGGATCGTTCTTTGATGAACATTTGTTTTGTTATGAATGATGAATATAAAGAGTTGGAGCAGGAGTTTCTTGATTTTGCAATCAAGGAGCGTGGTATGGTTGGTGTTAAGGGCCATCGTTCAGTTGGTGGTTTCCGTGCATCCTGCTATAATGCGCAGACGCTTGAAGGTGTGAATGCTCTTGTTGCTTGTATGAAGGAATTTGAGGCAAAACACTAAAAGATAATTGTTAAACAGATAATTAAACAAAGTCTCCAATCATCTTTGGGAGTGTATTATTATGAAAAAGAAGGTTTTAGTTGCAACTGAAAAGCCATTTGCGGCAGCTGCTGTGAACGGAATAAAGGAGGAAATAGAGGGTGCGGGCAATGAGCTTGTATTATTGGAGAAATATGCAGACAAAGCACAGTTGCTAGATGCAGTAAAAGATGTTGATGCTATGATTGTCCGTAGCGACAAGGTAGATGCAGAGGTGTTGGATGCTGCAAAGAATTTGAAGATTGTTGTCCGTGCTGGTGCTGGTTATGATAATATAGATCTTGAGGCTGCTACTGCTCATAATGTTGTAGCAGAGAATACTCCGGGGCAGAACTCAAATGCTGTTGCCGAGCTTGTGTTTGGTTTGTTGGTATTTGCTGTTCGCAATTTCTTCAATGGAAAGAGTGGCTGTGAGCTTAAAGGCAGAAAGCTTGGTATCCTTGCTTTTGGTAATGTAGGTCGTAATGTAGCGCGTATAGCAAAAGGTTTCGGTATGGAGGTTTTGGCATACGATGCTTATTGTCCAAAGGATGTTATTGAGCAAGCCGGTGTGAAAGCTGTTGATTCGCAGCAGGAGTTGTTTGAGTCTTCAGATATTGTTTCTTTGCATATTCCTGCAACAGCAGAGACAACGAAGAGCATCAATAAGTCTTTGGCAGGTAAGTTGCCGAAGGGTGGTATTCTTGTCAATACTGCACGAAAAGAGGTTATTGATGAGGCAGAACTGCTTGCGCTTTTTGCAGAGCGTGACGACTTGAAATATGTTACCGATATTATGCCTGAGGCCGATGCAGAATTCCGTAAATTTGATGGTCGTTATTTTTCAACTCCTAAGAAGATGGGAGCGCAGACTGCTGAAGCAAATATAAATGCTGGCATCGCAGCAGCAAAGCAGATAAATGCTTTCTTTAAAGATGGTGACACTAAATTTAAAGTTAATAACTAACTAATAACTTATTTATTATAATGAAGGTAAAACCATTCAAGGGCATACGTCCACCGAAAGAGATTGTAGAGGAGGTTGAGAGTCGCCCATACGATGTGTTGAACTCTGAGGAAGCACGTGCAGAGGCTGGCGACAACGAAAAGAGCCTTTATCATATAATAAAACCCGAAATAAATTTTCCTGTCGGCACAAGTGAATATGACGAAAAGGTATATACGAGTGCTGCTGAACATTTCCAGATGTTTCAAGACAGAGGTTGGCTTGTTCAAGATAATAAAGAGCAGTATTATATTTATGCTCAAACCATGAACGTAGGCAAGGCCGATGAGAAAACGCAGTATGGTCTTGTGGTGTGTGCCTATGTGGATGATTATATGACGGGAAAGATAAAGAAGCACGAACTGACACGTCGCGATAAGGAAGAAGACCGCATGAAGCATGTCCGCGTGAATAATGCCAATATTGAGCCTGTCTTTTTTGCTTATAAAGACGATGCTGTTTTGGCTAATATTATTGCGAAATACACAAAGACCGCACCTGAATATGACTTTATTGCTCCAATAGATGGTTTTGGGCATAAGTTTTGGGTGATAAGTGATGATGATGATATTGCAAAGATAACGTCAGAGTTTGGTGCTATGTCGGCGATGTATATTGCAGATGGTCATCATCGGAGTGCAGCGGCAGCCTTGGTTGGTGCTGAAAAGGCACGTCTTAACCCGCAACATCGTGGCGATGAGGAGTATAATTATTTCATGGCTGTTTGTTTCCCTGCATCACAACTTACCATTCTTGATTACAATCGCGTCGTAAAAGACTTAAATGGCCTTTCTTCAGATGAATTTCTTGAAGCATTAAAGAAGAATTTTGATATTTCTCTTGTCGTAAGTGAAGCGACAGATGATATAAAGCCACAGCATTTGCATCAGTTCTCACTTTATCTTGACGGGAGATGGTATCATCTTGATGCCAAGAATGGTACTTATGATGACAACGATCCTATAGGTGTGTTGGATGTAGATATTTCGTCACGTCTTATCCTTGATGAGATTCTTGAGATTGGTGACTTGCGTTCATCGCAGCGTATAGATTTTGTTGGTGGTCTAAGAGGTCTTGGAGAGTTGAGGCGCAGGGTGGATTCTGGCGAGATGCGTGCTGCTTTGGCACTTTACCCTGTGTCGATGAGTCAGATTATGGATATTGCCGACTCGGGTAAGATTATGCCACCGAAGGCCACTTGGTTTGAGCCAAAACTCCGTAGCGGTCTTGTGATTCACAAGTTGGTGTAGATAAGTAATAGTGGATACGTTTCATACGATAACCGAAAAGATTGGCGAGGGCTACTATACTGAAAAGCGTAGTAAGTTTCTCGCCTTTTCTCATCATGTGGAGTCTGTGGATGAGATAAAGGAGATTATCGCTGGATACAGGAAAAAGTATTATGATGCTCGTCATGTCTGTTATGCCTATATGTTAGGGGCAGAGCGTGATGTGTTTCGTGCTAATGATGATGGTGAGCCTTCGTCCACAGGTGGTAAACCGATTTTGGGGCAGATAAACTCAAACAATCTTACCGATATTCTTGTCGTTGTCATCCGTTATTATGGCGGTGTCAATCTTGGCACAAGTGGTCTGATTGTTGCCTATCGTGAGGCGGCACGTTTGGCAATCGCTGATTCACAAGTGGAAGAACGTCTTGTTGAAGATATTATTACGCATCATTTTTCTTATATAGAGATGAACGATGTGATGAAAGTAATTAAAGATATGAATCCGCGCATCATCTCGCAGACTTTCGACAATACTTGTGAGATGCGTTTGGCTATTCGTCGCAGTCTTTCGGCACAGCTAAAGGCGAGATTAGGCATTTCTTAATCTATCGCTTCATCTATTTCAACCTCTTGTTTATTGTTTTTCTTTTTGTCATTTTAAGCATGTCAAATGCTTAAGATGAAGCATCGTAACTCACGCGATTTTGTTTTTCCAAATATGAGTTTTTATCGTGTGCGTTATGGGTGCCGAACAAGACGGTTTGCGTAGGTTATCGCAATGGTTTGCGAGGTTCGTAAGGATGGTTTGCGAGGGGCGTCGCAATGGTTTGATTTTTTTTGCCACATGCAAACTGCGCCGATGCGGTCAGAAAAGAGCAAGATGTTTTCTTGTTTTGTACCAGTAAGTCAAAGAACGCCTTTTAGTTTCATCATGATGTTATCGTACTGGTAAAGATACAACACCTGTTAATGGCAAGCGTGCGATTCCGTGCGATTCTGCATGATAAGCAAAACAGCCTTCTGCATTCGTGAGCAGTTTGTCTTCTAT
>JAZLJQ010000035.1:0-56159 GCA_045617965.1 Prevotella sp.
TTTGCTTTCATCCCTCCATCCTTACCTTTGGTAAGTAAGATAAAAACAACATACAAAACAGCCTTCGGCAAAAAATGGCTCCTTTCAGTCGTAAAAAAAGGAATAGTATTCAGCCACATAATACAGACAACTAAACCAAAATACACGTTTATTTTTTTTACTCACGTAGTGAGAAAGC
Source organism: Prevotella sp. (assembly GCA_045617965.1). Classification (GTDB taxonomy): domain Bacteria; phylum Bacteroidota; class Bacteroidia; order Bacteroidales; family Bacteroidaceae; genus Prevotella. The sequence continues at coordinate 179 of JAZLJQ010000035.1, forward strand.
TTGCTTTCGCTTTGCCGAGTCGCGAACCGATGGAGCAGTAAGAGCAGAGTGATGCTTGCATCAACTTTGCCGAGTCGCGACAGAGGAAGACAAAGTCACAGAGGAAGACAAAGTCAAGGAAGAAGATAAAATCACTCGCTCGCAACAACCCCTCGCACCCATTCTTGTTCAATAACCAAATCGCACATATCAAGTACTTATAATTGAACAAATGGAAACACGAACATTCAACTGCCTAATCTTAAACACAAGAATACTCAAAATGAGGGTTAGAGATTAGAGTTGAAAAGGTTAGTGATGGCTCTTTTCTACAGCAGATAAACTTGGCGAAAAAGTCGAAGTAGTAAAAAGGAGGAATTTAGGAATTAACAGACCCACTCTCAAAACGGGAGCGTATGGCAGCTGCAATCTCTTTCATTTCATCATCTGTAAACTTCGGGCGATTGGCTTTTTGAAAGTTCATACTCTCTTCGCCATCAGTAAGCGGACCAAGATGAATATGAGCATGAGGCACATCCAGACCTAATACACACATCCCGACCTTCTTGCAAGGAAAAGCACCCTTAATGGCATGAGAAACACGTTTGGTGAAAGCCATCATTTGAGCTAATTCCTCATCGCTCAAATCGAAAAAATAATCCTCTTCACGCTTCGGAACAACAAGAGTGTGCCCTTTCATAAGCGGATTGATGTCGAGAAAAGCATAAAAATGCTCATCTTCAGCACATTTATATGACGGAATCTCACCGATAATAATCTTTGAAAAAATACTAGGCATGATGATTTAATTAATAATGAAGATTCTAACCTTTTAAAGGGAAATACTCTCAATGCGTAATTGAATAGTGCCCTGAGGAATTTTGATTTCTGCAGTATCACCAACCTTTTTACCCAACAAGCCTTGAGCAATAGGAGTCTTAATGGAAATCTTGCCTTCACGCAAATTAGCCTCACTCTCGCTGACAATAGTGTATGACATACGAGCATTGGTCTTGAGATTTGTCATCTCTACTTTTGAGAGAATCTGCACTACATCACCCTTAAGGCGAGACTTGTCAACGATTTTAGCATCCATCAACTCAGCCTTAAGCTTATTAATATAAGCCTCAAGCTTCGCCTGAGCCTCTTTGGCAGAATGATACTCATAATTCTCACTAAGGTCGCCTTTGTCGCGAGCCTCAGCAATGGCTTGTGAAGCCGCAGGACGGTCGATAGTCTCAAGTTTGTGCAGCTTGGCTACCAACTCGTCGTAGCCTTCTTGTGACATGTGTGACATAATTATCTAATTTTTTTATTTAATTACTAACAAAAAATACAGAGTCTCAGTACGAAACTGAAACCCCGAAAACGTTCTTGATTTTGCAAAGGTATAAAAAAAACATCAATTGCAATTGCCAAAAATTATTTTTTTGTTAACTTTGCCAAAAATACTAACCTAAAAATCCTTAAAAGGAAATGACATACGAACAACAATATTGCGTCATCTTAGCAGGTGGCAAGGGGAAGCGTCTGTGGCCGTTGAGCCGAGAACAGCGCCCAAAACAATTTACAGACCTGTTTGGAGTGGGACGCACATCACTTCAGCAGACATACGACCGATTCTCACAATTTATCCCAACAGAAAACATTATCATCAGCACGTTGGCAGAATATGCTGAAATCGTAAAAGAACAGTTGCCACAAATAGATGAAAAGAACATCGTTTGCGAGCCTATAACACGTGGCACGGCGCCTGCACTTGCATGGGCGGCAAATAGGATTTATTGCAGATGTAAAGATGCTGCCGTAATAGCCACACCGACAGATTTGATGATATTGAATGAAGAAAAGTTCTGCCAAAATATACTCGCAGCATTATCGTTTGCTGACAATAGTCATAAACTACTCACAATGGGAGTGAAGCCGACGCGTCCAGAGCGAGGTTATGGATATATTCAAATCGATAGCGAAATGCCACAGACAAATATCTACAAAGTAAAATCGTTTACCGAAAAGCCCGGATTGGAGTTTGCACAGATGTTTATGGATAGTGGCGAATTCTATTGGAACACAGGAATGATAGTGGGACGAGCAGAGACATTTATCGAAGAAATCAAAACATTTCTGCCATCACTCGCTATAGAAGACTATACACAGTATCCAAATGCTAGCATCGACACAGCTGTATTAGAGAAAAGCGACAATGTGTATGTTATGACGTGCGAATTTGGGTGGGCTGACCTTGGTACTTGGCACAACATCTTTGAACAGATGCCGAAAAATGTGGACAACAATGTGATGCTATCCTCAAGAGTAATAATAGAAGATAGCAACGGCAACGTTATCAAGACAGGGCGCGACAAGCTTACTGTGATAAAAGGACTGAAAGACTTTATCGTAGTTGATGATGGAAACGTGTTGCTGATTTGTAAAAGAGGTAATTCTTCGGCAACAATAAAAAAATATCAAAACGAAGCTAAATTGAAAGCGGGAGGGGAATTTTGTTAAAAATTTGCAATCAGGCCTTTTTTATATTATCTTTGTGCGCGTCTTATTAAATAGTTAGGAATTTAATTATCAATAGTGAATTGTGCATTGTGAATTAATTTCCTTTGGGATGGTATAATTATTTCAATGAAAAAGAATTCCAAGAAAGGCAAAAAGGGAGGTATGCATGTTGCAACCTTGTGTCTTAGCACAACGATGGTACTCATCATCCTTGGGCTGATAGTTTTATTCTTGCTTACGGCTCGTAACATTTCAAATACGTTTAGAGAAAATATGACAGTAAGCCTATTGCTGAATGATTCCGTTTCTGTGAACCAAGGCCATGAGCTTACTCGAATGTTGTGTCATCGTAGTTATACGAATGGAATTGACTATATAGGCAAGGATGAAGTGCTGAAAAAACATGTCGAATCAATAGGAGCTGACCCAATGGAATTTCTCGATGAAAACCCATTCGCTGCATCTATTGAAATCACACTTCGGGCTAACTATGCTAATTCAGACTCGCTGAAGTGGATAGAAAAAGAATGGAAAGCTACAGGAAAAATCTCTGACATAATATATCAGCAAGATTTGATGGACTTGATGAATAAGAACATTAAGAGAATAAGTTTGATTCTTATCATCGTTGCGGTAATACTGCTTGTAGTGTCGTTCTCGCTCATAAACAATACAATCCGACTTGGAGTGTATTCACAACGCTTCAAAATGCACACAATGAAATTAGTCGGGGCTACATATAGATTTATACGCCGTCCATACCTAAAGAAAATGCTTCTGGTGGGAGTAATTTCATCAATAGCAGCTTGTATGATATTGGGGGGTGGCGTTCTTGTGCTTTTTGATTTCGAACCAAATGCGGTGTCGGTTGTTACAACAGAGGTGCTAACCATCACAGGATTAACAATATTTGTTGCCGGTATCGTCATTACACTTGCTTGCGGATTCTTCTCTGTGAATAGATTCTTGAGAATGAAGGCTCGCGATTTGTATAGGTATTAAATATATAAAGGACTAAAAAACATATAGAAAAACATATTAAATCTCAAGATAAATGAAAAAAAGAGATTTTGCTTTTGAAAAAACGAACTTTATCCTTATTGCAATTGGGGTTATCATTGCTATTGTGGGGATTGTGCTTATGACTGGTGGAAGCTCAACAGAAGAATCCTATAATCCAGATGTATTCTCTACATTAAGAATAAAAGTGGCACCATTTGTTACCTTTGTAGGCTTCGTTTCAATAATTTTCGCTATTCTCTATCATTCAAGGAAAGACGAAAAATAAAACACCTCTCTACAAATAAAGAGGTTTTTGCTTTTTGCGGCATTATATAAAAAGTAGTTTCTATTAGTATTTACGATGAATGAATTTGATGCCTTTATCTTAGGCATAATACAAGGATTGACAGAGTATTTACCTGTCAGTAGTAGCGGGCATTTGACAATAGCATCTCATTTCTTTGGTTTGAAAGATGGAGATTCTAATCTTGCTTTTACTGTGGCAGTACATGTGGCAACAGTATTGAGTTCAATAGTTATCCTGTGGAAAGAAGTAACATGGATATTCAAAGGACTTTTTAAACATACGGAAGGCGGAATTAACGATGAGCAACGCTATGCGCTGAATATCATAATATCAATGATTCCTGTAGGTATCGTAGGTGTCTTCTTTAAGGATTATGTCGAAGAGATTTTTGGTAGTGGTCTAGCAATAGTTGGAGCAATGCTTTTGTGTACGGCATTATTGCTTGCACTCTCTTTCTTTATGCGCCCACGTAGCAAGGAGAATATCTCAAAGAAAGATGCTCTCATTATTGGATTGGCACAGGCGGTGGCTGTGATGCCTGGTTTGAGCCGCTCTGGCAGTACAATTGCAACAGGACTATTGCTAGGTAATGATAAGGTGAAGTTAGCTCAATTCTCATTCTTAATGGTGATCCCACCTATCTTGGGCGAAGCTATGCTCGATATAGTGAAGATGCTAAAGGGAGGGGTAAGCATTGTCTTTGGCGAAATATCTGTTGTGGCACTAATAATAGGTTTTGTTACAGCTTTTGTTTCGGGGTGCTTCGCTTGTAAATGGATGATAAGCATTGTGAAGAGAGGCAAGCTGATATATTTTGCGATATATTGTGCAATTATTGGTATAGTATTGCTCTTGCAATCTCTGTAACCAAATAAAACAAATATGAAAGACTTCATCAAAGGTGAGGTTATATACATAAACAAGCCCTATCGGCTGAGTAGTTTTGGGGCTTTGGCTTTTGTACGTACACGTCTGTCAAGAAAGTTGGACGTGAAGAGGCTGAAGATAGGGCATGCCGGAACGTTAGACCCTTTGGCGACGGGGGTCTTGATATTGTGTACCGGTAAGGCTACAAAGAGAATAGAAGAGTTCCAATATGGGACTAAAGAATATATTGCAACTCTACAACTTGGTGCCACGACACCGAGTTATGACATGGAGCATGAAGTGGATAAAACTTATCCAACCTCTCATATTACGCGCGAGTTTATAGAGAAGACTCTTACACAGTTTATCGGCACCATAGAACAAACACCACCAGAGTTTTCTGCTTGCAAGGTAGGAGGAAAGCCTGCATACAAACTTGCTCGTAAGGGGAAAAAGGTAGAACTGAAGCCAAAGACGCTCATTATAGATGAAATAGAGCTGATGAGTTTTGATGATGAGAATATGCAAATGTCAATACGCGTAGTATGTAGTAAGGGTACCTATATTCGTGCCCTAGCAAGAGATATTGGCGAAGCATTGCAGTCGGGGGCTTATCTTACAACATTGTGCCGCACGCGTATAGGTAATGTTGCGTTAGAAAACTGCTTGACGCTTGATGAATTCCAAGAATGGATAGAGCATGAATACGATATGGATGAAGAGAAAAACATTTAATATAATAATATATGAGATTATCTGATTTTAATTTTTTCCATCTTACAGACAAGGATGTAGCTTTGTATCCTCCTTTGCATCGTGATGAATGTCGCATGATGGTCATTCATAAACAGTCGCAGGAAATAGAGATGTTTCATAAAGACGAAAAAGGGCATCCGCTTGATGGTAAAGGAAAGAAGAAATCCTTCATTGAGTTTAGAGACATTATAAACTATTTTTCTGAGGGAGATACCTTTGTGTTTAATGATACAAAGGTTATTCCGGCACGTCTATATGGCATGAAGGAGAAAACAGATGCACGTATAGAAGTGCTCCTACTCAGAGAACTGAATCGTGACATGCGTTTATGGGATGTCTTAGTAGAGCCTGCTCGTAAGATTCGTATTGGCAATAAGCTCTTCTTTGATGAAAGTAGCAACATGGTGGCAGAGGTCATCGATAATACGACATCTCGTGGGCGTACTTTGCGTTTTCTTTATGGTAGCGATAGCAAAGAAAAAACAGAGGAGGAAAAGCTTAAAGAACATGAAGATTTTTGTACTTCATTGTATGCTCTTGGTGAAGCTCCACTCCCACAGTATATTACAGATAGAAGAAGTGCAAAACCTGAAGATATTACAAATTTCCAATGTCTATATGCAAAGCATGAAGGTGCTGTGACTGCCCCTGCTTCTGGTTTGCATTTCTCTAGAGAGCTGTTGAAACGTCTCGAAATCAGAGATATAAACATGTCATTTTTAACACTCCACTCATCGTTGGCCAACTTTAATGAGATTGATGTCGAAGACCTTTCAAAGCATAAGATGGATAGCGAACAGCTCACTCTTAGTGCGGAGACTTGTGAAATGGTAAATACTACAAAGAATGAAGGACGTCGCGTTCTTGCAGTTGGTACAAGTGTTTTGCGTTCACTCGAAACTGCTGTGGGAACAGACGGTGATATAAAAGAATTTGAAGGTTGGACAAATAAGTTTATTTATCCTCCTTATTCTTTCCGTGTAGCAAATTGTATGGTAGGCAATTTCTATCATCCACTTTCTACACTACTAATGGTAGAGAGTGCTTTCGGTGGATATGATTTGGTAAAAAAAGCTTATGAATTAGCAATTGACAATGGTTATAAGTTTGGTTGCTATGGTGATGCAATGCTAATTCTCAATGACTGATGCTTTGTATTTGGGAATTGGCTCTAATCTCGGGAATAGAGAGAAACTGATTGAGCAGGCAATTGTCAAAATAGGCGAACGGGTAGGAGATGTCCTTGCCCGCTCGTCATTTTATTTCTCCAAGCCAAAAGGTTTTGTTTCTCAAAATGATTTTGTAAATGTAGTTATTCGTTGTCATACTGACCTATCCCCTTTTGAAGTATTATATTGTACACAGCAGATAGAACTACAATTGGGCAGAACACACAAAAGTAGTGGTGGTGTTTATCATGATCGTACCATTGACATAGATATTTTACTTTATGGCGAAGAAAAGGTTGATACTGCCGAATTAAAAATCCCCCATCCTTTGATGCAGGAGAGGGACTTTGTCATGATACCTCTGAAAGAAGTACTTGCTTAAAGTGTTTCGTTTCCGTTTTCTTTTTATTCTTTTCCGGTGCGTTTCCTTGTAAGATGGTCAAGAATAACTTTGCGCATACGCATACTCTTTGGTGTCACCTCTACCAATTCATCTTCTTTGATATATTCTAGGGCCTCTTCAAGGCTGAATTCTGTTTTTGGTATTATGTGTGCCTTGTCATCATTACCACTTGCGCGTGTGTTGGTTAGTTGTTTGGCTTTGGTCACATTTATGACAAGGTCATTATCATGAACATGTTCGCCTACTACTTGTCCTGCATAGACATCTTCGCCTGGAGCAATAAAGAAACGGCCTCTATCTTGTAGCTTATCAATAGAATAGGCAAAGGCATTGCCCGTCTCAAGGGCTATCATACTACCATTCACACGACGCTCAATATCACCTTTGTAAGGCTGATATTCTTTGAAACGGTGTGCCATAATAGCTTCGCCTTGCGATGCTGTGAGTATATTCGTACGCAAGCCAATAATTCCGCGTGAAGGCATATCAAATTCAATGTTTACTCGATCTTCTTGAGAGTCCATTGAAGTCATTTCGCCTTTGCGACGTGTTACCATGTCAATCATCTTGCTAGCAAATTCTTCAGGTACATTTATAGTCAGCTCCTCAATAGGCTCGCATCGTTTTCCGTTTATTTCTTTATAGATGACTTGTGGCTGCCCTACTTGTAGTTCATAACCCTCACGTCTCATAGTTTCAATCAATACAGAGATGTGCAATACACCACGTCCACTAACAATCCATTTATCTGTAGAGTTAGGAAATGCCTCTACACGAAGAGCAAGGTTTTTCTCTAGTTCTTTTTGCAGACGGTCATTGATATGCCGTGATGTGACGAATTTACCTTCTTTCCCGAAGAAAGGAGAATCATTGATAGTAAAGAGCATGCTCATCGTAGGCTCGTCAATACTTATTGTAGGTAGAGCCTCCGGCAATTCTGCATCGCAGAGTGTATCACCAATTTCAAAGTTGGATAGCCCGATGACGGCGCAAATATCTCCACTTGATACACTATCGGTTGCAGTATGCCCCATGCCTGTAAATGTGTGAAGCTCTTTAATTTTTGTATGTTCCATCGAGCCATTTCGATGACAGATCGTGATTTGTTGTCCTTGTGTCAATACTCCACGATGCACTCTGCCCACAGCAATTCGCCCTGTATATGTTGAGTAGTCAAGAGAGGTGATAAGCATTTGTGGAGTTCCATCAAGATATTCCGGAGCAGGAATGTGTTCAATGATTTGGTCAAGCAAATATGTGATGTTGTCTGTAGGTTTATCCCATTCGGGTCCCATCCAGCCTTGTTTGGCGCTACCATAAACTACAGGAAAATCTAATTGGTCTTCTGTTGCATTAAGCGAGAACATAAGATCAAAAACCATCTCATAAACTTCTTCAGGGCGACAGTTAGGTTTATCTACCTTATTAACTACAACAATTGGTTTCAATCCTATTTGTAATGCTTTTTGTAGTACAAAACGTGTTTGTGGCATTGGTCCCTCAAAAGCATCAACAAGTAACAAACATCCGTCTGCCATATTTAGTACGCGTTCCACTTCGCCTCCAAAATCAGAGTGTCCCGGAGTGTCAATTATGTTGATTTTTGTCCCTTTATAGTTTATCGAAACGTTTTTAGAAAGTATAGTTATTCCGCGCTCTCTTTCAAGATCGTTAGCATCAAGCACTTGACTTGAATTGTTTTGTCCCTCGCGGAAGAGATTTCCTGCTAGCATCATCTTGTCTACAAGTGTAGTCTTTCCATGGTCTACATGTGCGATGATTGCAATGTTTCTAATGTCTTGCATAATATTTTCTATTATCCTTTCTTGTTTAATATTTACATATTGTGTTGCATATCTCGTCTTGCAGTGCGTGTGCTTTACTTTGCTGCATTACACCTTGATTTATTATAGCAAAGCATATTGTATGTCCGTTTCTTGCCGTGCAATATCCTGCTAGAGATGAAACGCCTGTTACTGTCCCCGTCTTGGCATGCACATTGTTTTCGGCATATGTCCCATGCATTCTTTTCTGTAATGTACCATCACGTCCTGCGATGGGCATAGCATGGTATATTTGATTAAAAATATCCTGTTTTTGCCAAGCATATCTTAGAATTCGGCAAAGCAATTCGGCACTAACATAATTATATAATGACAATCCACTTCCATCGACAAATTTGTAGTCATCGGGATTGAGACCTACTTTTCTGACCAAATCCTTTATATACTCTAATCCGTCATCAGCCGATGCTCTATCGCCATTCATTCGATGTGCTAGTTGGAAGAGCATGCTTTCTGCATATAGATTATCACTTTCTTTCATCATTTTTGTAAGTATTTCAGTAATAGGTCTTATGCGCTCTGCGATAAGTTCGCGTTTGCCTCTACTTGCCCACTGTGCTCCTTCGGTTGCAGTATATAATTGTTGAGTGAATGCATCTGCAAAAATATTTTTATGTTCATGATTATAGCATAATGGTATGAGGTCATAATTTTCATCATCCCAACACCATCCTTTGCCCCATTTTATAGAATCTTTAAAACTGACATCAAAGATGACGTTTCCACGTATCATGTCTATGCCGAGTGTTTTCACTTCATCTACGAAAGCTTTTGCATCGAGACTATCGAATGCGGGGTCGAAACCTCCTTTTACTATAAGATCTCCATCAAGAATGCCTTCTTTCACCTCTCCATCTCTCCAAAGTTCTGTGCGATAGGTATAGTTGGCATGTAGCGTGTCAAGTGCAGCTGTTGCCACGAGTATCTTCATAGTTGATGCAGGGCGCAGAGTTTGCTTTTCGTTTTTGCAATATATCATAGAATCTGCGTCAAGGTCATAAATCATTATACCAATCTGTGTTTTTTGTAGAAAAGGAACATCTAATAAATTGTCTAAATGCTTGTTAATTTGCGCATTAGATGGTATGCATGCTAATATGGCAAAGATGAAGAATATATTCTGCCTTATAGATGTTATAGAAATTTTCAATTCTTTTAATTTCATTTTATTGACTACTATCTTTTGTCTAGCACACAAGATTTATTCACTTTTTATAAGTTTGTATAATTTGTCAGAAGGGCGTATTTTTTCTTTTATTGGCATTGATATGCTTTGCCCTTTGAGTGCTTCTTCTACGGGATTCAAGTTGTAGCGTATTTCTTCTGCTGTGAGATAGATGACTCCTGTTGTTGGCCCCGTAATGAGTAGATGGTCACCTTTTTTGAAATCTCCTGCTTCCATCTTAAATTCTGCTACACCGATGTTACTAAAGTAGCGTACACCTTTACCGATATAGACCTTTTTCTCTGTGGCATTGCTACCATAGTTGCTGTTCCATTCTCCAATTTGCTGTCCAAGATAGTATCCATCCCAAAAACCACGATTGAATACAGTTTTTAGTTGTTCATCCCACTTGTTGCAAAGAGTATCCCAAAGCTCTGGTTTTCCATCTTGTGCAGCAACAATAGCCTCTTTGTAGCATTTTACCACTGTATATACATATTCGGCTGATCGTGCACGTCCTTCTATTTTGAAGACTCTCACTCCTGCAGCTATCATCTTATCAATGAAACGGATTGTTTTGAGGTCTTTTGGCGACATGATGTATTTATTGTCCACCTCAAGCTCTGTTCCTGTTTCTCTGTCGGTCAGTATGTATCCTCTGCGACATATTTGCATGCATTCGCCACGATTTGCACTTCTGCCTATATTGTCGAGCGACATATAACACTTGCCACTTATTGCCATACATAAAGCTCCATGGCAGAACATTTCTATACGAACTAGTTCTCCGCTTGGTCCGCAGATATTTTCTTGACAGATATGGTGGTGTATTTCAGCTACTTGCTTTAAGTTGAGTTCGCGAGCTAAGACCACAACATCTGCAAATTGAGCATAGAATTTCAGTGCCTCTATGTTTGATATGTTAAGTTGTGTTGAAAGATGCACTTCCATTCCTTGTTGTCGACAATACAACATTACTGCAATATCACAAGCAATAACAGCTGAGATTTTCGCTTGTACTGCTGCATTAACGATCTTGTGCATATCGTCAATGTCTTCATCGTAAATAATGGTGTTCAGAGTGAGATATGTTTTTACACCATTTGCATTGCAATGTGCTGCAATCTCTTTTAGGTCATCAATAGTGAAGTGGTTTGCCGAGTGCGAACGCATATTCAAACGACCGATGCCGAAGTAGACACTATCGGCACCGGCTTGTATTGCAGCCTGTAGGCTTTCGCGTGAGCCTACAGGAGCCATGATTTCAAGACATTTATTCATGGGTTGCTATTTGCGTACCTCTTCCTATTTTGTTTAGTTTTGTTCTTGTTCTTTGTCTTCACGACGTGGACCGCGTTCTCTACCATCGCGTTGTGGGCGTGGGCGACGTTCACGCTCAATATAACCTTCTGGCTTTGGAGTAAGTACGCGATGTGAGAGTTTAAATTTGCCGGTTTTCTTATCAATATCGGTTAATTTGACGGTGATTTTGTCACCTTCTTTAAGTCCAGATTCCTCAATGGTCTCAAGGCGATTCCATGAAATCTCGCTGATATGTAGCAATCCGTCTTTCCCTGACATAAATTCTACGAAAACACCATATGGCATGATAGATTGGATTTTACCTTCATAAACTTCTCCAATCTCAGGAACAGCGATGATGGCGCGTATTTTTGCCATTACAGCGTTGATGGCCTCTTTGTTAGGACCGCTTACGATACATTTGCCCATGCCACTTTCCTCTTCATCAATGGTGATAATTGTACCTGTTTCTTCTTGCATGGCCTGAATAACCTTTCCTCCAGGGCCGATCACAGCTCCAATCATCTCCTTCGGCAACATAATCATTTCCATGCGTGGTACTTGCGGTTTGAATTCGGCACGTGGTTCTGCAATGGCTTTCATCATTTCGCCCATAATATGCTCACGACCTGCTTTTGCTTGCATGAGTGCTTGTTCTAGGATTTCGTATGACAGTCCGTCACATTTTATATCCATTTGTGTTGCTGTAAGCCCGTTTTTTGTACCAGTGGTCTTGAAATCCATATCTCCGAGATGATCTTCATCACCAAGGATATCGCTAAGGATCGCATATTTATCTTCTCCAGGATTTTTGATGAGCCCCATGGCTATACCGGCAACAGGATTCTTCAAAGGTACACCAGCATCCATAAGAGCCATTGTCCCAGCGCATGTTGTAGCCATTGAAGAAGAGCCGTTAGACTCAAGAATATCTGAAACTACACGTACAGTATAAGGGAAGTCTTCTGGTATTTGTCCTTTTATACCGCGCCATGCAAGATGTCCGTGTCCTATTTCACGACGACCTACACTGCGTTGTGCTTTAGCCTCGCCAGTTGAGAATGGAGGAAAGTTATAGTGTAGAAGGAATTTATTGTAATAACGTTCAAGAGCTCCATCTACCAATTTTTCATCCATTTTGTTGCCAAGTGTAGCAGTTGCCAACGCCTGTGTCTCTCCACGGGTGAAAATAGCACTTCCGTGCGGATAAGGCAATGCTGGTACTTGACACCATATAGGACGAATATCAACAGTCTTACGTCCGTCAAGGCGTATGCCTTCATCAAGTATGCAACGACGCATTGCATCGCGTTCTACATCAGCATAGTAACGGTCGATGAGTGTTGCTTTTTCTTCTTTTTCTTCATCTGTGAGCTCTGAGTGTGCTTCAAGATAAGCTTCTTTATATTCTTCGCGAATCTTTTCAAATCCTTCTGTGCGAGCTTGTTTTTCCAATCCCTGTTTTGTTATGTCATATGCCGGCTGATAGCAAACTTTAGCAATATCGGCACGAAGGTCTTCATCATTTATTTCATGGCAATATTCGCGTTTGACATCTGTTCCAAGTTCTTTCATTAACTCTTTCTGCAATTGGCATTGTGGCTTTATAGCGTCATGAGCAGCTTTTAGAGCGTCAAGTAGGTCTTGTTCGGAGACTTCTTTCATCTCTCCTTCCACCATCATGATGTTTTCCTCCGATGCACCTACCATAAGATCCATGTCGGCTTGTTTAAGCGCTTCAAAGGAAGGGTTGATGACATATTCTCCATTGATGCGTGCTACGCGTACCTCTGATATTGGGCATTCAAATGGTATGTCGGAACAAGCAAGTGCAGCGCTTGCAGCAAATCCTGCCAATGCGTCGGGCATATCAACGCCGTCAGCAGAGAATACGATAACATTCACATAAACTTCTGCGTGGTAGTTTGATGGGAATAATGGGCGAAGTGCGCGATCAATGAGTCGGCAAGTAAGTATTTCCTCATCACTTGGTTTTCCTTCGCGCTTTGTAAACCCTCCGGGGAATCGACCTGCAGCTGAATATTTTTCGCGATATTCCACTTGTAGTGGCATAAAGTCAGTTCCCGGTATAGCATCTTTTGCGGCGCAAACAGTTGCAATGAGTACAGTATTGTCAAGTGTAAGCATTACTGCGCCGTCGGCTTGTTTCGCCAATCTCCCTGTCTCAATGCTGATTTGTCTTCCGTCTGGCAATGAGACCTTCTTTGTAATTACGTTCATAAAATTTCTTTTAACATCTAAATTATTACATCAAAAACATCTTTGAAAATATTGTCATAGACAATACTTTCGTAAAATCTGCGCAAAGGTACGTGATTTTGGCTATAAAACCATCAATGCGTCAAAAAAATTTTGCATTGTGATTTCTTTTACTTACATTTGCAACCGCTTTGCCCAGATGGCGGAATCGGTAGACGCGCTGGTCTCAAACACCAGTGGAGCAATCCATCCCGGTTCGATCCCGGGTCTGGGTACAGAAAAGCCTGATAACGTAATTGTTATTAGGTTTTTTTGTTAAGGCCATAAACGGATTTAATCATTACCTTCGCCATCTATCATATGGAATACCCTTCAAGATAGAATAATAAGGCAATGATTGAGCGTTCCTTCGGTGGTAGAGCAGAAAGATCAAGATAGAGCTCTTAATATTTGAAATTCTTGTCGCTATCATTCACTCCTACCACACTTTCTACCTTATCAATATTCTCAAATGTCCGTTTTTGGATACTTTATGATTTAAGAAGGTGTCATGAGCTATCTTGAATAGCCATAAACGGAACATATACCTATCTTGTTAGCCGACAGAAGCAAGGTATGCCTTGATGAGGCATAAATTAAAGCAAGCGATTATTTCTATCTCATGTATTTGGCTAAAATAGGGGTATTGTATAAATTTGCAACAAAATAGAATTTTAATAACAGAAAATGGCACTTAATTATATTTGGATAGGATTTTTCCTCATAGCATTTATCATAGCAATTGTGAAACTACTGTTCTTGGGCGATTATGAGGTGTTTCCAAGTATGATGGATGCAACCTTCTCTTCAGCAAAGACGGCTTTTGAAATATCATTAGGACTGACAGGAGTGCTATCACTATGGTTGGGAATAATGAAAATAGGCGAAAAAGGTGGAGTGGTAAACGCTTTGGCAAGATTTTTGAGCCCCATTTTCGTAAAACTATTCCCAGAAATACCAAAAGGACATCCTGTAACAGGAAGTATTTTTATGAATATTGCGGCTAACTTGTTAGGATTGGATAATGCTGCTACGCCACTCGGACTCAAGGCAATGAAAGAAATGCAAGAACTGAACCCTAAAAAAGATACTGCGACAAACCCAATGATAATGTTCCTTGTGCTCAACACATCGGGATTATGTTTGATACCGGTCAGTATAATGGTCTATCGCACACAACTTGGAGCAGCTGATGCAACCGACATCTTTATACCGCTGTTGATACAGACTTTTTTCTGCACATTGGGAGGAATCATCGTAACAAGCATATACCAAAAGATAAACCTCTTTAATCGAACACTCATTTGCACCTTTGGTGGCTTGATGCTTTTCTTTGCTAGCATCATCTTTATATTTAGCACAATGAACGATGAGACAATGTCAATGGTGAGCTCGTCAGCTGCCAATATAATACTAATGATAATCATCATAGCGTTCATACTATCAGGAATAAGAAAAAAAGTGAATGTGTATGAATCGTTTGTTGAAGGAGCAAAGGACGGATTCAAAACAGCAATAACTATTATACCTTATTTGGTAGCAATACTCGTAGG
Source organism: Prevotella sp. (assembly GCA_045617965.1). Classification (GTDB taxonomy): domain Bacteria; phylum Bacteroidota; class Bacteroidia; order Bacteroidales; family Bacteroidaceae; genus Prevotella. The sequence goes on from JAZLJQ010000035.1 coordinate 15,293, forward strand.
CATAGGAGTGTTCCGTGCATCTGGCGCAATGGACTGGCTCATAGAAGGCATTTCATGGTGCGTTAAGCAGACAGGTGTCGATAGTCAGTGGGTAGGAGCACTACCAACAGCACTTATGAAGCCATTGTCAGGAAGCGGAGCGCGTGGAATGATGGTGGACGCCATGACAACATACGGTGCCGACTCGTTTATAGGACGATTGAGTTGCATCTTCCAAGGAAGTACAGATACAACATTTTATATATTGGCGGTATATTTTGGTAGTGTAAGCATAAGAAAGACAAGACATGCTGTAACTGCCGGATTACTGACAGACCTTATCGGACTTGTCGCCGCTGTTCTTGTGGCTTATTTCTTCTTCGGGTAATGATAGATGAGCAGAGCCTTTCACGATAGCGAACAAAGTCTGCACTAATACGTTGGTAAAGTGTTGCAAAGCAACTCTCGTGCAAAAGTTTACTATCGTATTGCGGAGCAACTATCGTAAAAATTTTTTATCATAACTCATTCTTGTGCTCCGTAGGTGCTTAGACAAGCAAAGCTCTGCGTCTTTATAACTTATAACTCATTTTATATAGACGAATGGTTGCTTATTTGTTAGAACTTGCACATGGTGAGAGCAGAAGTAAACAAGAATTTTGTTCTGTCGAGCTAAAAGCCAAGAAAAGCACTACAAATAATTATCATTTAGTTCTTTGAATGATGAAATCAAGATAGCAAGAAAGGGCTGTACGAATTTCGGTGTCGTGACAACGAGAAATAAAGTTGAGAGCAGCACTTTTCAGCTCTATCATCTTTTTTTCAGCATATTCTATACCGCCATTTTGCTTGGTAAAGGCCACAAGACGAGCAATATCTTCTTTATCAACATTTTTTGACTTCACCTTGCGCGCTAGGCGAAACATATCATCATTGCCACTCGTGAGCAGAGCGTGAATGACAGGAAGAGTGAGCTTACCCTCACTCATATCATTACCAGTGGGTTTGCCAATTTCAGACGATTCGTAATAGTCAAATATATCATCTCTAATCTGAAATATGACGCCAAGAGTTTCGCCAAACTTTTCGGCAGCAAGCACATCCTCTTCTTTAGCATTTACAGACATGGCTCCAATACGGGCACAGGCACCAAAAAGGGATGCCGTCTTATGATGGATGATAGTATAATAGGACTCTTCTGTAATAGACTTGTTGTCAATATTCTCTAATTGCTTTATTTCTCCATTAGAAAGCGTACGCCCTAGGTTGGCCAAATGAGCGACAATATCATTATGCTTCGTTTTTGCTACATAAAAAAGAGCTGTAGAGAGAATAAAGTCACCAACCAAAATGGATACCTTATTATTAAATAACGCATTGACAGAAGCCTGACCACGACGCTCACTACTATCATCAACAACATCATCATGGACAAGTGAAGCTGTATGAAGCAACTCAAGTCCTAAAGCTCCATTGAGAGTCACCATATTAATACGACCAAACATTTTGGCAATGAGCATGACAAGAATAGGGCGCATCATTTTCCCCCCACGATTGCAAATGTGTGCCAAGGCATCGTTTAACATACCCTCCGTATGCGATAACGAATGGCGAAATAATACAGAGAATTCTTCCAACTCTGCTTCTATAGGATGATATATGTTCCGCAAGGAATCCATTTACTTCTTGCAAAAGTACTATTTTATTGATAATTCTTTGCTATATTTGCACAAATAATAAAAATCTTAAGATGAAAAAACTTATACTCATAGATGCTTATGCGATGATATATAGGGCTTATTATGCTTTCATTAAAAGCCCACGCATAAATAGTCGGGGAATAAATACTTCTGCTATATTCGGCTTTGTAAATACAATCTATGATATTTTGACAAGAGAAACTCCCGACTATATAGGAGTGGCTTTTGACCCACACGGAGGAAATTTTCGTATGGAGATAGACGCAAATTATAAAGCACAACGAGAAAAAACGCCAGAAGACATCACTATAGCTGTACCAATAATAAAAGACATCTTAAATGCCATGAATATACCTATCTACGAAGTCAACGGCTTTGAAGCTGACGATGTGATAGGAACACTCGCAACAAAAGCATCACAGCTCTCCGATATACAGACACTGATGATGACACTTGACAAAGACTATGGACAATTGGTGAAAGACAACGTAAAAATGTTGCGACCACAACATTTTGGGAATGGATTTGATAAACTTGGCCCGGAAGAGATTTGTGCAAAACATGGTATTAGCACGCCAAAACAAGTGATAGACATTCTCGGACTTATGGGCGATGCTAGCGATAATGTACCGGGATGCCCAGGGGTGGGGCCAAAAACAGCAACGCAACTCATCAAACAATATGGCAGCATAGAAAATCTCTTTGAACACATCAACGAACTAAAAGGCAGTATAGCCACAAAGATAAAAGACAACAAAGAGGGAATACTTCGCTCAAAGCGTCTCGTTACTATCATCACAGATGTACCTGTTGAGTTTGATTTGGACGAATTAAAACGCAAAGAACCTAATAGAGAGCAAGTAAAGTCACTTTTTGCTAAATTGGAATTTCGTGGGTTGGCAGAGCGCCTGTTCGGTAATGAAAAGAATCAGCATGAGCAAGAGAAAAAAGACCTGAAACAAAGATCAAAGACTAAGCCATATGAAAGTGGTGAACTCGACCTTTTTGGTGCTTTTAGTGTTGACCCCGACTTACCACAAGAACCTTTGATAGACAAAAGACAATATGAAAATTGTCGAATGATAAATGATGTGCTTATCGGCTACGATCTCAAACATACAATTTTGGAAGAAGCAAAAAAAGGCAACGAACTCAAAGGCCCATTCTTCGACATAATGATAGCGCGTTATTTGTTGCATCCAGATATACGTCAATATGATGATGGATGCTACACATGGGAAGTTAAAGAATCCCTTGAAGAAGATTTGAAACGTGATGGACTCTACGATCTATTTATAAATATTGAAATGCCACTAATGCCTATTTTGGCACGAATGGAAATGAATGGAGTGATGATAGATAAAAATTCGCTTGAGGAGACCTCTCGTGATTTTACCATACGCATAAATGCTATTGAAAAAGAAATCTATGCCTTGGCTGGTGAAGAATTCAACATATCATCACCAAAACAAGTTGGCGACATTCTCTTTGCCAAATTACAGATAATGGACAAACCGAAAAAGACGAAAAGTGGGCAATATGTTACATCTGAAGAGGTGCTACAAGGGCTTAAAAGTCATGAAATAGTAGCCCGAATACTAGATTATCGTGGGTACAAAAAACTGCTCTCAACATACATAAACGCATTCCCAAAAATGACTGATGATAACGGCTATTTACACACATCGTTCAATCAAGCCATAACAGCAACGGGGCGTTTATCATCATCTAATCCTAACTTGCAAAACATCCCTGTGCGTGACGATGCAGGGAAAGAGGTGAGAAAGGCTTTTATACCAGATAAGAACTGCTTGTTTTTCTCGGCAGACTATTCACAAATAGAACTTCGAATAATGGCCCATATTAGTGGTGATAAAAATATGATTGAGGCTTTTCGTTCCGGAGAAGATATCCATGCTTCTACTGCCGCAAAAGTATATAAAAAACCTATTTCAGATGTTACTGCAGAGGAACGCCGTAAAGCTAAGGTGGCAAACTTTGGCATTATCTATGGCATCACCACATTTGGATTGGCCGAAAGAATGCAAGTGTCTCGAGCTGAAGCAAAAGAACTCATCGAAGAATACTTCCAAACTTATCCAGGCATTAGGGTATATATGGAAAAGGCGAAAGAGAAGGCTCGCGAGAAAGGCTACGTAGAGACACTATTTGGAAGGCGTTGCTATCTAGCTGATATCAACTCGCAAAATGGGACGGTACGTGGTTATGCAGAAAGAAATGCTATTAATGCCCCAATTCAAGGTACTGCAGCAGACATCATAAAAGTTGCCATGGTGGCGATAGATAAAAAAATGCGGCAAGAGAAATTAAAGTCAAAGATGATTCTACAAGTACATGATGAACTCAATTTTTCGGTTTATCCAGGCGAAGAAGAACATTTACAGCAAATAGTCATTGATAGCATGCAAAATGCTTTCCAAATGTCTGTACCATTGATTGTCGATTCGGGTTGGGGTAAGAACTGGTTGGAAGCTCATTAATTAGGAATGAAAAACATTTTGTGCAAGTCAAAAGTAAGGTAAAGTTCGCATTAACCATGTTGCTGTGATACAAATGGAAAAATACACAAAGTGTGTTAATTGTCAAATATTATTATCTTTGCGCCGAAAAAACTTATATAAAGAAAATTTGGTTACAAAATCGGTGTTTTAAGAGTTTAATAAAGCAAGTAAGATTATACGAAATAATTAAAAAAAGAAAATATGGCATTAAAATGTGGTATTGTTGGGCTACCCAATGTGGGTAAATCAACTCTATTTAATTGTTTGAGTAACGCGAAGGCACAATCGGCAAATTTCCCATTTTGCACAATTGAACCAAACATTGGCATAATTACGGTTCCTGATGAAAGATTGACAAAACTTGCAGAACTCGTACACCCTGGACGTATCGTGCCAGCGACTTGCGAAATAGTTGATATTGCCGGATTAGTAAAAGGGGCTAGTAAAGGAGAAGGTTTGGGAAATAAGTTTCTAGGGAATATTCGCGAAACAGATGCCATAATACATGTTCTAAGGTGTTTTGACGATGATAATATCACTCATGTGGATGGTAGTGTAAACCCTATCCGAGACAAAGAAATTATAGATATTGAACTACAACTTAAAGACTTAGAAACCATTGACTCACGCTTTGCAAAAGACCAAAAGGCTGCTGCCGCAGGAAATAAAGACGCAAAACTCGCAATAGAAGTTCTCTCTCGTTATAAAGAAGCTTTGGAAAAAGGATTGAATGCGCGTACTGTCATATTTGAAACAAAAGAACAACAACGCGTAGCTCATGACTTATTTTTGCTTACAGCTAAGCCTGTGCTCTATGTCTGTAACGTTGATGAGGCTTCTGCAAAGACGGGTAACGACTATTCTCGCAGGATTGAAGAGATTGTTGCTTCCGAAGGGGCCGAAGCAATGGTAATTGCCGCAAAGACGGAAGAAGATATTGCCGAATTAGATAATTATGATGATAAGCAACTATTTCTTTCCGAACTTGGATTAAAAGAAAGTGGCGTTAATCGCTTAATAAAAAAAGCATATAGTCTGCTCAATCTTGAAACATTTATTACTGCCGGTGAAATGGAAGTAAAAGCATGGACATATCATCGAGGATGGAAAGCTCCACAATGTGCAGGAGTGATACATACCGACTTTGAAAAAGGATTTATTCGAGCTGAAGTCATTAAGTATGGAGACTACCTGCAATATGGCTCGGAATCAGCAGTTCGTGAAGCTGGCAAACTTAGTATTGAAGGTAAAGACTATATAGTTGAAGATGGTGATATAATGCACTTTAGATTTAATGTATAATGAGTGAAATCGAACTTTTTATTTCTTGGAACCCAAATCCAGAAATATTCTCTATTGGTGGTTTTGTTGTTCGTTGGTATGCCACTTGTTGGCTCATAGGCTTGCTAATTGGATATCTTATTGTAAAAAAATTATATCATGACTATAAGCGACCTGCACAAGACTATGATCCGTTGTTCATATATATGTTCTGTGGTGTGCTGATAGGCGCACGTTTAGGGCATTGCATATTTTATCAGCCGGAGTATTTCCTTTCTTCTGGTGAGCACATTGTGGAAATGTTTTTGCCAATACACCATCTAGCTGATGGTAGATGGCATTTTACAGGGTACGAAGGCCTTGCATCCCATGGTGGAGTGCTAGGAATGTTTGTTTCATTTATTATCTATTGTCGAAAATACAAGTATTCATACCTTTATGTTTTGGACAATGTCGCCATTGGAGCACCATTTGTAAGTATGATGATTCGCATTGGTAACCTAATGAATAGCGAGATTGTAGGTAGGGTCAGCGATGTGCCATGGTCATTTGTGTTTGAAAAAGTAGATATGCTTCCTCGCCACCCTTCGCAACTTTATGAAGCGCTCTTTTATGGTTTGGTTGGGGTAATCGGTGTCTTACTTTATCGTCAAACAAAGTTCCGTCAATCGCTTGGCACGGGGTTCTTCTTCGGTTATTGTGTAGGTTCTATCTTTATATTCCGTTTCTTTATAGAATATCTAAAAGAGGTTCAGGAGGATTTTGAACAAGGCATGCTCTTAGATATGGGTCAGATATTAAGCATCCCACTCGCTATCATAGGTATTTGGTATATGGTGCGCTCTTTGAAAACGAATCAAAAATAGCTCACTTGCGTGAGAAAAATAAGATTTCTTTTACCATATGGGGCAAATAGTCATATCTATTTATACAATCTTTATAGTAATATGAACCAAACATTATTAATATTGACTCTTTCTTTGAGTATAGAGTAAGGATTATCTATCAATTCTAAACCAATCTGCATCAAGATATCCGCAATCGGTGATTTTGCCATTTGCATCTGTTGGTGGTTCAACTGCAAATAGCCCCATCTTTGCACCAATCCATACACCTTCACGCATTTGGAATGTGTTGCTACATGATTTGAACTTTTTCCCATCAAGACTATAAGCAAATCGTATCTTTCCACCTTTTTCTACATTTAAGCGCAAATAGATGGTCATGTATAATGCAGGTTTATAATCAGTTTTATCTTGCGAAGATGGATGAAATATAGCTAGTGTCTTAATTGTTTCAAGAGAGTCTTTGTCTGCATCCTTGCAAATTATATGTTGGAGTTCAAACTTTTCGCCAACACGTTTTACTGCAAGAGCAGAATAGTCTCGACCCATCATAACCAATCCTCCGCATTGTCCAGATGCTTTGGCTGCCAAACAGATTTTTGTTGTTGTTTGGAATGTTTCACTTGTAACTTTTTGAAGAAGCATATTAGGTACGCACATCATATTTTTATCTGACTTCTTCATCTTATGAGTGTATATGCGAAATATACCAAGCGAAGTTGGCATCCCATACTCTTCCCTATAATTAGCTTGCCATTGCCATTGTAGTCCCATTTGAGTAGTATTAAATTCGTCGCTCTCAATAGGATTGTTTATTTCACAAATAATGCCATTTGTTTTTGGTTTGCAATGTTTCATAACAGGTTCGCCCACTCCGTCTCCATCAGCATCACTACCAATCACAGGCCATCCGTCATGCCATTTCATAGGTTGCAGATGTACGACTCTACCATAACAACCTTTATCTTGGAAATGTACAAACCAATCTTCACCCATAGACGTATGTACCCATCCACCTTGATGAGGCCCATTGATGCTACTTCCACCTTGATCCATGACGCGACGATATTCATATGGCCCATAAGGTTTTTTAGAGCGCCCACACATTTGCCATCCATTCTCAACACCTCCCGCTGGCCACATTATATAATAATAGCCATCTTTTTTGTAGAATTTCGGGCCTTCAGAAGTGAAATCTCCATTAGAATTACCGTCAAACACAATTGTTGGATTGCCTATAGCCGTAGTACCATCTAGAGACAATTCTCTAACCATCAAAATAGAATTAATATGTTTTCGCGATGCCGCATAAGCATTTACAAGATAACATCTTCCGTCTTCATCCCAGAGAGGACAAGTGTCAATGATTCCTTTCCCCTTTATGACACATTGTGGCTTACTCCAACCATAAGATGGATTGGAACTTTTTGTCATCATTACGCCATAGTCAGGGTCACCCCAATATATATAAAATATTCCGTTGTGTACTCTAATACTTGGTGCCCAAACTCCTTTGCCATGTTGAACTTTTTCATAATGAGATATAGGTAGCTGCTGATGAAGAGCGTGACCGATTATCTCCCAATTGACGAGGTCCTTTGAATGTAGAATTGGAAGACCTGGAATACAATTGAAACTGCTTGCCGTAAGATAATAGTCATCTCCTACCACGCAAACATCAGGATCACTATAATCAGCAAATAATATAGGATTTGAATATGTACCATCGCCATTATCGGGATTCCAAACCTTGCTCACATATTGTGCTTCTGCCAAAAACGGCATTAACATAAAAATAGTTGTTAATAGATATTTCATAAATTAGTAATATCGTTTGTTACATGAATTTAATAAATGAAAATAACGATAAAATCGGTATTTTGGAATTTATAGAACAAACCTTAACGAATATGTTTATCATCAAAATTGATACGCACACCATACTTGTCCACAACGTAAGTTTGATTCTCGCCTTTTTGTGGTTTTATTGAGCCGTCAAGGATTCTTTCGCAAATGGTGATTTCATCTTTTAGACGTTGTGGTGTCTCACAATAGCCACTTTCGCTATGACCGGGATATAAAAATTCTAAATCATACTTATTGATAAAGCGTAGCATACGTTGACACGTAGCAATTTGCGTGCTTAATGATGTAAATATCAGTAAGTTTGTAGAGCCAAAAGCATCACCACTGAAGCCGTAATGAGCTTCTTTATCAATAAATGTTGTTGAACCAGGAGTGTGCCCAGGAGTGAAAACAACTTCGATTTTACGATCTCCTAAGTCAAAAAATTGTCCGTCTTCAAGGTAACATTTTTTGCCTTTGTATTCGCGAAGAAACTTTGGTGTGTTTACTTCGTCGGCAGCATTTATCCAAATGCTATCCCATTCATTTATAGCAGACCCGGTATGATCAGGGTGTACATGAGTTGCTGCGAGAATGATGGGTTTATGAACGATATTTTCCATAATCTTGTGAAGTTGCGGAATGCGAGTCCCAACATCAATCAAAAGGGCATATTTTTCGCCTTCAACAAGATAGACTGACTCGTTATAAACAAGATTTCCAAATCCGTGCCAAGTGTGTTCATCTATTTGGCGAATCTCGATATCATCATTCTTAAAAACAGTTGTACCTGCGAACTTGACTTGAGCATTTATGCTTGACAAAGGATACGTTGATAGAACTAATGTTATGAGAAAAAATCGTAAAATTGTTGTTTTCATTTTGGGTGAGTAATATATAATTTTGCTTGACTGCAAAGATAAAAACAATTCACAATTAACAATGCATAATTGACAATTAAAATAATTTAGATGAAAATGTAGTGAAGATGAGAGATTAAGTTTCTTCTCTTTGAATCAAAGTTTGTTTATACATATGAAGAAAATGGTAAAACCATAAAACTATAAAATAAATAAATTTATTTTGTCGTTCAAAGAGAATATATTAAATTTGCTTTCTATTTTGCACTATATGGAAGATTTTTTAGATACAATGGTTGAAAATCAACATCAAATAAAAGTATTTGATTTGCCTATTTCAGAAACTAGAAGTGATTGTGATGTGCTCCGTTGCGAAGGTCTTGTAAAGAAGTATGGGAAGCGTACTGTAGCCAACGATGTGTCATTCCAAGTGCGTCAAGGAGAAATCGTAGGCCTTTTAGGGCCTAATGGTGCAGGTAAGACTACATCCTTCTATATGACTACAGGTCTAGTCATACCAAACGCTGGTCATGTGTATATCAACGATAAAGAAATTACAAATGAACCTGTGTTTAGGCATGCTAGGCAAGGCATCGGCTATTTGCCACAAGAAGCAAGTGTCTTCCGCAAAATGAGCGTAGAAGACAATATTATGTCTGTGCTTGAGATGACAGGAAAGGCAACAGAAGAGAGAAAAGATAAACTTGAAAACCTAATTAAGGAGTTCCGCTTAGAAAAGGTGAGAAAAAACAAGGGAGACCAATTGTCGGGAGGTGAACGCCGTCGAACAGAGATTGCTCGTTGTTTGGCAATTGATCCAAAATTTATTATGCTTGATGAGCCATTTGCTGGAGTGGATCCCATTGCTGTTGAAGACATTCAACATATTGTTTGGAAGCTTAAATATAAAAATATAGGTATTCTTATCACTGACCATAATGTGCAAGATACCCTATGCATTACAGATCGCGCATACATGTTGTTTGAAGGAAGAATACTTTTCCATGGCACCCCTGAAGAATTATCATCAAATACTATTGTTAGAGAAAAATATTTGAGTACATCGTTCGTGCTTAGAAAAAAAGATTTTCAACTCATTGATGAGCAGAAACGTCAAGCTACGGAGAAAGATATTTGAAAATTAAAATATAATAAGGAAAATGAAGATTACATTTGATTGTGCCGACAAAATTAATGGCAAGTTAACAGCTATTGTTCAAAAAGCTGATTATGAAGAAAAAGTAAAAAAAACACTTAAGGATTATCGAAAAAAAGCTAATATCCCCGGCTTCCGTCCAGGCAATGCTCCAATGGCTTTGATTGAAAAGCAATATGGGGTATCTGTAAAAATGAGCGAAATAAATACAATACTTACTGAGAAAGTAAATGCTTACATCACGGAAAATAATGTCCAAATATTGGGAACTCCAATGCCGTGTGAGATTAAGGATGACACCAATTTTGAAAAAGATGAGACATTTACATTCACGTTTGATATTGCTGTTGCTCCGGAGTTTGAACTTTCAATGACAAAGAAAAACAAAGTGACATATTATGATATTAAGGTGGATGATGAACTTATTGATAAGCAAGTGAAAATGTTCGCATCGCGTATGGCACAACCTGCAAAATCAAAGACATACAAAGATAAAGATATGCTCAAAGGTGATCTTCGTGAGCAAGGTGAAGGTGGTGATAAGGAGAATGGCGTTGTAGTAGAAGGAGCTATTTTAATGCCAGCATATTTCAAAGATAAAGAACAGAAGAAAGTTTTTACTAAGAGCAAAGTAGGTGATGTCATCACATTCAATCCTTTCATGGCATATGAAGGTGCTACTATTGAATTAGCTTCACTTTTGAAGATTACAAAGGAGGAGGCTGTAGAGATGAAATCAGACTTTACATTCCAAATAACAGAAATTACTCGTTATCAAGATGCACCGGTTGATCAGGCTATGTTTGATGCTATTTACGGGAAAGATGTATGCAAGACAGAGGAAGAATTTCGTGCAAAAATTGCAGAGGGATTAAAGTTGCAGTTGAAAGGTGATGCTGATTATCGTTTCTTATTAGATTTGCGTGCTTATTGTGAAAAGAAAGTAGGCAAACTTCAATATCCTGAAGATTTGTTAAAAAAGATAATGCGAGCAAATAATCCTGAAAAAGATGCAAAGTTTGTTGATGATAATTTTGAAAAATCACTTGATGAACTTACTTGGCATCTTATTCGTGAGAAACTTGTAAAACAAACTGAGATAAAGGTTGATGATAAGGATATTAAAAATTCTGCCATTGAGGCAACACGCGCACAATTTGCTCAGTATGGAATGACAAATATTCCAGATGATTTGATTGAAAAATATGCAAGCGAAATGATCCAAAAGCAAGATATGGTAAACAATCTTGTAGACCATAGCATTGATCGCAAACTCATTGAGGCAATGAAAGAGGTTGTTAGTCTTACAACTAAAGAAATCACCCTTGACGAATTTAACAAATTGTTTGAAAAGAAATAAAAGTATGATAAAAGACGATTTTAGAAAATTTGCCATAGGTCATCTTGGCATAAATGGTCAAGCACTTGATGATGTTATAAAGTCCGAGGCTCATTATCTCAATCCATATATCTTGGAGGAGCGTACTTTGAATGTCACTCAAATGGATGTCTTCTCGCGTTTGATGATGGATCGTGTCATTTTTCTAGGCACGCCAATAGATAGCTATACAGCAAACGTATTACAAGCGCAACTCTTGTATCTTGATTCTACTGATCCTGGTAAAGATATTTCCATCTATATCAATTCTCCAGGTGGAAGTGTCTATGATGGCTTGGGCATATATGATACTATGCAATTTGTACAAAGTGATGTCTCTACAATTTGTGTTGGCATGGCTGCTTCGATGGCATCGGTATTGCTTGTTGCAGGTAAGGAAGGTAAGCGTTTTGCTTTAACTCATTCTAGAGTGATGATTCATCAGCCGATGGGTGGTGTAAATGGTCAGGCTTCAGAAATAGAGATTGTTCATGAGGAAATACAGAAACTAAAAAAAGAACTTTATACAATTATTTCTAACCATTCCAAAACTCCTTATGAGCAAGTATGGAATGACTCGGATCGTGATCATTGGATGACTGCAGAAGAGGCGAAGGATTATGGAATGATTGATGCTATTTTGAATCGGAAAGAACAAAATAACAGATAAACGAAAAATATGAACTATTGTAGCTTTTGTGGAAAGAGCGAAAAGGAAGTAAAAATTCTTCTAAATGGTCCGAAAGGAAATATTTGTGAGGAATGTGTTGCTTTGGCTCATGATATTCTCAAAGAACGAGGGTTGTTGCCGGGTCAGCTCGGTGATAATCCTAAGGATGTTGAGATGGACTTAAAGAAAGTACCAAAGCCAAAGGAGATAAAAGATTTCCTTGATCAATATGTTATTGGACAGGATGATGCAAAAAAGACTCTTGCCGTAGCCGTTTACAATCATTACAAACGTTTGACACAGACAAAAAGTAAGGATAATGACGTTGAGATAGAGAAGAGTAACATTATCATGGTGGGTATGACAGGTACAGGAAAAACATTGCTTGCTCGTACCATTGCTCGATTGCTGAATGTCCCATTTGCTATTGCTGATGCAACAGTTTTTACTGAGGCCGGTTATGTTGGCGAAGACGTAGAGAGCATATTGTCGCGTCTATTGCAAGCTGCCGATTATGACGTTACCGCAACTCAGCGAGGCATTGTCTTTATTGATGAGATAGATAAAATTGCCCGAAAAAGTGACAATCCTAGCATTACCCGTGATGTTAGTGGTGAAGGTGTGCAGCAGTCGTTATTAAAACTTCTTGAAGGTAGTATTGTAAATGTTGCTCCGAAAGGTGGTCGCAAGCATCCTGAGCAAGAGTTCATTCATATTGATACAAAAAATATTCTCTTCATTTGTGGTGGAGCATTTGATGGTATTGAGCGAAAGATAGCACAACGTTTGAATACTCAAGTAGTAGGATTTACTTCAATAGCAAATACCAAAAAAGTAGAACGCGACAATTTAATGCGTTACATCTCTCCGCAAGACTTGCGTTCCTTTGGTCTAATTCCTGAGATTATTGGGCGTTTGCCAGTGTTGACTCATCTTGATCCGCTTGATAAAAAAGCCCTTCATTCAATACTTCTAGAGCCAAAGAATTCCATTATAAAACAATATGAGAAACTTTTTGAGATGGATGGTGTAAAACTTACATTTGCAAAGGATACATTGGATTATATTGTAGAAAAGGCTTTTGAGTATAAGCTTGGGGCACGTGGGTTACGTTCAATTGTTGAAACAATAATGATTGAGCCAATGTTTTCTCAGCCTTCAAAGAAATCAAAGACGTTAGAAATATCTGTTGCTTTTGCCAAGAAGCAATTGGGTAAATCCAATCTAGAGATATGACCATATACGAGGCATTAAAATACTATTTTGGTTTTGACCACTTCAAGGGAGAACAAGAGGCTATCATCCTTAATCTTATGGATGGTAAAGACACTTTTGTGCTTATGCCTACAGGGGGAGGAAAATCACTTTGTTATCAGTTGCCTGCACTTCTTATGGAGGGTACGGCAATAATAATCTCGCCGTTAATAGCTTTGATGAAAAATCAGGTTGATGTCATTAGGGGTCTTGGCGATGAGGGTGTTGCTCATTATTTGAATTCATCACTTACAAGATTGGAGATTGATGAGGTCAAAGAAGATATTAAATCAGGCAGGACAAAACTTCTGTATGTAGCACCAGAATCTTTGACGAAATTTGAAAATGTGGAGTTCTTGCGTAGGGTCCAAGTTTCGTTTTATGCTATTGACGAGGCGCATTGTATTTCAGAATGGGGGCACGATTTCCGTCCTGAATATAGAAACATACGTCCAATTATAAATCAGATTGGCACATCGCCTATTATTGCGCTTACAGCCACAGCTACTGATAAGGTGCGTAATGACATTAAGAAAAATCTCGGCATTATGGATGCTGTAGAGTTTTGCTCTTCATTCAATCGCCCAAATCTTTATTACGAAATACGTCCAAAGACAAAGGATATTGATAGTGATATTGTACGCTTCATCAAGCAAAATAAGGGCAAGAGTGGTATCATTTATTGTTTATCTCGCAAAAAAGTTGAGGATTTGGCGGCAGTTCTCGTGACTAATGATATTGCGGCGGCAGCCTATCATGCTGGGTTTGAAAATGTGGTGCGAGCACAAACACAGGATGATTTCTTGATGGAACGCATTGATGTTATCGTGGCAACGATAGCCTTCGGAATGGGTATTGATAAGCCCGATGTGCGCTATGTGATACATTATGATATCCCAAAATCGCTTGAAGGGTATTATCAAGAGACAGGCCGTGCAGGTCGTGATGGTGGCGAAGGTAAGTGTATTGCGTTTTATTCTTATAAGGATTTGCGTAAACTTGAGAAGTTTATGGAGGGCAAGCCTATTGCCGAGCAAGATATCGGTCGTCTGTTATTACAAGAAACAGCAGCTTATGCAGAGTCTTCAGTTTGTCGACGAAAGTTGTTGCTACATTATTTTGGAGAAGAATATTTGGAAGAAAATTGTGGCAATTGCGACAATTGTCTTCACCCAAAGAAAAAGATTGAAGCCAAAGATGATCTTTTGCTAGTCTTGAAAGTGATAGAGCTCTTGAAGGAGAAGTTCTTAACAGATTATGTTATAGATTTTCTTCTTGGGAAAAAGACGGATAGAATACTTTTGCACAAACATGAAGAGTATGCTGAATTTGGATATGGAAGGCATCGTGATGCCATAACTTGGGGGGCTTTGATTCGTCAAGCCATCTTGGAGGGTTATATTTTTAAGGAGATAGAGAATTATGGTTTGCTGAAAATTTCAGATATTGGTAGAAAGTTTATAAAGAAGCCATGTTCATTCTTGATGGTTGAGGATGTGGATTTCAGTGGCTATGATGCTGAAGACATAGAGGAAGGTGGGGGTACTTCTGCTCTTGATCCTACTCTATTTGCGATGATGAAAGATTTACGTCGTAGTATTGCTCGGAAACAAGATCTTCCACCTTATGTCATTTTCCAGGATTCTTCTTTAGAGCAGATGGCTACACTTTATCCTATTACTATTGAAGAGATAAAAAAGATCCCTGGTGTTGGTGAAGGTAAGGCGAAGAAGTATGGTGAACCTTTCTGTGAATTGATAAAGAAGCATTGCGAAGATAATGATATTGAGCGTCCTAATGATTTTATAGTTCGCACCATTCCAAACAAATCTTTGCAGAAAGTAGAGATAGTAGGGATGATAGACCGGAAGATATCGCTTGAAAATATAGCGATGTCAAAGGGTATAGATTATGGTGAGCTTCTTGATAAGTTGGAAACAATTGTTTTCTCAGGTACAACATTAAATATTGATTATATTGTTGCTGAGATGCTTGATGAAGATGAGGTGGAAGAACTATTTGACTTTTTCCGCACTTCCGAAACAGGTCGCGTAAGGGATGCTATAGAAGCATTCAATGGTGCTTATTCGGAAGAAGAGATAAGATTGGTAAGAATCAAATTCATTTCAGAGATGGCAAATTAAAAAGATAGAAAGATATGAAGTATTTACAATTTACAATTGGTGTAATTTGCATTTTTGCATTTCAGGTATGTTTTGCTCAGCAACAAGATCCAGTTCTAATGACTATAAATGGGCAGGATGTACTGCGTTCAGAGTTTGAGTATTCTTTCAAGAAGAACAACTCTGATGGTGTAATTGATAAAAAGTCGGTTGATGAGTATGTAGATCTTTTTATTAACTATAAATTAAAGGTACTTGCTGCCGAAGATGCTCAGCTTGATACGTTATCATCTTACAAGAAGGAGTTTAAACAGTATCGTGACCAACAGTTGATGTCTTCATTTGTTACCGCAGAAGAGCTAGATGCTGAAGCCAAGAAGGTGTATGAAACTACAAAAAAGTCAATTGGTGATGATGGTTTGATTCGTGTTGCTCATATATTGTTCTATCTACCTCATGAATGCTCAAAGGAACTTCAAGAGGAGATGCGCATACGTGCAGATTCTGTATATAAAGTATTACAAGAAGGCGCAGATTTTGCGACTATGGCCAAGCAATTTTCAGGTGATAATGGTAGTGCCATGAATGGTGGCGAGTTACCATGGCTTAGCAAGGGGCAGACTCTAGAAGAGTTTGAGAAAGCTGCCTTCGCTCTTGATATTAATGAAATGTCTACACCGATTTTATCTCCTGTAGGCTACCATATAATAAAGATGTTGGGTAAGAAACAGCTTGAGCCGTTTGAGGAGTTGAAGTCAAACATTATGAAATTCCTTGAATCTCGCAATGCAAGTGATGTATTAGCTAATCGCAATATTAAGAAGTTGGCAGAAGAAAAAGGTGTTTCTACCGATATGGTTTTAGACGAGCGCGCTATCGAACTATCGGCTAAAGATAATGATATCAAGTATCTTATAAAGGAATATCACGATGGCCTTTTGCTCTATGAGATTAGCAATCGAAATGTTTGGGAACCTGCAACTAAGGATGAAGAAGGTTTGGCTAAACATTTTGCTTTGAATAAGGATAAATATGCATGGGATACTCCTCGTTTTAAGGGCATCGTATATCATGTAAAGACTGTTGCGGACCAAAAGAAAGTAAAGAAATGTATTAAGAAATTGCCATTTGATAAATGGGCAGAGGTATTGAAGAATACATTCAATAATGATTCCGTCTTACGTTTGCGTGCAGAGAAAGGTATTTTCAAGCGTGGAGATAATGATTGGGTTGATAAACTTGTTTTTGGTGTGGCTGAAGCTAAAACAAAAGATGTTATAGATTACCCAATTACTGATTTCTTTGGCAAGCTGATTACAATTCCTGAAGATTACTCAGATGTCAAAGCGCAGGTGATATCTGACTATCAAGAAAAAAAAGTTGAAGAGTGGGTCGAAGAATTAAGAAAGAAATACACATTTACAGTCAATCAAGATGTCTTGAAGACGGTGAACAATCATTAATACCACATGAAAAAATATTTCCATAAATTGTTGATGTTTTCAGCAATGTGTGTCCTTGGCACTACGATGTTGATGGCGCAAGAGGCCAAAGTAGATAGTCTTGAGCAAGATAGTCTTTCGCAGAGCAATCCTGTAGAGTGGAATGTTGTTGATGAGGTTATTTGGGTGGTTGGTGATGAGCCGATTTTACGCTCAGAGATTGAGATTTTACGTAGTCAAGAAGATCTGCATTGGATGGGTAATCCCGATTGCTCTATTCCCGAGCAGATAGCCATTCAAAAACTCTTCCTTCATCAAGCTGCTATTGATAGTATTGAGGTTACAGACTCTGAGGTAGCTCAAGGTGTCGAAGGTCAATTGAATTATTGGATTCAGATGGCAGGGTCTAAAGAGAAACTTGAAGAATATCGTAAGATGACTATTTCTCAGATGCGTGAGGAACTGCGTACACAATTGAAGGAGCAAGAGATTATAAAGCAGATGAAACGAAATCTTACTGCTGATGTGAGCATTACTCCTTCTGATGTTCGCGAGTTCATGAAGTCGTTGCCAGAAGATAGTATTCCTATTATCCCAGAACAATATGAGGTGCAGATTATTACTCACACTCCACGCATTAGTGCCGAAGAGATAAACAACGTAAAAAATGATTTGCGTGAATATACTCGTCGAATTACTAATGGTGAGACATCTTTTGGCGCTTTAGCTCGTATGTATTCTGAAGATGCTGCCTCTGCTCGGCAAGGTGGTGAGATGGACTATATGGGGCGTGGATTTCTTGATCCAGCCTTTGCCAATGTTGCTTTCAATCTTACTGATCCGAAGAAGATTTCAAAGATTGTTGAGTCTGAGTTTGGTTATCACATCATTCAACTCATAGATAAACGTGGTGATAAGATTAAGGTGCGTCATATTTTGCGTAAGCCACGTGTTACTCAAGAGGCTACAGACTCTATGATGACGCGTTTGGATTCTTTGGCAAGTGATATCCGTCAAGGTAAACTCACTTTTGATGAGGCTGCTACTTATGTTTCCGATGATAAGGATACGAAGAACAGCTATGGTAATATGTACAATACTAATCAAATGACGGGTGAGCGTACATCTAAGTTCCAACTACAGGAACTTCCTTCAGAGATTGCCCGTGTGATAAACACGATGTCTATTGGTGAGATCTCTGCTCCATTTGTAATGACAAATGCAAGAAATAAGACAGTTGTGGCTCTTGTCAGATTGAAGAATAAATATCCTCGCCATAAGGCTACTATGGCTGAAGATTTCCAGACTTTGAAGGAACTTGTATCTCAAAAAAAGAAAGAAGAAAAGCTTCAACAATGGATAAAAGATAAGATTAAGAAGACCTACGTCAGAATCAATCCTAAGTATAGGGATTGTGATTATCAGTACGAAGGTTGGATAAAATGACAAGTCGTAAATTTTTAATATTGTTTTTATCTCTTCTTGTCATTGTCGGTATGATGGCAGGAAAGCGGAAGAGTGCCGAAGACACAAAGGTGCGTCTTATCCATGCAGATGTTCTGCATATGGATAATGCTATAATGCCTGGTGTTCAGGTGTTGAATGGTAAGGTCCATTTTGTTCAAGGTGTTTCGCGTCTATTTTGCGATAGTGCATATTTCTATGAGGAAAGTAATTCTTTCAAGGCTTTTGGACATGTTAGAATGTATCGTGGTGACACGCTTTCTTTGACTTCCGACTATGCTTTTTACGATGGTAATGAGGAACTTGCGATTGCTCGTCAGCATGTGGTGTTGAAGCATAAAGGGCGTACGCTTTTTACCGATTCGCTCAATTGGGATAAAGCTTATGGTATAGGTTATTTCTTTGATGGTGGACGATTGGTTGACAAAGGTAATGTGCTTACTTCTGATTGGGGGCAGTATGAAACTACCACTTCACATGCGACATTCAATTATAATGTAACATTAAAATCGAAGAATTCTACGGTTAATTCCGACACTATACATTACGATACCAAGAGTTCTGTTGCAGAAATGGTAGGTCCTACAGACATTTATCAAAAGGATGGTCATATATATACCGAACATGGTTTTTATGACACAGGTACCGACAAGGCGAGTTTTTTTGATCGTACGGTCATAACGCGTGAAGATGGTAAAAAACTCATTGGTGACAGTATTTATTATAATTCGGAATCTGGCGTTTCCAAGGCTTTTCGCAATGTGGTGTTTGTAGATGAGAAAGACAAACATCAGCTCACAGGTCATGTTGTTTATTACGATGATCATGAGGGTTATGCTTATGCTACAGACAATGCTACTATGATTGATTATTCGCAGAAGGATACTCTTTATCTTCATGCTGATTCGTTCAAGTTATATACCTTCTATAAAGAGACTGATTCGGTCTATCGTAAGGTGCATGCTTTTCATAAGGTGCGAGCTTATCGTACTGATTTACAAGCAGTCTGTGATTCTCTTGTATATAATCAGCTTGATTCGTGCCTTTCGCTATATCGTGATCCTATTATTTGGCATGACCAACAGCAGCTGCTTGGAGAGTTAATAAATGTGTATATGAATGATTCTACTATCAATCGTATTCATGTAATTGGCCAAGCCTTGTCTGCTCAGCAGTTAGAGGAAGATAGCAACAGATATAATCAAATTGCCTCTAGAGAAATGATTTCATATTTTGTTGATGGTAAGTTGCGTGAGAATCATGCTATTGATAATGTCTATACCATTTTTTATCCTCAAAATGATACAGATAAGTCATTTGTCGGCATGAATTGTGCTGAGACAACTCTTTTGAAAGCATATATGAATGATAGTATTCTTGAGCGTATATGGATGCCAAAGGCCTCAGGAATTATATATCCTATGAATCAGATCCCTTATGGGCGTGATCAGTTATCGAGTTTTGCTTGGTTTGATTATGTCCGCCCTCTTGACAAAAATGACATTTATGTATGGCGTCCTAAACATAGCGATAAGATACTTAAGACAATTCCTCGCCGTGCTGCTCCAAAGAATAAACTCAAAATTCTTTCATCTCCAACTGAAGTTGAGAAGGGTGAAGAGCAAAATGTAGAATCAACAGAGCAAGAATAGTTTTGAAAAATTTTTGTTGTGCATCATAGATTATGTACAGCCGGTATGTTTGTTTTCAAAATCTTTTAAGAGTGCTAGTGCTTCAGGGAAGAGAAAAATCAGAACGATGATATTTATCCACGAAGTAATCCCTGTCCCAATATCTCCCATTTTCCATACAATATCTGAAGAAACTATTGTTCCAATGATAACTAATGTTATTATAAGCAATTTATAGATGTTAAGTACAGTTTTCGCTTTTGTTGAATGGTTTTCGTTTTCCTTTCTAAAAAGGAAGATAAGGCTAGAATCAGCATAGAAATAATATGCCATTATAGTAGTAAATGCAAAGAAGATGAGAGCAATAGTAATGAAAGCGCTTCCTAATCCGCTGAATACCGTGTTGATGGCATTTTGAGTGAAAGCTACGTAATTGTTGCCTAATTCAGGGGCATTACCCATAATCATTTTGCCCGAAGCATCAAAAACATTATAACTATCGGTACTTAATATCATAAGTGCCGTTGCTGTGCAGACAAATAATGTATCTATATAGACGGAAAAAGCTTGGACAAGACCTTGTTTTGCTGGATGGTCCACATCTGCCGATGCTGAAACTATTGCGCCTCCACCTTGTCCTGCTTCATTTGAGAATAACCCACGTTTAATTCCCATGGCAATGGTGCTACCCACAATTCCACCGCAAGCCGGATTAAGACCGAATGCACAACTGAATATCAAGCCGAAAATATGTGGTAGATTCCCAAAGTTCATGGCTATGATT
Organism: Prevotella sp.; assembly: GCA_045617965.1. Taxonomy (GTDB): domain Bacteria; phylum Bacteroidota; class Bacteroidia; order Bacteroidales; family Bacteroidaceae; genus Prevotella. Next base: position 36,227 of record JAZLJQ010000035.1, read on the forward strand.
ATTAAAGCCATTATGATGTATATGATGGCCATCAGCGGTGTAATGAGGGTTGCTACATTTGCTATTCTGTTCATGCCTCCTATGATGACAAGCCCAAGAATGGTAGCTACTGCAATACCCGAAAATAAAGGGTTTATTTGAAATGTATTTTCAACTGCACATGAAATACTATTGGCTTGTACAAGTACAAGTAGAATCCCATAGCCTAGTATGGTCAGAATAGCAAAGATGTTGCCCAAGATGGGGCGATGTAGCCCGTTGGTGATATAGGCTGCAGGACCTCCGCGTGAGATTCCGTTATGATAGAATTTATATTTGTTAGCAAGTGCCGATTCTGCAAATGCTGTCGAAGCACCTAGGAATGTTATTATCCACATCCAAAAGACTGCTCCGGGTCCTCCGAATGCGATAGCTGTGGCTACACCCACGATATTGCCTGTTCCTACACGCCCAGATAGTGCCACCCAAAATGCCTGAAAAGAAGAGAGAGATTTTTTTTCTTTTTTCTTTCTACCCTCAATGAATAATAGTTGCGTCATTAGGGGGATATGTCGCAATTGTACGCATCGTGTGCGTATCGTAAAATGTAGCCCCGCAAAAATAAGCAAGATTACCAAAGCTGGGCTCCATACAAAGTTAACAATAATATTTACAATATCTTCCATTTAGTTAAAACTAGTATAAAAATGGTATGATATCATTTTTTTGAGATCAAATGTATTTATTTCTTTTCTGTGTTATATTTATTAAACCAATTTTCTTAAACTTTAATGTTAAATTTCTTAGTTAAAATAATTAGAAAATTTTTCTTAAAAATATATATTCTTAAAGTTTAATCGTCTAATTCCTTTGCTTGATAAACTTGCTTACCTTCGAACCAAGTTGAGACAACTTTCGTCTTATGGATATTTGTTATAGAGCAATTTAGAAAGTCTTGATTGGTAAGTACGAAGTCGGCATACTTACCTACTTCAATACTGCCGCGCTCTTTTTCGAGATGCATTTGATAGGCTCCGTTGAGGGTGAGAGCTTGAAGTGCTTGTTCGCGGGTAATAAGTTCTTCTGTCCACCATGGCTTTGTGTACTTGTTAGGATCGAAATGACTTATCATGCTACCGCTGACAGCGATCTCTATTATCCCGAAAGGGTCATTAGGCGCATCGGATGTCGCAGGATAATCACTGTGGGAAGTCATTACGACTTTGTGGTCAAAATAAGACTTCATAGGATATGCCTCGTTAACAATATTGGCAGGAACAATTTCGTGGAAGTGTTCTTGCACTTCATCATCAACAGCGTGCCATAGCATTCCACTTACAGCGACGATGCCATTGTCAGCAATCCTTTGGTAATCTTCATCGAGCACATTGCGTGTGTGGACAATGGTGTTACGAAACTCTTTTTTACCAGTAGCTTCAAAAGCATTTACTACGCGGTGTACTGCCGCGTCTCCCATCGTATGAATATGCATTGTCATACCATAAGCATTGGCCTTGTGGGTTATATCCGCCACTTCATTTTCCTCCCAATTGACAATTCCATAGTAACCCGGTTTGTCAGGATATTCTTGTGTCGTAAATCCCGTCCCGGTTTCCACGGTTCCATCCATAAAGAGTTTTATGTAATTGGCATTAACATGTCCCTTGGTGTATTTTTTTGTTGCCACAGCTTTGGCAATTTCGGCATTGATGTCTGCGCAAGAACTCTCAAACTCGTATGAAAGGCCTACCAATATGTTGAGTTTGTTTTGTCGATCGAGGCTTTCTGCGGCATCATAGAAGGAAGTGGTCCCAAAAACATTGGACCATCCGTCCATATATGAGATATAGCCGTTTTCATTAAGTTGTTGTTGTGTGAGTTCTAGGGCTTGGGCGATTGCCTCTGTTGGACATAATTCATTAAAGTCAATACCCCTTGCACGTACATATGTGGCCGCCTGTTCCTTTACTAGCCCATTGGGTTTGCCGTTAGTCATACAGATTTCTCCTCCTCTTATCTCGGAAATGAGTACATTGCCGTCCTTATCCAATATACCTGCATTCTGAAGACACAATGTGTTGGCAAGTCCCTTGTGACCTTCTGAATCACTGATAAAGAGTGCCACATCAGGACATATGGAATCTAATTGCTGGCGTGTAGGTATTCCTTCTATCTCAAATAATTGGTACAACCATCCAAAACCATAAATGTTTGATTTGCTTGCGCTTTTGGCTCTTTGATATGCAGCTTTAATTTCTTGCATAAAAGTATCCACATGGGTCGTGATACTGATGTTAGGCCCATCCATAAGTTCTACAGCGTTAGCCTTTATGTAGTGTGCATGACTTTCGTAACATCCGGGTATCACTAATCCTTTATAGGTATGGTCTATAATCTTCATATCTGTTGTTATATATTCACTAGCTCCATCTCTATCTCCCACATAAACAAACTTTCCGTTTTTCACGACAAATGCTTCCGCCAATGTGTTGTTTTTGTCTGCGGTAAAAATTTTGCCATATACCACTAAATCTTGAGGAGTCGTATTAAAAATGTCCGAGGAGTCTTGTTTCTCTTTTTGTTGAATAAAAACAATACTATCAGAGTTAGCTACTTGACAGATCATTCTTCCATCACGCCAAATTCGAGCGGTTTGTGCAAAAGCATTGCCAAATGCGACTATCACAATAGAAATGGTTAGAATAATTTTCTTCATATTTATTTGATTTTAGGTGGGTTCTATAAATTATATCAAGATGCTAAAAAGAAACTTAAAGTACTCGAAATAATAGTTACCATAAGAGTTCATATCATTTTAGGATTTATAAAATACACCTTTATTATTTTTTTTAAATATAATACAAATCGTTTTTGACAATAATTACTTATCCATACTATAAGTATTTGCCATCGGCATCGTTATGACTTTTAAGATAGCCATTGTTTTCACTTAAATATTTATAGGTCTCTTGGATATTCCGTTTGTTCTCTAATCTTGAATTTCGAGTGTAAAGATAATAGTAAGAAATCAAAAAAAGTTAATAATTAACAATTAAATTAGAAGTTATTATAGTTTTGAGCTTATTGCATTTCGTCTCTTATATGTAAGTAGTTGGGATAGTCTCGTTATAAGCTTGCCAAGCCCATGAATAAGAGTGAGTAAATGCAGGAGCTAGAGGGCTCAAACTGACGCGATTTTATTTTATCAATAATAGGTGTTTGGCATGTGCGTTAGAGGTGTTTGACAAGAGCGTTAGCGAAGGTTGGAAGAATGGTTAGCGAGGCTTGTAGGAATGGGTTGCGAAGCCCATAGCGAGCGTTTGATTTTTCACCACAGGCAAACTGCGCAATAGCGGTCAAAATAGAGCAAGATGTTTTTTGTTTTGGAACTGTTTTTCTTGCACTTCGATTTTGAATCTAGGTTTCTAACGATTCGATAAAATCATTTATTATAACCTTACACCGAGGTAGGTTCGTATCTTCCATCGATAGCCTAAATTATTTTCTGTCCGATTGCCAATATGGTCGTAGAAACCTACCGAGGTTAAACCTATGAAATATTTGTTCCATGAATAGGTGGCTCCCAAGCGTGCTGTGACGGAAGTGTCAAAAAATCTTCTTGGAACCTCGAAATTCTCACTTTTTTTAAATGTTTTTGTGTCAATGAGATTGTAGTTGTAGTTCTTCCAAAGCATGATGCCAGGTTGGAGAGAGACATGAATGAGCCAATGGCGATTGGGTACATAATTATAGGCATATCCAGCACCTATGGATATGTTTTTCATTGTGAAATGTTCTACAATAGACGGCCATTTTTTTAGAACTTCTATTGGGGTTTTGTTAATGTCCGTATGCAGATTTCCGGAATAGAACGAAGCTCCTACAATAAAGCTACCGGCACTTTTGCGTTGTATCCATGCATGAGAAAAAGCGGCAGGATAGGAAAATTTGCGACCATTGAAAACATAATAAGCGTTGATGGTAACGGCGTTAAGGGTGGTTCCATCCAAGTTGTCCTTATACTTATCGGATTTCCAGAGATCTTCATAGTTGACAGAAGCCTTAAAATGTTTGACATCGGCATACCCAAGATCTATACCAAATCGGTTGTTATAGTAATTAAAGTTAAACTCTGTATCACGAGTTTTTTTTGCAATCTTTTGAGGGTTGATAGACAAGGCTACAGACAAGCCACGATAGTTAGCACTAACACCAAAAGAGGTGTTGAGATTGTTTTCCATATAAAAGTCGGACTTGACACCTGCTTCGGAGTTGTAGTGTGTTTCAAAATAGTTCCCCTTCATATCGTAACGTAATCTAACTGTCCATGGTAAAGTTGGGCGCGCCACATAAAGAGTGTCAGTGGAAACATTTCTATTATCAGCAATTTTGTCAATATAATTGAGAACTTTCCTAAAAATGTTCTTGCTCTCTTGCTGAGAATACATTTTTTGAGGAAATAGTGATAGTGTGTAAGCGATAATGAAGATAAAAACTTCAAAGTTTTTAAAACTCATGATTTATTCCTTTTTCATTTCTGATCTCCTTTTTTTGAGAATTATTTCTAGATAGAATAGAACAAAAATACATTTTTTATTTAATATTTGCAATAGAAATAGATATTTATTAATTATCAATTCTCAAATGTCGATTATTTATTATATCTTCGCAAGGAATTTTAACTGAAAGAAAATAAATAATCAAAATGAAAAAATTAATTCTCATATTTTTTATGTTGTCGTTATGGGAGGTTGCATTTGCAAATATCAACATTGACTCACTTTTGATGGCGCAAGTGTACGAAACAGAAAATTTTGACTTTGAAAATAATATTGAAACTTCACTAGATATGAGCAGTGAAAACGATGCAGATACGCTCAAAACATACTTGAATTGGGCAAACGAGTCTTGTATAGCAGAGCAGCCGGGCAATACTCATGTTCATCCATATTATACTTGGAAGCGCGATGTAACCTACGCAGGGATACCTATCTTCCTAAGTTCGTTCATTATCAAAGGGCAGAAGAAAGCTTTCCGTTCTACACGCTTTACATTTGATAAAAACTTTAAGACAGAAATAGATAATTATACACAGTTTTCTCCGTATGTAGCACTCTTGGCTATAAAAGCACTTGGGTATGAAGGTCGCTCAAGTTGGGACAGACTCGTAGTGAGTGCTCTTGCATCAAATGCAGTAATGGCGTTGACTGTGAACGCAACAAAATATTCTGTAAAGGAAATGCGCCCGGATAACTCTTCCGCAAACTCGTTCCCTTCAGGGCATACGGCGACGGCATTCGTCGCAGCAACAGTTTTCCATAAGGAGTACGGACTGACACGTTCTCCTTGGTACTCTGTCGCCGGATATGGTGTGGCAACAGCAACAGGTGTAATGCGCGTACTGAACAACCGCCATTGGATCTCAGACGTTATTGCAGGTGCGGGACTCGGTATCCTTTCAACAGAGTTGGGATATTGGATTGGCGATTTAATATATAAAGAAAGAGGAATACAACGTTATGAACTTTCTAATTATACCGACCCGAATCATCCTTCATTCTTTGATATTCAAATGGGTATAGCTACACACTCGAATGAAATTAATTTCTCTCCAGATGCAGTAAATCCTGATTTGCCTGGTTTCTCGTTGAAGCTCGGTACTAGTTCTGTCGTAGGTGTTGAAGGTGCATATTTCTTCAATAAATATTTCGGAGTGGGTGGTTTGGCACGCGTTACAACGACATCAACAAAAAATACCCAACTGGACGAAGAACAAAAAACAAGCATAAACATAATGAACGAAACACTTGAACAATATGGCTTCCCTGGTGCTTACCAAATAAAAATAGAACATAATAATTTCATGGATGTTTCTTTGGATGCAGGTATTTATGGCAATTTGCCATTGACAGATAGATTTTCTATCGGCGCAAAATTTCTTGTTGGTACGCGTATCTCTGGTGGTGTGTCATACCAAGCAAGAAATGGTTTCCGAAAGCCATATTGCGATGAAAACGGTAATCAAATATACACAACTATTGGTATAAGTGGCGAGAAAATGCCAATGTATGTATTCCAAGAAGCAAACGGAAACGAGTTCGCTGCGAACGAAATGACTATGCCGGGGGTAAGTATAAAATATAATTATGTTCTAGACGAAAATCACAAATGGGGACAAGATACAGATGTTGCAATCTCTGATGAGTATGATATTGGTAAGGTTGAAGGTAGTGACACGTTCAACTACGTTTTCGGTCTTAGCCTGAACTATCGTTATAAGAACAACTTTGCATGGAAAATATTTGTAGATTTTGATGGTACGAAGAATAAATATGACTATAATGTAAAGTATATTTCTGATGAGCTTCGTCGTTATATCTATGATGAGTCTAGTGCTGTGGGCAAAGTCTTTCCATATAAAGAAGATCAATTAGATGAAGTATATCATGCAAATAAGACTTTCAATCTTCTTACCTTTGGTGCAGCATTCTCTGTGAATTTCTAATAAGGAAGAATTAATAATTCTCAACTTGCATAATTAATAATTTACAAATCATCCCGCTTTGGCAGATTTTGAAAAATATGGCCTAGACTTACACTGTACGATGATTCTCGAAGAATATGACGAGAAATTACAGGTGTTTGAGAAAATGAAAGAGATTGTCATTGACAAGCTCAATGCTTTGCTACAAGAAAACAACATCCTTGTAACTGCTGTCGGTGGAAGAGTGAAGACGGAAAAATCGCTTGCAAGTAAATTGGCTCTCAAAGGTGGGAAATACTGTTCGCTAGCTGACATTACCGACATCTTCGGTGCACGTGTTATAACATTCTATACAGATGAAGTAGATAAGATCGCAGCTCTCATTGACAAACATTTTGATGTAGATTGGGACTCTTCGGTAGATAAACGCAAAATGCATGAATTGAATAGTTTTGGCTATATGTCATTACACTATATTTGCCGCATTCCAAAACGAATGTTTTTTGATGAGAATATGCCAGAAGCGAACGAATTTCGTTTTGAAATCCAATTACGTACCACTTTGCAACATGCATGGGCGAGTATATACCACGATAATGGGTATAAAAGCGATATTGAAGTGCCACAAGAATATTTGCGCACACTAAATCGTTTGGCAGGAATGTTAGAGCTTGCAGATGATGAGTTTAGTCGCATAAGAACCTCGCTAAATGAATATCGTTACAAGATGCAGAATCTCGTTATGGAAGGGAAACTGGATGAGGTAACGTTGAGTGGTGACTCGTTTCGTAGATATATGGAATTAAATCCGTTTGAGCGTTTAACAAGTCGTATCGCAGCTATCAACCAAGCTGAAATATTGCCAGTAACAACACAGCCTTATTTGGCGGTGTTCTTAAGAATGGGAATGAAAACACTTGGCGACATAGAAAATATAAAGAAGAAATATGATGAGGTGGCATACAAGTTGGCATTGCATCAAATAGGTGGTACGGATCTTGATATTGTTACTTCTACCATTGGTTTGCAAAATCTATGTATCGTCGCTTTGCTAAAAGGTGGTGCAGGGCTACATGCTTTAACCAATTTCTTTAATGACATTAGTGGCGAATCTCCTTACAATGAGGCGCGGGCACGGCGATTGATAGAAGAGTGTAAAGAACTACAATTTTTGAAACAAGAGTAAAAAATGAGAAGTTAATAACACAAATTGCTAAAAACTTTGTATGAGCGAAATAATATTGTGTATGTTGTAAACCCTATGTGATAAAAATGTTTAATATGTTAATAGAGTGTCACAAACTCGTCATGGTTAGATAACAAACATGGAAAAGCAATTCTTTTATATTGCCCTTACGGGGCTAGAATGGGAGCTATCCGCATTTATACCCTACGCAACTCTATGCGCCCTTTGAGGGTGTGACTTACAAAACTAAAATTAATAATTTATAATTCCATAGTTATAATTTTTAAATTATTATCAGCCCCAAATCATTATGGCAAATAAATATATAAACACCGAATTTCTTGACAAAGCAATAATCTTTGCAGTTAAAGCTCATGCTAATACAGAGCGACGCGGGAAGGGTTTCCCATATATAGTACATCCTATGGAAGCAATGGAGATTGTTGCTTCAATGACTGCCGATGAAGAACTGCTTGCTGCTGCCGCTTTGCACGATGTCGTGGAAGATACTGAGGTGACAATAGAAGAAATCAAAGAAGAATTCGGACAAAGAGTAGCCAAGCTTGTGGCTACAGAAAGTGAAGTGCAAGTGCAAGGTAAGAGCGAAAGCGAAAGTTGGCGTGAGCGAAAGCAAGTCGCAATTGATAGGCTCGAAAATGCTTCTCGTGATGCAAAAATAGTGGCATTAGGTGATAAACTCTCGAATATGAGAGCTATCTATCGCGACTATATGACACAAGGCGACCGACTATGGAACATCTTTCATGCTCCAAATGGAAAGCCAGACCATGCATGGCATTATCGTGGATTAGCTAGAGCTTTGAGTGATCTTGCTGGAACATTTGCTTTTACTGAATTTACAACACTTATCACAAAAGTGTTTGGCCCAGTAAGGCCAGAACATATCAACCTTGATGACTGGCAAAAGAGTGGCGACGGATTCACTGCCATCAGCTACAATCATAATAATGGCAAAAGTATGATGAAGCTTTATAGTGATTTTATACCAAAAGATGTGGCAGAACAAGAACTTCAAGCATCGTGGAATATTATGGATCTTGGCCTAAACATACCAAAGGCATATAGAATTGTCACAGATGGAGTAAGATATGGAGTGGAGTTTGAACGCATCACGCCTAAAAAATCGTTTGCTCGTGCTATCAGTCAAGAGCCGGAGAGACTAGATTTCTATGCTCGTGAGTTCGCTCATGAAGTGAAAAAACTACATAATACACAATGTAATACGGAATCGTTTCCGTCAATAAAGACGAAATTTCACCATATTGTAAACGAGGCGACATTTCTTTCCGAAGCGGAAAAAAGTAAGATACACACATTTATCAATAAGGCAAAAGATGCAACAACTTGCTGTCATGGAGATCTTCATATAGGTAACATTATCACTAGCAATAATAAAAACTATTGGATAGACCTTGCTGACTTTTCTTGGGGTGACCCCATGTTTGACCTAGGTATGTTTTGGTTTGTCTCTCATTATGATGATGAAGCTCTTTGTCAGCGTCTTTATCATATCTCATGTGAGCAAATTCTTCGAGTGTGGAATATCTTTTTAGAAGAGTATTACGGAGCCGATACAGAAGAGAAACGCAATGAAATAAGCAATCTAATAAAGCCTTATGCGTCATTCTACTTTATTTTGTTTGTGAATCGTAAATGTGATGAGCCTTTTATGAAGGATTTCATTAGAGAGCAACTTTGTAAATGATGCAAGAGTTTAGTAATATACCGAATATTCGCCAACTTGGTGGCTATCGTATGAAAGACGGGCGAGTGATAAAACAAAATCGCTTGTTCCGTGGAGGATATCTAAAAGATGCAACAGAGAATGACATTCGTTTGTTTCAACAATATCAGTTGCGTCACATCTTTGATTTTCGTTCAGAAGGCGAGGTACAGCGTAGGCCAGATTGTGAAGTGCCCGGAGCAGATAACCTATGGCTACCGACATTAGATATGGTTACCGACCAAAAAGTGGAGCAATTCCCAGCTGAAGCATATAATGATTTGGCGACATTTCTTATGACTGTTGCCTTTACGGAAAAAGGTAAGTGTATGGCAAAAGAGATGTACCCATCAATGCTTACAAACGAATATACGCAGTTGCAATATTCTGTATTTATAATGAATGTGATGACGGCTCAAGAAGGTGCTTGCTATTGGCATTGTTCGGAAGGGAAAGACCGTACGGGTATTGGAGCTGCTTTGCTGTTGGCTGCATTAGGCGCAGATAGAGATTTGATCATAGAAGATTTTGGACGCTCAAATCTGTTTTATGAGAAGAAAGTACAAGCGGCAAAACAACGTATAACAGATCTTGGTGGAGGCGAAGAGGAAAGACAAGTGATACAAGCTTTCATTGGGGTGAGTGTGGAATATTTTATCAATGCTCTTGATGAGATTGATAAAGAATATGGTGGAATGACAGAATATCTACATAACCAACTTCTTCTTAGTGATAATGATTTGCAGATGCTTCGCGATAAGTATCTAGAATAAAATATAATTAGACACATAATTAATTGTTGATGCAAAATTTATTTATGACAAAGTATTGGCAGATACCAATGGTTATATGCATATTATTGATGGTGAATATTAATGTCAATGCACGCATAGTATTTACACCGACATGGACTCCGCAAGCACAGTTCGCGGGATATTATGTGGCAAAGGAAAAAGGATTTTTTAAGCAAGAAGGAGTGGACGTCGTTTTCAATCATTTGAAAGTGAATACACGAAAAACACCAAGTGAAATGCTTGAAAATAAGGAATGTAATGTCATCAGTATAACTCTTATCAAAGCCATCATAGAACGAATGAAAGGAATGAAGATAGTAAATATTCTTCAAGCTGCGCAAAATACGGCATTATTGTGTGTATCGCAGACGAAACTTTCCAATCTTCAGGAGTTGCAAGGCTGTAAAGTGGGCACATGGAGTACGGGACATAAAGAAATTATGGATTGCGCTTTGAAAGATGCAAGAGTGAAGGTGCAATGGATACCTTTCACACAGGGCGTAAATCTATTTGTAACAAAGGCTGTAGATGCTATACTTTGCTATAGTTATAATGAATATATACAATTGTTAATGTCTTGTAGCAGCATTCCACAATCACATGTATTCTCTTTTGAGCGAACACAATATAATCTTCCGGGAGATGGTCTTTATGTCACTGAACAATTTTACAATACTCATCGTGCAGAATTGCAACGCTTCGTAAAGGCTTGTAAGCGTGGTTGGGATTATTGTCGTACACATAGAGATGAAGCAGTGAAGATAGTAATGAAATATACTAAGAAAGATCATATCGTAACGAATGCCTATCACCAGCGCATGATGCTTGATGAGGTGCTACGTTTGCAACAAGATTATCCAAGTGCAGTGGATCACAGAAATGGTGATTCCACTTATGCACCTATCAGTAGAACCACATTCAACAATGCATTGAAAATGGTGATTAGGATAGGAATATCTCCATGTGCAATAAAATATGAAGATATGATAAAACCATTGTGATACTAACCAAGACAAAATGAAACGGATATCACAATCTTTAGCAATGCGACTAACTTCTCAAATACTTTTTGGGACAGTTATACTTTTCATTATTACTATTGTGATAATAGCAGTTTCATCGCGAAAAATGATAGAGCAAGAGGCTTCGCGAGGAGCAGAAAATATACTGAAAGCAACCGTCAATGGCATTAATGAGGTACTTATAGGTGTGGAATCTTCTGTCATTAGTACAAAATGGATAGTACAAGAGAATCGCCACAACCCTGAATATATGTTCACTATCACAAGCAATCTTGTTAGAGATAATGATTTTATAGTTGGTAGCACGGTTGCATTTATTCCAAATTATTATTCAGGGAAAGGTGATGATTTTGCCCCATATTCATATAAGAGTGAAACATCAGACTCTGTGCAAACATTCCAACTAGGTAACGAGAACTATGATTACCATATGATGGAGTGGTTTCAAGTTCCATATCTTTTGAAAAAACCTTATTGGAGCGAACCATATTTTGATACTGGTGGTAGTGAGCAGATGATAACTACATTTTCGGTGCCATTGACTGATGAAGCAGGAGAGGTATATGCAATTTTAACAGCCGATATGTCGCTCAATCATTTGACTGATGAGATACTTTCTGCAAAACCTTATCCACATTCCTATACTATTCTTACTTCAAATAATGGCTCTTATATTTCACATCCAATCCGTTCACGAATCTTGAATGAAACAATTCTATCCAATGCTTATGAGCGCGGTGATAGTGTGCAAATTTCTGTCGCAAAAGATATAATAGACAAGAATACGGGAATACGGAAATTTGTTGATGAAAATGGTGAAAAATCATTGGCATTCTTCCGTCCGCTTACTAACGGATGGTCAGCAGCAATAGTATGTCCGTATAGAGATGTACTTGCACAGACTTGGCAAATGCATGTTCTTTTAATCATTGTCCTTGTTGTGGGTTTGGTATTGCTTGTGTTGTTTTGCCCTATGCTTATACATAGGATGATGCGACCGCTTACGGAATTTTCCAACTCTGCACGAAGTATTGCTCAAGGTAATTTCCAAACTCAATTGCCAGAAATTACATCACGGGATGAGATGAAAAATCTTTATGATTCGTTTGCCTATATGCAGACGTCGTTAAATAATTATATTACAGAACTTCAACGTACTACAATAGAGAGGCAGCGTATTGAAAGCGAATTGAGTATTGCACAGCAGATTCAATTCAGTATGCTCCCGACGACATTTTGTGATAATCTTTATGCGTTATTGCATCCGGCCAAAGAGGTTGGTGGCGATTTATATGATTTCCATAATGGCTCGAATTTGTTGCAATTTGCTATCGGAGATGTATCTGGTAAAGGTGTGCCTGCGGCATTGTTTATGGCACTTGTGCATAGTTCTTTGAAGTATGTTGCAGGTCTAAATACTGATCCTGATGTGTCAGTTATTAAGATTAATGATTCGATATGTGCTGGAAACAAGGAAATGTTGTTTGTTACAATGTTTGTTGCACGTTACCACAAAGATACTCATGTGTTAGAGTATTGCAATGCCGGTCATAATCCGATTGTCGTTATTGAGCCTGCCCAAGGTGAAAATGAGCTAAATGCTTACCTCTTGCATGCAAAACCAAACTTTGTAGTTGGATTGATGAGTGGATTCAAATATAAAAGTGAGAAAAAGACACTTCCACTAGGTACGCGTCTGATTGTTTATACAGATGGAGTTACAGAGGCAGAAAATGCCGAAAAAGAGCAATATGGCGAAGAGCGTCTGCTTGAATTTGCGCGTAAGTCGCTGGTCATTACTGAAGCAAAAGCTTGCACAGAGGCCTTACTGAAAGATGTCAATATGTTTACTGCAGGTAATGAGCAGAACGATGATATTACGATAATGACGATAGATTTATAAATGAATAGATATAGAAACTAAAAATATAAAAAACAGAGATGGAAAAACGTTTTGAACCGATTAAAGACAAGACGGCAATTATTATTGAGGCCATCATGACATCGCCCGATATTCCCGATGATGAATCATTGAGTTTTAAGATTCGTCTTGCTGTGGAAGAGGCTGTGGAAAATGTGGTGCAATATGCATATGCAGAGGGGCAGGGTTGGATTATTGTCAGTACGGTGCTGAAAGGCGACGTATTATCAATAATCATTCGTGATGAAGGGGTGCCTTTCAATCCTCTTGATAAGGATGATCCAGACATTACGTTGTCTGCCGAAGAACGACAAATAGGCGGTCTAGGGATATTTTTGTGTAAGCAACTGATGGACAAAGTTACTTATACGTTTGAAAACAAATGCAATATTCTTTGTATGGAGAAAAAAATTAGATAGCAAACAAACAATAATTAAAAATACAATAAAATTATGGAAGTAAAGATTACAAACGAGGGTGGCAAGACTCTCATTAAGTTGACAGGACGTCTTGACACTACTAATGTAGGTCAGTTTCAAGAAGACATCAAATCATTAATTGAAGATGAAACCCCGGATTTTGAATTTGATTGTACTGACATGGAATACACAAGTTCTCAAGGTTTGCGTATGTTCCTTATGTTGCAGAAGTCAGTAAATGCTCATAAAGGAAAAATGGTGATGAGGAATATGAAAGCACAAGTGAAAGAGGTGTTTGACATTACAGGCTTCTCGTCTATCATCAATATTCAGTAATGATTTTATTTCGTTGATAAGAAAAGCCCTTGTATCCTTAATGTTTACAGGGGCTTTTTATTTTCCAATAAAGGTGGGTTCTATAAATTATATCGAGATGATTTTAGGTGTGTTCTTGAGTAGATTTCAGCCTCTTCCGAGTCGCGAGATATTAAGAAAGAGATCAAAATATTTTTGTTTTTATCAGATTTCATCTTTGATGTAGTGCTGAAATCAAAGCCTAGTAAAACAAGCTTTTCTCGGCTTTGTTTTATCCCTCCATCCTTACCTTTGGTAAGAAAGATAAAAACAAAAATGCAAAATGTGGCTTCGCCATAAAAAATAGCTCACTATCGTGAGTAAAAAAAGTAAAGTTAATTTTTAGTATTAAGTGAATGAAACTATTCTATTTTTTTACGACTGAAAGGAGTTATTTTTTGCCGAAGGCTATTTTGACTTCGTCTTCTTCCTTGACTTTGTCTTCCTCTGTCGCGACTCGGCAAAGTTGATGCAAGCATCACTCTGCTCTCACTGCTCCATCGGTTCGCACCTCGGCATAGATTAAGCGAGCTTATCTCTGCTCTCGGTTTGTCGTCAGTTGCATTTATTTGTGTGCTAGAGGGTGTGAGATAAAGAAAAATTAGTGCAAGGCGAGAGCAGAATGAAATTTATTTCAATTATGCCGAGCCGAAGCCTAATTTGCAGGAACTGAATTATCTGCAAGCTTGCTTGCAAGGAATTTTTAGGCTCATAACATCGTAGTATTCGCTTGCGAAGACTAGTAAAGCAGACAAATAAATATTTTGATCTTCATTTTAATATAAAAGATGCAATCTGATAAAACAAAACTCAAGAGGTGCTACCTACATCAGCACTACTCTTGACTGCAAGCGCAAGCTTCGATGAAGGCTTCGCCTTCGTGATGATTTCTGCTCATGTAACAAGCCCATTTCTTGTTAGAGTTTTCCGCCACGCGCCTTAACACGTTCTCCCCAATTTTTGCGCTCTTTTGATATGTCATAACCACGTTTTGAGAGCCAATTAGAAAAGCGTCCCATATATTTCTTAAATAATGCGTGCTTTTCCTTTGAACCCTTTGCGTCGATGGCATACTCACGCGCCTCTTTGAGCCAAATCATTAATTGTTCACGTTCTTGCTGGTTGAGAGTTGGAATCATCTCAATTTGTGCCTTAAAGCGTACCATACGGGCATTATAAGTCATAAGGTCTTTTATTTGATCTACCTCAACAGGCGTACAGACACTCTCAAGGTTTGCTATAAAATCTCCATGGTTGTCATATAATTTTGCTTTCACATCTTTGTTTTCATCGTAGATGCGTCCAAGGTTGAAATAGTGATTTGCTACGAGGTTTCTTACGTTATCGCCCTTTGCGGTCCCACTTATGCCAAGTTCGTTTACAATTTTTTCCGAACGTGCAAGAATTGTCTGTACATATTCTGCTTCCATCCTACTTGTGTCGTTTAGGGCAAAACAGACAGGAGAAAAGACTTCTTTTAGATAATCTACATTTTCGCCATAGTTGCGCTTTACATTACGCACCATTGTCGTATCTCTACTACGTTCTACAAACATCCAACCTTCCCAGCCGATTTCTTTGAGTGTACTCCGAATGGCTTTTAGGTCTATTGTGGAGTCGTTTCTAAGCCATACTCCGTCGGGGTTGCTAGAATGAAAAGCGCAGATGTTGTCTTTGCCGAGAGTACGTATTTCTTTGCAAATATCGCGACCATTCTCTGTTGCAGTCTGCCACTTGTAGAAGATTTTGATGCCTTTAGAGTTAATTTTTTTTAATAATGCGAGATTACCTTCTGCATCTAGTGGGGTGTCAATGCCGATTACTTTATCACGCTTTGCTGCTAAATTACCGACTTCACGTAAGCGTTTTACGATGATGTTAAGTTTCTTTTTGTTTGTAGTCCAATCGTTACCGCAACCTCCAAGAGGCAGGAATGCGACATGAACTCCGCCTAAGCGGTCCATAGTGTTCAGGCAATCTTCAATAAGCCAACGATAAGTCTTCTTTTCTCCAAAGTTTTGCCCGTAGAAGCCACTCATTGCCACAGCTCCGACTTCTATCTTGACACTATCGGCCATGTGAAGAAATGTTGCCAATTGAGCATCGTCGCGTAGTTTGTTGTCGAAGGAGTCGCGTCTGCCAAGTCCACCCATATCAAGTTCTATCCCTTCTGCACGGACATGCTTTGCAAGGGTGAATGCGCCTGGCCTTTGGCGTTTTAAGACCATCCAGTCGGCAACACCGATTTTGATTTGTGCATTAGCAAATAAGATTTCAGTCAATAAGAGTAATGTTGTTAATAGTCGTTTCATTTTGCAAATGTCTTTCTGTTAATAATTTATAAATCTTTATTTTTGCATTGTGCAAAGTTATAAATAATTTCTACTTTTGTGTTCGCAAACATAAATAATTTAATGTTAAATTTTTAAATCTTATGAAAAAAAACAAGAAAACTATTCTTTTTGTGATTTGTGCATTTTTTGTTTCTGTAAATGTAAGTGCACAATATCCGCAATTGACAGATGAGGCAATGAAGGAGAGTCGTAGGCTAGCCCTTTTGCAAAAGGCTCATAGCGATTCGGCTTGGGCTATTGCTGAAAAAGTAGTTGCAGAAGAGGCGAGGGCAGGTCGTCCATATATTCCATGGGCTTCGCGTCCTTATGATTTGCCTCAGGCAAAGATTCCTGCATTTCCGGGTGCTGAAGGTGGTGGTATGTTCACTTTTGGCGGACGCGGAGGAAAGGTTCTTACTGTTACTAATTTGAATGATGATGGGCCTGGTTCTTTCCGTTGGGCTTGTGAGCAAGGTGGTGCTCGTATTGTTGTGTTCAATGTGTCGGGGATTATTCGTTTGAAGTCGCCGATATCGGTAAGGGCTCCTTATATCACTATTGCTGGGCAGACTGCTCCCGGTGATGGTGTGTGTGTGGCAGGCGAATCGTTTTGGATAGATACTCATGATGTTATTGTGCGTCATATGCGTTTCCGCAGGGGTGAGACGAGTGTAATTCGCAGGGATGATTGTTTTGGTGGCAACCCGATTGGGAACATTATGATTGATCATTGCTCGTGTGAATGGGGGTTGGACGAGAATATTTCGTTCTATCGTCATATGTATGATGTAGGTGATGGCTCTAAGGCTCGCAAGTTGCCTACTGTCAATGTTACTATTCAAAATACTATTTCGGCAAAGGCTCTTGATACGTGGAATCATTCATTTGGCAGTACTCTTGGTGGCGAGAATTGTGCTTTTGTTCGCAATCTTTGGGCAGATAATGCGGGTCGTAATCCTTCTGTTGGATGGAATGGTATATTCAATTTTGTAAATAATGTTGTTTATAATTGGGCGCATCGTTCTACTGATGGTGGTGACTATACAGCAATGTTCAATATGATAAACAATTATTATAAGCCGGGACCTCTCACCGACATGAGTTCTTCTGTTGGGCATCGTTTTTTGAAACCTGAGGCTGGTCGCAGTAAATTGCCTTATAAGCAGTATGGGCGTGTGTATGCTACGGGCAATGTTATGGAGGGTAATGCGAGTGTTAGTCGCGATAATTGGTCTGGTGGTATTCAGGTAGATAAGATGGGCGATTGTGGTGAATATGAGAAATATATGCGTTCTGATGTTCCGTTTGCCATGCCTTATGTTACGATTATGCCTGCAGATAAGTGTTATGATTATGTGCTTGCCAATGTAGGTGCGACGTTGCCGAAGAGAGATGTTATTGATGAGCGTGTTGTTCATGAAGTTCTCACGGGCGAGGTTTATTATGAGAAAAAGTTGCCAAAGACGGGTGGTTATGGTGATATGAGGGGTCTTTCCGATAAGTCAAAGAATGATGATGGTTTGTTCAGGTATCGTCGTCTTCCGAAGGATTCTTATAAGTATGGCATCATCACTCATCCTTGTCAGATGGGGGGTTATCCTGAGTATGGTGGTGTGTGTTATGTTGATACGGATGTTGATGGTATGCCAGATGAGTGGGAGTTGTCTAATGGTTTGAATCCTAATGATGCTTCGGATGCGAATGGTGATTGTACTGGTGATGGTTATACGAATATAGAAAAGTATATTAATGGTATTACTACGTGTGCGAAGATAGATTGGAGTGACTTAAAGAATAATTTTGACACTTTGACTAGGCCTTTGCGTTAGGTGTTAGGTTTATTTTTCGTTTAGGCTCGCTCTTTAGGTTTTGCTATGAGGGCGAGTTTTTGTTTGTGGAGTGTGTTTTTGTAAAAAATGACAAAATATGGAGCCGGGAGAGTAGAGAGAAACTTGTTTAGTCTTTGCCGAGTCGTGAACCGATGGAGCAGCGAGAGTAGAGTGATGCTTGCATCAACTTTGCCGAGTCGTGAACCGATGGAGCAGTGAGAGCAGAGTGATGCTTGCATCAACTTTGCCGAGTCGTGACAGAGGAAGACAGAGTCACAGAGGAAGACAAAGTCACATATTAAGACGAAGTCAAAAAAATACTGATAATCAGATTACTTTGTTCTAAACGAGATCACGTTAAATATCTATAAAAACAAAAATACTGTCATTGCTGACAGTATTTCAAGTTATTTTGTACCTACAGATGTATAATTTTTATTAACTATTTGACATAGAGCCAATTTGATTGTTTATGTTTCCAAAAAATAGCCTACAAAGCCATTGGGAACTAGAATAAACTGACGGAAGAAACTACCTCCCTGCTCTTGTACATAGTCTTTGATAGCCGTAATGGTATCTTCAAGTTCGAGGTTTATAAGTGCTTTAGTAGCATACATGCTTGCTAGAAAAGAGGCATCCTTCTTTGGGAGAAGTTTGATGGCCTTGTTCAGTTGCTCAAAGGCTTCACCATATTGCTCAAACTGAGCATTTATCCATCCTTTCCACCCTAAAGCCCAACCATTTTTAGGGTTTTCTGCGAGCTCTGCATCAAAATATTCCAAAGCTGTCTTGTAGTTTTCTTTTTGTAATTCCTCTAACCCTCGATTATAGTTGTAGGTTGTAGGTCTCTTGTCGTAATCTTTCTGTGCATTGATGTTAAGAGAGAGCATCAAAACCATTAAAATAAGTGATAATCTTTTCATAGTTTTATTATTTTTAATTTTTTAGAAAATGTTGTTTGTGGTTTTCTTTTTTACAAATTTATATACACTTTTTTGTAATTCTAGCATAAAAAAACGGGCATTGTATGAAATACCCGTTTTGGTGTATGAACTAAAAATTGACTGCAAACCAAGCATAAAAATTATTCTCTCCAAACAACTAGTCAACCTTAATCAATAAACTGCAATATTTTATCTTTCAAGCACAATATTTGGGAAATCTCCGAATACAGGATGATGCCTGTAGGCGTATCCTTTGCCGATAGGGACATATAGAGTACATAGCTCTTTGCAAACCCCTTCAAAAAGACTCTTATCTGTTATTGTGGATATATCCCGAAGTTTTATATGAATTTCTGTCAATCCACTACAACCCGCGAATGCCCAATATCCAATACTTGTCACAGAATCAGGAATTTCTATTTTTGTCAATCCACTACAACCCTCGAATGCTTTATCTCCAATACTTGTCACAGAATCGGGGATTATAAATGATTCTCCTTTATGTGAACTCGGATAACAAACAATTGCTGATTTGTTTTTGTTATACAGAACTCCATCAATACTCGTATAATCTTCATTCCCCGTATCAACATTTATTTCTGTCAATCCACTACAATTACGGAATGCATAATTTCCAATACTTGTCACAGAATCGGGGATTTCTATTTCTGTCAATCCGCTACAACCCTCGAATGCCCCCTCTTCAATACTTGTCACATAATCAGGAATTATAAATGATTCTCCTTTATGTGAACTCGGATAACGAACAATTGCTGATTTGTTTGGTTCATCCGGCAAATGCGTAGTTTTTATCATGTAGTGATAGAACCTTGAGTTCAAAGAATTTCTCATCTCGATACCCATACGCTTGTCGTTTCATTGTTTTGATTTTATTATTGATACCTTCTATTTTTCCTGTAGAGA
>JAZLJQ010000036.1:0-27190 GCA_045617965.1 Prevotella sp.
AATAAGGACCGTGATCGTATGACTCTTGATTATACTATTGACTTTGGTAACGGTAAGAGTGTCAATACTAAGGATATCCTTGTATGGCAAAGCCGTGGCGTAAAGACAGAAGAGTTTGCTTCTAAGTATGGAAATGAATAATGCATAAAGTTTAAGGACATGAAAAAAATATTATTTTCAACATTGGCTTTATTTGCTGCTATTTGTCTATCTGGTTGCGCAGACTATTTTGAAGAAGATAGTTTCCGCACAGCACAGCCGGAGCGTGGTAAATTATACGAGTATTTGAACGAATACGATAATCTCAAGGAGTATGTTGACCATGCAAAATATCCTAACTTCAAGTTAGGTGGTGCTACCGATGCTGTTTCTTATGCAGCTCAGGAGTTGGATTACTGCCTTGACAATGCCAACTTTGAAGAACTTGTTACTGGTAATTCTTTTAAGTATGCGTCTATTGTTGACGACAAGGGTAATATGAACTTTGCTCCTATTCAAACTTTTGCTTCTTTGGCAGTTGAGAATGAAAAGTCAGTTTATGGTCATACTCTTGTTTGGCATTCACAGCAAAACAACAAGTATTTGAATGGTCTTCTTGCAGATAAGAAACCCACTTTGGTGCAGCAAGCTCCAAAGCGTCGTGTAAAGAAAGCAGAAGAAACTATTATTCAATGGAAAGAAGTTTTGACTAATGGCGACCTTGAAGGTGACGATGTTTCTTGCTTCTTTACTACTACTCCTACTCTTGGTGGACCTTCTCCATCTGTCATCACCGATGGTGTAGGTGTAAATGGTTCGCGTGGTATTATGTTCACATCTGCCGATGGTGCATCTCAAGACGATTGGGCTACACAGTTCTTCATCAAAGTGCCAGAAGCTCTGCCTGTAGGTACAGATATTCATGTGGAATTTGACTATAAGGCTAGTCTTGATGGTGTAGAAGGTGATACTCAGGCTCATACGACTCCTGGTAACTACAAGCATTGGTCTTGCATAGGTACGGTTAATTTCGGCACTGGTTGGAAACACTATGTGTTTGAAGGTAAAACCGGTGCAGAATGGACCGATGAGTTCCAAACTATCGCATTCAACCTTGCTAAGAATAAGGTAAAAACTGATTTTTATTTTGATAATATCAGCTTTAAGGTTGGTAAGAAAGTGAAGGTTGAGACACTTGTTACCAATGGTGATATGGAAGGTGATGATGTATCTTGTTGGTTCACTACTGAGCCTACTACGGGTGGTCCTCATGCCTCAACCATCGTTGATGGTGCAGGTGTTGATGGTTCACGTGGTGTCAAGTTGACATCAGCTGATGGTGCATCTCAAGATGACTGGGCTACTCAGTTCTTCATCCAAATGACTCGTCCGTTGGCTGTTGGTACGAAGTTCCATATTGAGTTTGACTATAAGGCAAGTCAAGCAGCTGCTGCACAAACTCAGGCTCATACCACTCCTGGTAACTATAAGCATTGGGCTTGTGTAGGTGATGTGAATTTTACTCCATCATGGCAGCACTTCTCTGCTGATGTTACAACTACGGGTGAAATGACAGATGATTTCCAGACTATAGCATTCAACTTGGCTCTCAACAAGAAACAAACAGATTTCTATTTTGACAATATTGTTGTCTATACAGAAAAGGGTGGCGATGAACCTATCGTTAAGTATTGGGCAGAGTTGTTGACTAATGGAGATCTTGAAGGTAATGATGCAAGTTGTTATTATGTAGCTGAACCAAGTAATCCAGTCCATGTCGCTTCAATTGAAGCTGGCATTGGTATGGATGGTTCGCGCGGTATAAAGGCTACATCTGTTGATGGTGAGGGTCAAGACAACTGGGCAACTCAGTTCTTCATCCGTGCTTCAGAGTCTATTCCTGTAGGTTCAAAGATTAAGGTCGCTTTTGATTATCGTGCCGAACATGCTGCAAGTACTGAGACTCAATCTCATAGTGAACCAGGTAGCTATATACATTACACTTGTATCAATTTCACTTCATTCACACCTGCATGGCAACACTTTGAGCAAGAGTTAACGACCACTGGTGATATGACAGATGCATTCCAGACAATAGCATTCAACCTAGCTGTTGATAAGACTGCAAATGTGTATTATTTCGATAATCTCAGTTTCATGATTGAAAAGGAGAGTGGTGGTATTCCTCTTACCCCAGAAGAAAAGCGCGATACTCTTATCTGGGCTCTTAACAATTGGATCAATGGTATGATGGATGCAGTTGGCGAAAACGTTAAAGCTTGGGATTTGGTAAACGAGCCACTTTCTAACGATTATGACCAGGGTAAGCAGGTTGCCGATATTTATAAGTTGAAAACTGCTAAAGATTATAGTGAGGCAGATGCAAAGAACTTGTTCTTCTGGCAGGATTATATTGGTGATGATTATGGACGTATTGCAGCACAGATTGTCCGTAAGCATGCTAATGGCGCTGATGCTAAACTTTTCATTAATGATTATAATTTGGAATTTAACCTTGCA
This sequence comes from Prevotella sp., assembly GCA_045617965.1. Lineage (GTDB taxonomy): Bacteria > Bacteroidota > Bacteroidia > Bacteroidales > Bacteroidaceae > Prevotella. The sequence continues at coordinate 2,500 of JAZLJQ010000036.1, forward strand.
AAGTGTCAGGCTTTGATCAATTTGGTTAACTATTGGGAGCGTGATGTAGAAGGTGAAGATAAGGTCACTATTGAAGGCCTCGGCACTCAAATGCACGTTACCTATAATATGAATCCAGATGCTCAGAAGAAACAGGAAGATAGAATCGTTGAGATGTTCAAACTTCTAGCATCTTCTGGTAAGTTGATTCGCGTTTCAGAGCTTGATATGGGTATTTGCAACGCTTCTGGTGAAACTATCAAGACTATTGATGTTACTGAAGAACAACACCACGCAATGGCTGATTTCTATACGTTCATCGTTGAAAAATACTTTGAACTGATTCCTGCTAATCAGCAGTGGGGTATCTGCGTATGGGGAGTTAAGGATTCTCCTGCAGGTAGTGGTTGGCGTGCTGGCGAACCTATAGGTCTTTGGGACGAAAGCTACTATCGTAAGCATACGTACGCAGGCTTTGCCGATGGTCTTGAAGGCAAATAATATTTTTGTGAAATAAAAAAAGGATGTTCGGCACGTGATGCCGGACATCCTTTTTTTTAGGTGAATCAAATAGGTATGGTTACCGCTCTTTTTTTGTTTTGCGAAATCTAGAAAACAAACGCACGCGTCGGTCTTCTTAAACGCACGCGTCGGTCTTCTCAAACGCACGCGTTGGTCTTCTCGAACGCACGTGTTGGTCTTCTCAAACGCATGCGCTGGAATGGTCTTTTGCATCTTTTAATTAAATCTTAAGGTCTTACAAAAAATGAGTGGGTTAAGATACTCTGACGCAAGGTGTAGGGTTTGTTATCGCATAGGGTAGAAGTTTGAATAATTTCGTTTTGAAATTTGATAAACATGTGATGTGTTTTCTTTTATTTTTTGTTAATTTTGTAAAGCATATAGTTTTTGATAGAAAATAACCTAAAATAAAGACACAAATGAGAAGAATCTTATGTTGTAGTTTGGTGTGTTTTACTTTAACGCAATTTTGCTTTGCGCAAAATCCAATTGTTCAAACAAAATACACAGCAGACCCTGCGCCAATGGTCTATAATGATACGGTTTATCTCTATACAACACATGATGAAGATGACGCGGACGGATTTAAGATGTATGACTGGCTACTTTATACATCTACAGATATGATGAACTGGACAGACCATGGAGCAGTAGCATCGTTGAAAGATTTTAAGTGGATTGATAAAACAAATGGGGCATGGGCAGAGCAAGTTGTTGCTCGTAATGGCAAATTTTATATGTATTGTCCAATACACGGAAATGGAATAGGAGTGCTTGTCGCAAATTCTCCTTATGGACCATTCCACGATCCTATTGGACATGCCTTGGTATGGCAAAAAGAGCATTGGAATGATATAGACCCTACAGTATTTGTTGATGATGATGGTCAAGCATATATGTATTGGGGTAACCCAGACCTCTATCACGTCAAGTTAAACGAAGATATGATTTCATATAGTGGCGAAATAATTAAACATCCACACATTGAAGATTATCAAGAAGGCCCATGGTTCTATAAGCGTAACGGACATTATTATTTGGCATTTGCTTCAACATGTTGTCCAGAAGGTATTGGTTATGCAATGAGTGAGAATCCCGAAGGACCATGGCAATACAAAGGCCACGTGATGAACCATACACCACGTACTCGTGGCAATCATCCTGGTATTATTGATTATAAAGACCATAGTTATTTATTCGGTTTGAACTATGATCTTTTGCGTATAGAAACACCAACTCATCATGAACGCCGTAGTGTATCTTTCGCAGAAATGCACTACAATGCAGATGGTACAATTCAAGAAGTGCCATATTGGAAAGATAATAAGAATGAGCAACTAGGTGTATTCAATCCATTCCGCAGAGTTGAGGCCGAAACAATGGCTTGGGGCTATGGGCTAAAGACAGAACATGCAAATGGAGGTATCGTTCTTCGCGATATTGATGATGGTGAAACGCTGATGCTTCGAGGAGTGGATTTTGGCAAATGCGCAAAACGTTTTATCGCTTGTGTAAATGCATGGAAAGATTGTGAAATTGAAATTCGGCTTGATTCAAAAGATGGACCGCAAGTGGGTTGCTTAAAGTTAAGAACTACAGGCGATTATGTGCAGAAGAAATGCAGAATAAAAGATGCTGAGGGTGTCCATGACTTATATTTTTGCTTTCGAGGGCAGGGAAAAGAACTTATGAAATTTGATTGGTGGCAAATAAAATGAAACAAATACTTTCCTTATTATTACTACAAGTGTGTTGTGTAGCAATTGCTGTGCAACGACCAACGATTACTATACTTTCACCCTCGGCAATCAACATACGTTACGACGGAATGAGTCACGATAATCAAAAGGAGTGGAAGACAGATCGAGTAATTGTAAAATTTAATGAGATAACAGGTGAATTGCGTTTCTTAGATGCAAAAGGTCACTTGCTCGTAAAAACAATAGCTAATGACAACAAGAGTGTATCACAAGAATCGTTTAATAATACAAAGGATGAATTCCTCTGTGGAACAGGACAATTTCAGGATGGATACCTTAATGTAAGAGGACTGACGCGTCGCCTAACGCAAGTAAATACACAAATATCTATGCCTATGATAATTTCAAATAGGGGTTATGGAATATTGTGGAATAATGATGGTATGACAGAGTTCAACCCTGCCGATAATAAGGTGGAAGATAGTATTCTTATCGTACCGAAGACTGGTGATTATTGTCTATTCCTTGATTGTAATGAGAAAATGGCTCATAGTTATCGTATAGCAGTAGACGGAAATGTGATTCTAAATTTCCAAAATGTATGGTTGCCACCGACAACATCTGTTAAAATACATCTTAAAAAAGGAGTACACAAGGTAAGTCTAACAAATGATAAGTGTAGTTTGTATTGGAGAAAGATAGATAATACAACTACTTTCCGTTCACCGATAGGAGTGGTGGATTATACGATTTTTGTAGGTGGTGCAGATGATATAATAAGCGAGTATCGGCACCAAACTGGCGAAGTGCCAGAAATACCAGAATGGGCTCTTGGATATATTCATTGTCGTGAACGATATCATTCGCAAAAAGAAATATTGGAAAATGCTCGGGAATTTAAGCATCGTAATATCCCAATAAGTGTTATCGTCCAAGATTGGCAGTATTGGGGTAAACTTGGTTGGAGTTCAATGCAATTTGATAAAGTTGATTATCCAGATGTAAAGGGTATGATAGAAGAATTGCATGGTATGGATATAAAATTCATGCTATCTGTATGGGCAAAGATTGGACGCGACTCGGAGCTTGGAAAAGAATTCGCTCAAAAAGACTATTATATAAAGGATACAGAGTGGGTTGACTTTTTTAATCAAGACGCTGCCGATGCTTATTGCAAGGCGCAAAAAGATAGACTAGCTTCGCTTGGTGTAGATGCCTGGTGGCAAGATGCAACAGAGCCTGAAAATGATGACTTGGAGGGACGTAGAGTGAATGGCGGAACACAAGAAGGAAATGTGGTGAGAAATATTTTTTCTTATAAGGTGAATGAAAATGTTTCACGAAGCCTTTCTCAACCATTCATCTTGACAAGAAGTGCATCACCAGGCATACAAAAGTATGGTGTCGCAGTTTGGTCGGGCGATGTTGGTAATGATTATGAGACGTTGCGTAGGCAAATCGTTGCAGGATTAGGACTAGTCTCTACAGGGCTCCCTTGGTGGACGTATGATGCAGGAGGCTTTTTCCGACCGCAAAATCAATATACAGATACCGCTTATCAAGATAGAATGATCCGTTGGATTCAGACTAGTGTGTTTTTGCCTTTGATGCGGGTACATGGCTATATGTCGGAAACGGAGCCTTGGCATTATAGTAAAGATACAGAGCGTAGATTCGTTGAAGCTATAAAATATCGTTATAAACTATTGCCATATATAAAAGATGTTGCAAAATTGGTGTCGCAAAATGGATATACCATGATGCGTCCACTAGTGTTTGATTTCCCAAAAGACAAACGAGCATTACAACAAACAACAGAATATATGTTTGGCCCCTCTCTTTTAGTTAATCCAATCTTGGAACAAGACGCACAGCTGTGGACAACATACTTGCCTCGATGGAAAGAGGGATGGACAGATTTGTGGACGGGAGAATATTATAAAGGAGGGCAATATGTTACGCTACCCGTCAGCAGAGAACATATTCCTATATTTTTTAGAAATGGTTCAGCCATAATGCGAGATGGTAGTGAATTTAAATTCAATAAATAAGAAAAATACAAATGATAATCTAAAATGCTAAAACTGAAATTATGAAAAAACTAATCTTTTACGCTTTCACCCTACTATTGGGAACAGTAGTACAAGCACAGAATTTCGGGGGATTTCAAATGCCAAAAGTTGAGATGAATTGTTCTGAAAAAATAGCAGATGTAAATTATGTCGGTGATGGACAGGTATATCACAATCTTGACATATATATTCCAAAAGAAAAAAAAGATAAATATCCTGTTGTCATCCATATTTATGGTAGCGCATGGTTTAGTAATAATTCAAAAGGTATGGCAGACCTTGGAACAATATGTCAAGCACTTCTTGATGCAGGATATGCCGTTGTTACGCCAAATCATAGAAGTAGCACTGATGCAAAATTTCCGGCACAAATTAATGATATCAAAGCGGTAGTAAGATTTGTTCGTGGAGAAGCAGATAAATATCATTTCGATAAGTCGTTTATAGCTATTTCTGGCTTTTCTTCGGGTGGTCATCTAGCTTCGCTGACGGCAACGTCCGCAAAAGAAAAAGGCTTGGAAGGCGATTTGGGGAAATATACTGCCGAATGTAGTTGTGTGAATGCGGCTTGTGACTGGTCTGGCCCAATAGACATGTTTCGTATGAACTGTGATGAACCGCGCAAATGGGGCAATACACCAGAAGAAGCTCTCGTGGGTTATAATTATGCAGATGAATATGCTCCACTATTCAAGGCTATAAGCCCAGTAACATATATTGACAAAAACGATCCTCCTATAATTATCTTTCATGGTATAGATGATAATGTTGTGCCTTATTGCCAAGGACAGGAATTTTATGATGAATTGACGAAAGTTGGCATAAAATCAGAATTGACTATCGTGCCTGGTGGGGGACATGGATTTAATATGTACACAAAAGAAAACTTGCAAAAAATGATAAACTTTTTAAATAATATTAAAGATGAAAAATAAGTTTTATTCACTTTTGTTGGCTTGTTGCTGTGTGATGTCCTTCATCCCTGCTAATGCGCAACGAAATTATTTTAAAGAATTAGGTTATAGTGCTGAAGAAATCAACGCAAAGATTCAAGCCGCCTATTACGAAGTATTTGAAGGACCTAATCGAGCTTATCAAAATGTTGGTGACGAGATGGGATTTGTGGCAGATGTCAAAAACAAAGACGTACGTACAGAAGGGCAATCTTATGGCATGATGGTGGCTGTGCAATTGAACAAGCAAGATATTTTTAATCGTATTTGGCGTTGGTCAAAGGAGTATATGATGCATAAAGAAGGCCCGATGAAAGGCTTTTTTGCTTGGCATTGTAAGTTGGATGGAACAAAGCTTGCACAGGGTTCAGCTTGCGATGGAGAATTGTATTTTATCACAGATCTTCTATTAGCATCACGCCGTTGGGGCAATGATGGGGAAATAAATTATTTGAAAGAAGCTCAAATGCTTTTGAATACTATTTTTTCAAAAGATGGTTCGGATGGAGTTTATAGCATTATAAATATGGAACATAAGATTATATGTTTCACTCCAGATAAGAATGGATATAAATTCTCAGACCCATCTTATAATCTCCCAGCATTTTACGAAATTTGGGCAGAGTCTGCTCAAGATGGTCGCGAAGGGCTATATCGCCAATTGGCAGATAATGCTCGTGCTTATTTACACAAATGTTGCGACGAAAAGACGGGTATAAATCCTGATAATACAGATTTTGAAGGAAAAGCAACACGTTTTCCAGGCTTTGCCGGTAGGCCTGCGATGGTATCTGAATTTCATTTTGACTCTTGGCGTGTGCCAATGAATATTGCAATGGATTTTGTATGGTATGGTAAAGATCGCCAATGGCAGAAAGCATATGCTGATAAATTCCAAACAACACTTTGCTCTCATGGATTGACTACTTTCCCTGATCAATTTGCTCATGATGGAGGAAAGCCAAATTTTATTATGCCTGCAGGTGGAAAGCAAGTACTTCGCCATTCAATAGGCCTTGTGGCTACGGCCGCTACTGCAAGTCTTATGACTGATAATCAGTATAGCAAAAATCTTGTGCGTCATCTATGGGATATGAAACTTAAAAAATATTCTGATGGATATTATGATGTGTATTATGATGGTTTGCTTTACATCTTCTCACTTCTTCATTTGAGTGGTAACTATAAGATGTGGTTCCATCAGCCTCAGTTAAGCGACTATTTTGTTCCTGCTACAGAACCAGTAGCTTTTCCTGATGAGAATGGCTTCATTCGTCGTTGGACATTGTTGGAGCCAATAAGCAAGCCAAATCGTAGTAATACTGTATTTACTGATACCTATCTTCGTGATGTTTTTGCAAAGGAGTATTTTGCGAAGCAGATGACTATCATCCCAAAAGATGGACAAAGTGTGAAGGCTACAGTTGAAATTGAAGAAAAACAAGATGTCCCAATGGATTTCCGTCATCAGATGGCTCCTCCAAAGATTAAGAATGAAATACATAAACTTACATGGCATCAATATGACAGTAAGTTGTACAATGTGAAACTATTCCGATTCGCAAGTTGTTTAGATAAGCAAGTCTATGGTGTGTTATTTTGGGGAGTAACAGTAATAGATGCCCCTTATGATATGGAAAATATTCGTCTTGCAGTAGGCTCAAATGGTGGCTCTATATGGTGGCTTAATGGAGAAGAGGTGCTGTTGATGTCAACTGACAGGCGTATGGTTGTTGACGATGGGATGTCACAACGCATCACTTTGAAAAAAGGCCGTAATGTCCTTCGTTGTGCAGTCATCAATGGTCCAGGAATGAGTGATTTTTGCGCTCGTTTTATTGATGAAAAAGGTAACCCTGTGAAAAATATTACTATTGTCCGTTAATAATGGTATGTAGAAAAAGAAAAATATTAAATAAAGATAATTCAAATGAAAAAGATATTTATTTTGATGGTCAGCATGGTAATAAGCTATGCATGTAAAGCACAAATAGGTGAGCCATTTATTCATGACCCTTCAACGGTGCAAGAATGCAATGGCAAATACTATACGTTTGGAACAGGTGGTGGTGGAATAATATCGGATGATGGCTGGACTTGGCATTCAGGTGGAGTTCGTCCTGGTGGTGGCGCTGCTCCAGATGCAATAAAGATAGGAGATCGTTATCTAGTAGTATATGGTGCTACAGGAGGTGGTCTTGGAGGTGGTCATAAAGGCACTATTTTTACCATGTGGAATAAGACACTTGACCCCCAGTCTCCTGATTTTAAATATTCCGATCCAATAATGGTGGCATGGTCTGAGAATGATGAAGATTGTGACGCTATTGATCCTGGACTCTTGCTTGATCCAACAACAGGTAGGCTTTGGATGTCATATGGTACGTATTTCGGATTTATTCGTTTAGTTGAATTAGACCCAAAGACTGGACGTCGCGTAGAAGGTAACAAAGCAATAGATATTGCTATTGATTGTGAGGCTTCTGACCTTATGTATAAAGATGGTTGGTATTATCTGCTCGGTACACATGGCACTTGCTGTGATTGCTTGAATTCTACTTATAATATTGTTGTGGGTCGTTCTCGTAATATTACAGGCCCTTATATAGACAACATTGGAAGGGATATGCTCAAAGGTGGTGGTAAGATGCTTATTGCCGCAGGAGATCGCAAAACAGGTCCGGGCCACTTCGGTAGAATGATATTAGAAGATGGTGTGGAAAAGATGTCATGCCACTTTGAGGCAGATTATGACCGTAGTGGATATAGCATACTTGATATTCGTCCATTACTTTGGAAAAATGGATGGCCTGTGGCCGGCAAAAAGTTTAAAGGAGGAAAATTTTGGATAGAGTCAGAGCGTAGAGGTTATGCTCTTGAGTTGGCTGTAGATTTTGTGCGTCAAGAGGTAGCCGGACGTAGTTGGTTTATGCGTGATAATAAAGCTCCATTGAAAAAACTAGAACTACAAACTCTTGACGAAGTAAAAGCAGGTTGGCCAAAAGGGGCAATTCCTGTTCGTGTTGGTGATTATATGATTCGCCCACATCAAACATGGGAAGTGATCCCAGTTCCAGAAGCTGGAGGTTATTTGGATGCTCCATATTTCAAAATTGTTATTGCTGGTACAAATCGTGCTTTAGCAGCTAATGTTAAGTGTGAAGTAGAAGCCGTTCCGGAATATACAGGTGCTCCGGAGCAGTTGTGGCGAATTGAACAATTGACTGATGGTACATACCGCATTATGCCAAAGCAAGTACCTGGCACAACAAAAAAACTAGCACTTATATCTATTGCCGACAGTACTCCTACACTTGGCGAATTTGATATGAATAGTGATAACTCGAAATGGAACTTTAGACAAGACTAAAAGTGAAACGCTTCGTTCTATATCTTGTTTCGTTGTTAATAGGGTGTGGTTGTTATGCTCAAATGGTAACATCGCCAAATGAAAAGTTGACAGCCATGCTTTCGTGTGGAAGTGATGGAGTTTGCCTTGATGTGCTTTATAATGGACAAAAGTTGACAACGGTTGCACTTGGATTAGGTGTTGATGGAGTAGCATATAAAAAAATGAAAATATTATCAACACGTTATAATAAGGTGGACCATTTCTATGCTGCTATTCATGGCAAACGCAGTCATTGCCAAAATCATGCTAATGAACTTATTGTCAATATGAAGAATTCCAATAGTGATAAAATTGATATAGTGATTCGGGCATATAATGATGGCGTCTGCTTCCGTTATGTTCTTCCAAAAGCAACAAAGAAAAATAAGTTGACTTGTGAATATACATCTTTTGATTTTTCTAAAACTGATGCCCGTTGGCAACAAAAGTATGTAACTTGTTATGAGGAGGATTATCCTGAGTATAATTCTTTTGTAGATGGGAATTGGGGCTATCCGTTGCTGGCTAAGGCAGGGGATGCCTGGATGCTCTTGACAGAGGCGGATATTGACCGCTATTGTTGTGCTACACATCTACATAGCGATGGCAGTCGGTATCAAGTGGCATTTCCATTTGGTTGGGAGGGGAATAACACCGGTGAATCCACTCCAACTTTGTGTAAATCTTGGCAATCGCCTTGGAGAGTAATGATAATAGGTGCGCTATCCACAATTGTTGAATCCACTCTTGTGGAAGATGTTTGTCCTTCATCGAAAATAAAGGATACTTCATGGATAAAGCCAGGACGTGCTTCTTGGGTGTATTGGGCATACAATCATGGTACAAAAGACTTTCAAAGATGTAAACAGTATGTAGACCTTGCTTCAGAAATGGGGTGGGAATATGTTCTGTTTGATTGGGAGTGGGATCAGATGGGTAATGGTGGTGATCTTTGCAAGGCTGCTTCTTATGCAGTTGCACATGGTGTAATGCCTATTCTTTGGTATAATTCTGGAGGAGAACATACCCGTGTCATGGGAACTCCACGTGATAGAATGATTTCTCATGAAAGTAGAATCAAAGAATTTCGTTGGCTAAAAAGTATGGGTTTTGTCGGAGTGAAAGTGGATTTTTTTGAGAGTGACAAACAAAATATAATGAATTATTATATAGATATTCTTGAAGATGCTGCTAAAATGCAGATGATGGTTGATTTCCATGGATGCACAATCCCGCGTGGATGGACTCGTACATATCCTAATCTTATATCAATGGAAGCTGTGTTTGGTGCAGAACAATACAATAATACTTCACGTATGACAGGATTGGCCGCACGATTAAATTGCACGCTACCTTTTACACGCAATGTTGTAGGACCGATGGATTATACGCCAGTTGCTTTTACTAATTCTCAACATCCTCATATTACAACTGATAATCATGAAATCGCTCTTTCTGTCATTTTTGAGTCTGCAATACAACATTTTGCAGATCGTCCGAAAGGATTTCTTTCTTTGCCAATAGAACATAAAGAGTTTCTAAAGCATATTCCTGTAGCTTGGGATGATACAAAATTCCTTGGAGGATATCCGGGGCGAGATATTGTCATTGCACGGCGAAAAGGTAATCTTTGGTATGTTGCAGCACTTAATGGTGAAGATAAGAAAAAAAAGATTGTTGTTGACTTGACAAAACTTAATCATAAGCCAATTATCATAACTTTACAACCGCGTGATGGTATGTTTATGAAAGTTGACATGACAGACCTAGCAGATTGATAGAAAATCTTGAATAAACATAAATTTTTAATAATGTACTATATGAAAAAACTATTTGTTTTATTAATGTTTTTGTCTTGCACAATTGGTGTTGCTGCGCAAAATCCAATCATAACAGGACAATACTCTGCAGATCCAACTGCACGAGTATTTAATGGTCATTTGTGTCTTTATCCTTCTCATGATATAAAGGCGATAAACGAACTTGACACAAATGCATGGTTTCGCATGGAAGATTATCATGTGTTTATGGCCGATGAAAATCTTGGAAATTGGAGCGATATGGGTGTTGCTCTTAGTGATAAGGATGTGCCATGGGTAAAACAAGGTTCTTATTCTATGTGGGCTCCTGATTGTATTGAGCGTAATGGTTCCTATTATTTCTTTTTCCCAGCTCAGCCTATCCAAGGTCGGGGCTTTAGTGTAGGCGTGGCAGAGAATAAACGCCCTTGGGGACACTTTACTCCACGAAAGGAACCAATAAAAGGTGTCTTTGGAATTGACCCTTGTGTTTTGCAAGATGATGATGGAAAGATGTATCTTTTTTGGGGTGGCGGTGGTCTTGTTGGAGCTGAATTAAATGATTCAATGACGACAATCGTTGGAACACCTGTTCGTTTTGATCAAACTTTACCAAAAGGTTTTAAAGAGGGCCCGTTTGCCTTTAAACATAACGGGAAATATTATTTGACATTTCCTTGGGTCAAGGAGCACACTGAAAAATTAGCATATGCAATGAGCGATTCTCCTCTTGGCCCATACGAGTTTAAGGGTGTTATTATGGATGAGACTCCAGGATGTTGGACAAACCATCATTCTATTGTAGAATACAAGGGACAATGGTATCTATTTTATCATACAAATGCGTATTCTCCTCATTTTGATAAAAATCGAAGCGTGTGTGCAGATTCTCTTTTTTTCAATACAGATGGAACGATACAGAAAGTTATTCCAACGCTACGTGGTATAGGTATAACTAATGCGCGCCAACATGTACAGATAGATCGTTATAGTGCAGCATCTGATGATATAAAAATAGATTTTCTAAATCGCAAAGACTATTTTGAAGGCTGGAAGACGATTTTTTCAAAGAAAGGAAGTTGGGTCCGTTATAATCGTGTGGATTTTGGCAATACTCCGCTTGTAGCAGTTCGTATGCTTGTCAAAACTGCAAAGAAGAGTGTATTTACTCTTATAGTAGATGACAAACCTCTTGCCAAAATAAAGGTAAAACCCACGACAGATTGGACAGAAGTCATAGCTCCATTAAAATCTGCTCCCACAAGTGTTTGTAGCATTACTTTGGTTTCAGAGAGTGATAATGAGGTTGAAGTAGATTGGCTTACCTTTACAGTTGACGCTCGCCCATCAAAGGCAATTATAACTAGTACTTTTACGGCAGACCCGGCCCCAATGGTTTATGATGGCACATTGTATCTTTATACAGGACACGACGTAGCATCTACTCATGCAACTAATTATGTTATGGCAGATTGGCAAGTCTTTTCAACTAAAGATATGAAGCATTGGACTAATCACGGGATTAAGTTGTCTCCACAGACATTTGCTCCTTGGGGTGGAGGAGATGCGTATGCTTCGCAATGTGTCGAACGTAATGGGAAGTTTTATTGGTATGTTGCCATGGGGCATAATGCAGATGCAGAGAGTAATGGCGGAATGTGTATTGGTGTGGCTGTTGCAGATAGTCCTACTGGACCATTCCATGATGCTCTTGGTCATGCTCTTATTACTAATGAGATGACAACCGATAAGCCACATAGTTGGGATGACATTGACCCATCTGTTTTTGTTGATGATGATGGACAAGCATATCTTGTTTGGGGAAATGCTAGTTGCAAAATTGTTAAACTCAAGGAGAATATGATAGAACTTGATGGGCCAATAACTGTTCTTGATATACCTCATTTTATAGAAGGACCTTGGATATATAAGCGTAATGGACTTTATTATCTTGTATATGCGGGCGTGGGTACACGTCCAGAAATGATAGAATATTGTACTACAACTGATATAAGTAGCAACAATTGGGAATATAGAGGTATAATTGATGGTAATAGTACGAATTGTTTTACTACTCATCCCGGAATAGTTGATTTTAAAGGAAAGACATGGTTTTTCACGCATGATGGCACTTTGCCGTCAGGTGGAAGCTATAGGCGAAGTGTTATTGTAGATGAAATGAAATATAATTCCGATGGTACAATACAAAAGATAGACCGCAAATAATAATATATCTAATTTGTTATACACTTATAAAGTGGCTTGTTTCTATTGCAAGTCACTTTTTTATGGTATATATAAGATTATGAACTTAATTGCTAGAGTATTAGTATTCAGTATTTAAACGAAAAAGGCGCGTAATCACTACGCACCTTTTCTACAAACATACTAACTAAATAATTCTAATCTATTAACAGAAAACTAATTTGATGTTGCAAAAGTAAAGATAAATTAATTTTTATAGATTTCTTTTTGTATCATTGATGTTGAAATTTATTTCATTTTTTCAGCATAAGCTGTAGGAGTCATTCCGAAATGCTTTTTAAACAATGTTGAGAAGTGTGTTTGGTTATTGAAACCAACACTATATGCCACTTGACTAACGTTGATTTTACCTTCTTTGAGTAATCTGGCAGCTTGTTCAAGTCTCAAATTCCGTATAAAGTCAGCTGTAGAAATTCCTGTTATTTCTTTCATTTTACGATGGAGATGTGCGCGGCTTATAGTTACTTCTTTTGATAATTGTTCTACATTGAAATCAAAGTTTGTGAGATTTTTGTTAATGCAATCTATTATGCGTTCCATTAAAACATCATTGTTCCCTTTGACATCTATCTGTGTAACTTTACCTTCGCCTTTTTGAATTCCAGAGAACTTGCCTTTAAGCCGACGTATATTATCTACGAGATTATCTATTAATATATGCAATTCTTCCATGTCAAAAGGCTTCTCTAAATATCCGTCAGCACCTTTCTTTAGCCCTTCCAACCTATGCTCTATGCCTGTTTTTGATGTTAATAATATAATTGGAATATCGCTAATGTTAATATTACTCTTTATGTTTTTTAGCAATTCAATTCCATCCATTTGTGGCATCATTATATCGCTAATAATAAGGTCAAACTGCCCCGCGAGCAATTGTTGCAGAGCCTCTCGTCCATTCCTTACAATAGTAAAATGGTACCATGTGGATAGTTCGTTTGCGATATAATCTGCGATTTCAACGTCATCGTCTGCAATAAGAATACGGAAATGTCTATTGGCTCGGTTTTTTGACACTAATTGTGACGTATCGTCGTTATCATAAGACGATTTTTCTATTTCTTCAGGTTTGAGATGATTATTACCTAATGGTAAGCAAACAGAAAAAATTGATCCACGGATGCCATCCGTACGATTAATTGCCGAGATGTCTCCACCATGCATCTTAACAATAGAGCGACTGAGATTCAATCCGATTCCAGTACCTTCTATATGATATTCGCTCACATTACTACCTTGATAGAAGCGTTCAAATATTTTTTCTGTCTTTTCTTCTTTGAGACCAATACCATTGTCAATGATTTGCATTACAAATTCTTCTTGTTTATGTTTTGTCTCAATCGTTCTAGTAAAAGCTTTGATAATAATTTCTCCACCATCAAAAGTGCATTTAAATGCGTTTGAGATAAGATTGTTTATAACTTTGTCGAAGTTTGTGTGATCTATCCAAACGTGTATGTGCTTGATTGAAGGTTCAAATTTGAATGTAATGTTGCGTTCTTGAGCATTAAAACTATACAGATTACAAATACGTTTGATAAAAGGTATAATATCCGTTTCAGTGCATTTAAGATGCATTTGATGCTTGTCAATTCTTCGTTCATCAAGAATTTGATTGACAAGTGATAAAAGGCGTTGAGCATTATGGTCAATAGTCTTTATTTCGGCTTGGCTTTCTGAATCTGTAATGCGCGTTTTGAGTTTTTTTAGTGGCCCAAGAATTAGGCTTAATGGTGATCGAATATCATGAGTGGCGTTGATTAAGAATTGCATTTTTTGTTCTTCAATATCTCTTTCTCGCTTTTGCTCATAAATGCGAAAACCTATCCAAATACTAGTAATTCCAAGGAGAAAATATAGTATAAATGACCAACTCGTCAAATACCATGGTGAGCATACTTTAATTTTTACTATACAATTTTCATTTGATGAAACGCCATTAAATAGTGCACGGACCTCTATGGTATAATTTCCTGGTTCCATCTGATTGAAAGAGATTAGATTCGTCCCCTCTGGAATCGTTGTCCAACTATCGGATTGATCTATTTTATATTGGAATGTGATGTCATCTGTATTGTGAAAATTAAAAAGTGAGAATTCAAGACTAAATTCTTTTTCCTTGTCTTTTATTTCATATAGCTCTTGATTACAACCAATACTTTTACCATCAATTGTTATATTGGAAAGGAACACTTTGCCTAAATCAAATATGGCACTCTTTACTTCTGACGGATTGAAAACTGTAAAACCATTATTTATCCCAAAGCCGATCCTATTATCTGGTAACTTGTAACAAGCGTTCGTGATGTATTCTTTTGAAACTAGTCCATTGCCATTAACATGTGAGATAAAATCATTTAATTTTTGACTCCATTGCCAAATCCCACATGATGTGCTAATCCAAAGATCTCCATCGTTATCACATACGATGCCACAGATAATAAGTTTTTTGAGTGCGTCTGCACCTGGAAAAGGATGTACTTTGTTTTGTACTCTATCATATTTGTAAAGACCTTTATTAGTACCGATTATGATATTTCTTTGCTTATCTTCGCCGATAGAAGTGCAAGTTTTATCTTTCATGATTGCATTCCAACCATATTTATTGAAAACGTGATCTCTAGTGTCCATGCAACTGATACCATTGCTAGTTCCAATCCATAGCATTTTATGATTGTCAATATACATGGTGTTTATCCAATCGTTTATCAAATATCCGCCAATTCTGTTTGTTTGAAACATACTGAAATGTTTTTTTGTATTTGATTTTGGATTGTATATGATTAATCCTTTCCCATAATCACTAATATATAATATCCCAGATGCATCTTGTGTGGCTGTATTTATATTTGAGTCGCAGAATTTTTTTCTTATTTGCTTTAAGGATTCATTTTGAGCATGTATGGGCTGTGGAAAGTCTGGTTTCCATGTGTCAGAATTTTTCCATGAGTGAAACATCGTTTTTGACATGTCCCGTAGGATGATTCCTTCGTTTCGATAACTTATCCATAAATTATTGTCTTTATCATCAAAGAGGAAGTTGATATAATTTTGTTCTGTGTTGGGATCTTCATCAGATATAGACTCTAATTTTTTAGAGTTTCTAGGAATGTGATAAAGGCCACTGCTACTAGTCCCGATGCCAATTTCTCCATTGTCGCTTAGTGCTGCTGATTGTATAGAGCAACCTTCAGGCAGAATACTACAATCGTAGTCTGTTGTTGACAACTTGCCTGAAGTATAGTCATATTTCATTATACCATGGCTACAAACTAAAAGAAAGCCCGAATTCTCTGTTACTAAAAATTGAATAGCTTCCCCGCATGGCAAATCAAAATTTTGCATTTTTACAGGTTTAATGCCTTTCATCGTGAGTTTAGTGACTTTATTTAGATGTGACGCTCTCCAGATATTATGTTCTCGGTCTTCAAACAATATCGTATAAAAATCATCATGTGGATATTTTTTTACGAACTCACCTTTTATCAGTTTGTCTTTGTCTTTAGGTATAATATATAGTCCCCATCCTCTTGTACCGACAAGGATGTTTCCGCTAATAGGTTGGCACATGCAAGTTATATGTGGGGAAATATTTTTTATCTTGTATCTAACAAATGTATTGGATTTATAATCATATCTGCATAAACCTTTATAAGTGCCAATCCATAGCCTTCCTTCTCTGTCGCAAAATAATGAGGATATTTCATTGTCGGAAATACTAGTTTCATCGTTTTCTTCGTAAAAATATTGTATAAATTTATAGCCATCATATCTGTTAAGGCCATGTTCTGTCCCAATCCATATATATCCATGTTTGTCTTGGGCGATACATGTGGTGAGAGAACTTGAAATTTTATCACTTGTATAAAGCCTTGTTCTATCCGCGTAAGATACAGATATGAGACAAATACAAAAAACAATTATTGATAATATTTTTTTCATAGTAAGTTTAAGTTAAAATGCAAAGTTAATATTTGTTTCGTTAAAATATGTATTATTACATTATTATTTGTTGTCTTGCAACGAATTGAAACGAAAAAACAATAATATCGTTATTATATAATGTCATCTTTTTTTATCTTTGCCGCAACTAAAACTATAGTTATAAAACAATTTATTAAACTAAGATAACAATGAAACGCTTATTTATTGTGTGTATAGTTTTTACTATGACAATTTTATGCTTGGCTCAAAAGCCAGACAAAAATTTTTATGTATTTCTCTGCTTTGGGCAAAGTAATATGGAAGGTGCCGCTCGTCCGGAAGAACAAGACTTCGTTGGGTTGAGTGACAGATTCGTAAGTTTAACTCCTTGCGAGACAGTCCCAGAAACGGCCACGTGGCATAAGGCATATCCTCCGCTTTGCAGAAAGAATAATGGAATGACACCAGTCGATTATTTCGGTCGTACACTAATTGATAATCTTCCTCAAAATGTCCGTGTGGGTGTTATTAATGTTGCTATTGGAGGATGCAAGATAGAAGCATTTATGCAAGAGCATGTGGCAAATGAGGTTAAGAATGCTCCTCCGGCATGGCAGCGTGCGATGTTTAAAGCATATGATGATGATCCATATGCCTATTTATTACGTCTAGCCAAGCGCGCGCAAAAAGATGGTGTAATAAAGGGTATTCTTTTACATCAAGGTGAGTCCAACACAGGACAAAAGGATTGGCCGGAGAAAGTCAATACAATCTATACACGTCTTTTGCGAGATTTAGGATTAAAGGCGAAAAATGTACCTTTAATTGCAGGCGAGGTGGTTATTGCTAATGGAAAAGGATTGTGTGCTTCAATGAACAGCATAATTGATGATTTGCCTAAAACTATCAAAACTGCACATGTGGTAAAGGCTGATAGTTTGACAAATGGTCCGGATAATTTACATTTTGATGCGATGGGATATAGAAATCTTGGACAACGTTATGCTATGCAGATGTTACCTCTTTTAGGCGTCAAGAATCCTAAAGTGTCAAATATAAATTTAACTGCAACAAAGATGAATAAAGCTCGTTTCTTTGATTTTAAGTATGAAGGGCAAGATGAACTGCCAAAGTATAATCCGACCGCTCAATATTTAAATCCAATTCTTTCGGGTTGTGCCCCAGATCCATCAATTACTAGAAAAGGTGATGATTATTATTTGGCAAATAGTTCCTTCAGTTATTATCCAGGTGTGCCGATTTGGCATAGTCGTGATTTGGTGCATTGGGATTTTGTAGGATATGCCTTAAATCGGCCATCTCAATTGAATTTAGGTGATGGTGTTGCTTTGTCTGCAGGAATATATGCTCCTGATATTAAATACAATCCTTATAACGATACGTTTTATTTAGTTGTTACTGCAATTGGATCAACAGCCGCAGGTGGCGGAAATATTGTTGTGAAGACAAAAGATCCACGTCAAGGTTGGAGTGATCCTATCAAAATTGATGTCCCAGGTATTGACCCTTCGTTCTATTTCTCAGAAGATGGCAAGGCATATATAGTGAATAATCAAGACCCAAAGACCCCTGCTGAGTATGACGGCCATCGTGCAATAGGCTTGCGCGAATATGATTTGGCTACAGATAAAATCATAGGTTCTGATATTGAGATTATTAATAAAGGTGTACATCATGAAGATAAGCCAATTTGGATTGAGGGTCCGCATCTATACAAAATTAATGGAAAATATTATTTGATGGCAGCTGAAGGTGGTACGGGCGATTGGCATAGTGAGGTGGTCTTTGTTAGTGATGATGTTAAAGGCCCTTATAAGCCATGTGAGATTAATCCAATTTTAACTCAGCGTACATTGCCAAAAGACAGAAAGAATCCTATAACAGCTGCAGGGCATGCTGATTTGTTTCAGACTCAAAATGGTGATTGGTGGGCTGTATTCCTTGTTATTTTACCTTATGAATATGGAAATAGGGTGATTTGTAATACAGGGCGTTCTACAATGTTGCTTCCAGCAAAATGGTTGGATAAAGAAAATCAACCTTTGATATGGCCGGAGAAAGAAGAGATTCCGTATGTTCTTGATAAACCTGCAATATCTCATACTAATGATATGGTAAGTGAAAATAATGGTAATGTTAAGATTCACGATACGTTCACGACTATTGATCCGATGTGGATTCAACTTCGCACGCCTAAAAAACAATGGTATCGTATTGCAGAAGGTCATGGTTTTGTGCCGAATTCTATGGAATTGGATGCTCGCCCGATAAATATTTATCAAGTGGCAAATCCTTCTTTTCTTGGTCGTTGGATAAAGAATTTTAATTTCACAAGTTCTATCACGCTTAATTTCGTTCCTGAAACAGAAGATGAGCTTGCAGGAATGGTACTTTATCAAAAGGAAACCAACAATTATGTTATAGGCAAGACTTTGCGCGATGGGAAGCCTATTGTTGTATTATATAAGGCTGTTGGTAAGTTTGGTCATGGTATGGAAAAAACAGAGGTTGCTTCAGCGTTGTTGCCAGATGACAAGCCGGTTACATTCAAAGTAGTTGCACATGGTGCAGATTATCAGTTCTATTACAATGACATACCACTTGGTGGAGTTCAGGATGGACGCATTCTTTCGACAGAACTTGCAGGAGGCTTTACTGGTGCTACGATAGGAATGTATGCGACAAGTAGAAAATGAAAAAGATTTTAATATTGATATTTTGTATGCTATTCTGTAGCATTATGTTTGCTCAGAATCCAATGATAAATGCAGATGTGCCAGATATGAGTGTGTGCCGTGTTGGTGAAAACTATTATATGGTATCAACTACGATGCATCTTATGCCAGGTTGCCCTGTGATGAAGAGTACAGACTTGAAACATTGGGAGACAATTTCTTATGTATTTCCACGAATAAATGATGCTCCTCGCTATGATTTACTAGGCGACAGCACGGCTTATGGACAAGGCCAATGGGCAAGTTGTATTCGTTATCATAATGAAAAATATTATGTGTGGTTTACGGCTAATGGCACTCCTAGGTTGGGTTTTGTATATTCTGCCGATAATCCTATGGGGCCTTGGACTTTAGTAAGTAGGCCATCTCATTATCATGATGCAAGTCTTTTCTTTGATGATGATGGCCGTGTGTATATGTTTTATGAATCTGGGAAGGTGCAAGAAATGCGTCCTGATTTACGAGGTAAATTAGATGGTGGCTTGAGTTTTACAATTCCTGTTCGTAATATTGTAGCAGAGGGAATGAGTGCTGCTGATCCCTTTTCCAGAGAGAATAATCTGCTTGAAGGTAGCAATATGATAAAGCATGATGGTAAGTATTATTTGCTTATGATATCTTGGCCTAGTGGTGGTAAACGGCGTGAAGTCTGTTATCGATCAGACAAAATTCAAGGTCCATACGAAAAGAAGGTTATTTTAGATTATGCTTTGCCTCCTTTTAATGGTGGGGTGGCACAAGGTACGATTGTGGATACGCCTACAGGTGACTGGTGGGGGGTGTTCTTTCAAGATAGAAATGGGATTGGACGTACGCCTTGTCTTATGCCATGCAAGTGGATAGATGGTTGGCCAATATTGATTCCAGAAGTAGTTAATGGTGTTCGTCAGGAGGGCATTATTGGAAGTGATAATTTTGATAAAGATGTGTTGTCTTTATATTGGCAGTGGAATCATAATCCTATTGATAAGGCTTGGAGTCTGAATAAGCGTAAAGGGTATCTACGTCTGACTACAGCAAGGGTTGTGAATAATTTGTTCGTTGCGCCAAATACGCTAACTCAACGTATGGAAGGTCCAACATGTCAAGGGACAGTATGCCTTGATATTTCAAAAATGAAAGATGGTGATAGATGTGGTTTTGCTGCATTCAATAGCGATAGTGGTGTGCTTGAAATCTCAAGAGAAGGTAAGCGAAAAATTCTTTCTATGAAAGAAGAAAAATCCATATTTAATCGCCAAACTCATGGGATAAAGTCTGTGGAAGAAATTATTTGTGGTGAAAGTGTTGAGTTGAAGTCAGATGAGGTATATCTTCGCATAGATGCCGATTTTACCGCAGGCAAGGATATTGCAATATTGTCTTATAGTCTTGATGGGATAAATTTCAAAAAGGTAGGTTCAGACTTTAGGATGGGTTTCGACTATTTGCGATTCTTTATGGGAACGAAGTTTGCGATTTTCAATTATGCTACTAAAGAAATTGGTGGCTATATTGATGTCAATTGGTTCCATTATGCTTATGAGTAAAAATTATTGAAAATATGTGAAAAAATGATTTCTATTTTTTAATCCAATAAACAATTTAATTATGACAAAACAATTTATTTCTTTTGTGTGTTGTGCTGTATGCATGATTTTTGTCTGCAATGAGGCAAGTGCACAAAAAAGTTTGAAAGATGCCTATGTGGATTATTTCAAGGTAGGTGTTGCTGTAAACCAACGTAATGTAACAGATCCTGTACAGCAAACTATGATTCTTCGCGAATTTAATAGTGTAACAGCAGAAAATGATATGAAGCCTATTTCTGTTCATCCTGCTGAGGGCAAATGGGATTGGGAAAAGGCAGATAAGATTGCTAATTTCTGTCGCGAGCATGGTCTTAAGATGCGAGGCCATTGCTTGGCATGGCACAATCAATTCTGTGATTGGATGTTCTATGACAAAAAAGGTCGTTTAGTAAAGAAGGAAGTTCTTTATGCTCGAATGAAAGACCATATCCAAACTGTCATGCAACGCTATGCTGATGTGGTTTATTGTTGGGATGTTTTTAATGAGTGTATTTCCGATGAGGCTTTTACACAGCAGCCATTACGCAAGAGCAAATTTTTTGATATCGTAGGAAGTGAAGAATTTATTCATAAGGCTTTTGAGTTTGCTGCAGAGGCAGATCCTAATGCGTTGTTGTTTTATAATGATTATAATGAGTGCGACCCAATGAAGCGTGAGCGTATTATCAAATTGGTAAAAGGTATGAAAGATGCAGGTATCAAGGTTGATGGTATTGGTATGCAAGGACATTATAATGTATATGGCCCGACAGAGAAAGATTTTGAAGAGACTCTTGTTAAGTTTAGCGAACTTGTTGACCATGTCCATATTACTGAGCTTGATATTCGTGTAAATCAGGAAATGGGAGGCGCTCTTCGTTTCAGCCGTAATGCAGGGGTTAAGATTAGTGATGATCTCAAGTTGTTACAAGCTACTCAGTATGATCGTTTGTTTCGCATAATGCGTCGCCATAGTCAAAAACTTGATGTTGTAACATTCTGGAATCTTTCAGATGCAGATTCTTGGCTTGGTGTAAACAATTATCCTCTTCTTTTTGATGCTAAATATAAGCCAAAGGATTCGTATGCAGTTGTAGTCGGTTTCGATCCTATGGTTGATAATGCGGTTATTAAGGAAGATTTTAAGCCTATGGCAACATGTCAGCCAGGTCAAGAGTGGCCAAAGGTTAATTCTCAAGGTTATGTTCGCTTCCGCGTTGTCGCTCCTCAAGCTAAGTATGTTATTTGTTCCGCTGGTTGGGGCGGTGGCATGAAGGGTACTGTGCTAAAAAAGCAAGACGATGGTTCTTGGATTGGTACGACTCTTATCCCAGAGGATGAAGGTTTCCATTATTATACAGTAAGTGTTAATGGTGCTCAAGTATTGGATCCTGGTACGCATAGTTATTATGGTGGTTGTCGTTGGCAATCTGGTGCTGAAGTTCCTGCACATGATGGTGCGTTCTTTGCCGAACGTAATGATATTGCACATGGAAACATGCAACAGATCACTTTTTATAGCCCAAGTACAAAACAACTTCGTGTAGCTTATGTATATACTCCGGCAGGATATGGTAAGGTTATAGGAAAAAATAAGACTCAGCAGCATTATCCTGTATTGTATCTACAGCATGGATGGGGGGAGAATGAGACATCTTGGCCTGTTCAGGGTAAGGTGGGTCAAATTATGGATAATCTCATCGCAGATGGTAAATGTCAGCCTATGCTTGTTGTTATGACTTATGGTATGACAAATGAAATGAAATTTGGTAGTTTAGGAAGTTTCAAAGTTCAAGATTTCCAAACTGTTCTGATTGATGAATTGATACCTTATATAGATAATAATTTCTTGACGAAGGCTAATCGACAGAATCGCGCAATGGCCGGTCTTTCAATGGGTAGTATGGAGACTCATGCTATCACTCTTGACCGTCCAGACGTATTTGGATATTGGGGCTTGTTTAGTGGTGCCGTTTATAATGTAGAAGAGTTAAATGGTAAAGAAAAACCGGCTCTGCTCTTTATGAGTTGCGGTGGCAAAGAGAAGGGGCTTGTTGATGCAATAGGTAAGAATACTCCATTGTTGAAAGACGCTGGTTATAATGTTGTTCCTTATGTTAGCCCTGGCACAGCACACGAATTTCTCTCTTGGCGTCGTAGTTTGAAGGAGTTTGTTCCGCTGTTGTTTAAATAAAAGATATAGGATAATAAAAGGTTGCTTTTTTGTAGCGACCTTTTATTATTTTTGCGTGAAAAATATGTTTTGAATCTTAGTTATTCTTATATGATTATTTTCTCTTCTTTTGTCAAATCCTCAATATCTTTTTCAACTCCAATGAGTTTGTCTCGGCATTCTTTTATAAGTATGTTGGCACGTTTTATTTGCTCACTTATATTGTCAATACTTATTTCTCCTTTTTCAATTTGGGAGATAATCTCTTCAAGTTCTTTGAGTGAATCTTCGTATTTCTTCATTTTTGTATGATTATTTGGTGTTTACTATTGATGTGACTAGTCCTTGATTGAAAATGGTTGTTATCTCATCTCCATTTTGTAGAGAATGTAAATCTTTTATGATTTTCCCATTTTTTAAGGTCATGGTATATCCACGTTCTAAGAGGAGGTGTGGATTATGACTATTAAGTCGTTCTTTGAGCAGGCTTAGACGATTTCTTCTTCTCTCTATTGTCAATCGTGCTATTTCGCGCATTCGTGACGTTAAAATTTGAATTTTTTGTTCTGCCAAGTGTAATGTTTTGGTAGATGTGTGCTGTATTGTTTTTGATGCCCGTTCAATAATGTTGCTTGTTTCTACGAGATGCGTAATAAGAAATTCTGCAGCAGCCGTAGGTGTTTTCACTCTTGTATGAGCTACCATATCTAATATGGTATCATCTCGCTCGTGTCCTATTCCTGTTATTATTGGTAGGGGAAATTGTGTGATGTTTTCGGCTAGACGATATGAATCAAAGCCTGCTAGGTCACTGCTAGCGCCACCTCCACGTATTATTATGACACAGTCAAAGCCATTTTCTTCATCTTGCTCTTGCCGAGTATAGATTGTATTTAATGCGTCAATTATGCTCTCTTCAACATTTTCGCCTTGCATGATTGCAGGAAACAGTTCAATATCAAATTTGAAACCATAAGGGTTTTGTTCTAGTTCGTTGCAGAAATCTCCATACCCTGCGGCTTGTGGGCTAGATATTACTGCTATATTTTGACAGAAAGCAGGAACGTCAATATCTTTGTTAAGGTCTAAAATCCCTTCTTCCTTTAACTTTTTGATTATTTCTAATCTGCGTTGTGCCATGTCTCCAATTGTGTATGTGGGATCTATGTCTGTCACAATCCACGAAAAACCATATGTGGCATGGAAGTTTGGATATACTGTCAGTAGCACTTTCATTCCCGTTGTCAATCGTTGTCCGACAATTTGCTCAAAAGTAGGGGCGAGTAATGCCCAAACATTACTCCATATTATGGCGTGTGCTCGCGCTATTGGCGCATTTCCTTTTTGCCTTTTCTCGACAAGCTCTAAATAGCAATGCCCACCACGTTCTGTGCAGTCGCTTATTTCGGCTTGTACCAAATATTCGCCATACATACAACCATCAATGGCTTCTGCGACAATGTTATTCAATTCATATAGAGAATATACTTTCATTCAATCTAGTTTTCTTTTCTACAACTTTATTATTGAAACAAAGATAAGAAATATTTTTCAAAGTGACAAAATACATATTTTGCTTTGCGCCTAGATTCAAAATCGAAGTGCAAGAA
>JAZLJQ010000037.1:0-29373 GCA_045617965.1 Prevotella sp.
TGCACTACATGATTGCCGCATCACTCGAAATGTCGGATGAACCAAAAAACTATGGAGTTTCCTTTTTGTATATACTAGTTAATTGTTTTTTACGACTGAAAGGAGTTATTTTTTATGGCGTAGCCATATTTTGTTTTAAAAGGCTTATTGTATGGTTTGGGGATTGTTAATGTCTGAGCTTGCTCAAGGATTGACAAACCACAAAACAGACGGGATTACTTTTAGTAAGACCATAATAAGAAGCCTTTTAAATATTTTGATCTCTTTCTTAATTTCTCGCACCTTGGCAGAGAGAGGACAATTATATTAGAGCAAAATAAATGCAACCTAAAAGTTGCACAATTCACTTTTTATACATAATTTTGCATCAAGATAAAACGCATAATCATGAAATTTGTTCGCATCATACCCGGGTATAACCATCTCTGGGCAGTTAAAGAAGAAGGGAAAGAAACCGACGAACTTTCAATACTCTTCCGACAATGGAGCAACTTCAACTATCTTCTTGATTTCTTCTTTGCCAATATAGATGACCTTAAAGGCTTCTTCAAGATAGAAAAAGTGAGCGAAGCAATCAAAGATACAATGGATGATGCGCAAGAACTGGAACGGCTGATTCTTGATTTCCCATATACAGAACAATTAGATGGCTTATTCCACCCTTTGAGTCTTGATGACAACAGAATACATGAGTTGACTCGTGAGAAAGCAAGAAAATGGGACAGAAAACAACATCCAAGTTGGCTGAGAATTTATGCCATCCGTATTGAGCCAAATCTGTATGTCGTTACTGGTGGCGCAATCAAGCTAACTGCAACTATGCAGGAACGTGAACATACACAGAGAGAACTCGACAAGTTGAATGCTTGCCATGACTTCTTGAAGAAAAATGGAGTATTTGATCAAGATAGTTTTATAGATTTTTTTAAGGAGACTTAATTATGAAAAAAAAACCATTCGAAAACTCTTCCCTCCAAGAGACCAACAAACCAGTCAGCTCTGTCGAGAGTAGCAGAGTTTCAAAAGCTATTCATTTCTTGGAAACTCATCAAAGCGATCAGCCTTCTACCTTTACAGATGACGCCAAATGGCGACAAGAAAATGAAGTATGGCTCAAATGGTCGCGCGGTATAGCATTATCCATCGTAAATTACATGCAAGAGAATGGACAGTCTCGCTCAGATATTGCCAATAAACTTGGCGTATCTCCACAATACGTCAGTCGTATTCTCTCTGGCAGTACCAACTTCTCTTTCAAGAGTATTGCAGAGATCGAACGAAAACTTGGAATATCATGCATGGAAACTATCATGGCATGAGAAATAATAAATTTCATCCACCCCGACAGAATTAGTTTCAGTTCTTATCAGATTGCATCTTTTATATTAAAATGAAGATCAAAATATTTATTTGTCTGCTTTGTCTGTCTTCACTTATAGTGAATACCCCGATGGTATGAGCCTATTAATTCCTTGCAAGCAAGCTTGCAGATAATTTATCTTCTCACACCCTCTGGCATACTAATCGCAAGAAAATTTGTTAAAATGTTGCATAAGTATATAACATTTATTACTTTTGCATAATGCTGAGAAGAATACAAGCATACGGAACTTATTATAATGAGTTTATCAACTCTCTCTCAGAATCAGAAAGGAAAAAGATTCAACGAGCTTTGTTGCTTTTCTCAAACAATGAGCGAATTCCTGCACATTATATTAAATACATAAGGGATGGAGTCTATGAGTTTAGAGTAACGCACGGCAATAATGAGTTCAGAATATTCTTTTGCTACGATGGAGATACATTAATAATTCTATTCAACGGCATAAGAAAAAAGAATCAAAAATTGAAAAATACAGATATCGAAAAGGCTATAAGCCTAAGAAAGGAGTATTATGAAAGCAAAAAAACAAATGTATGATGTAAGTGCTGAGCTTGATAGCATCTTCGGAGCTCCCGGCACAGAATCACGACGCAAAGCAGAAGACCTTGCATGGCAAGAGTATAATGCTCAGATACTTCTTGATGCACGAAAGAATGCAGGCCTTACACAAGAAGCTCTGGCTGAACGAATAGGAGCCAGCAAAGGATATATTTCACGCGTTGAGCGGGGATTGACCATACCAAACATCTCCACATTCTATCGTATTGTTTCTGCAATGGGGTTGGCTATAGAGTTGCGCCCAGCTTTGTGAACCTGCTTTTGTGAAGGTTTTATTCCTTACCCACACCCAAATAGAATTAGTTTCAGTTCTTATCAGATTGCATCTTTTATATTAGATCAAAATATTTATTTGTCTGCCTTGTCTGTCTTCACTTATAGTGAATACCCCGATGGTATGAGCCTATTAATTCCTTGCAAGCAAGCTTGCAGATAATTTATCTTCTCATCCCCTCTGGCATACAAATAAATGCAACTGACAACAAACCGAGAGCAGAGATAAGCTCGCTTAATCTATGCCGAGGTGCGAAGGAAGAAGACGAAGTCAAAATGTGGCTTCGCAATAAAAAATAGCTCACTATCGTGAGTAAAAAAAATTAAGTAACTGATAACTATTCCATTTTTTACGACTGAAAGGAGTTATTTTTTATGGCAGAGCCACATTTTGCATTTTTCGCCTTCGCAAGGCTCGCCGCAAATTAGGCTTCGGCTCGGCATAATTGAAATAAATTTCATTCTGCTCTCGCCTTGCACTAATTTTGTTTTTATCTTACTTACCACAGGTAAGGATGGAGGGGTGAAAGCAAAGCCGAGAAAAGCTTGTTATTACTAGGCTTTGATTTCAGCACTACAGCAAAGATGAAATCTGATAAAAACAAAAATATTTTGATCTATTTGTTTCTGACTTCGTCTTCCTCTGTCGCGACTCGGCAAAGATTAAGCGAGCTTATCTCTGCTGCCTGTAAACAGGGACTCCTTTGTGGAGATAAACCTCCAGTCGTCGCAAGCATCACCACATTTAGTGGTTCTGCCACTGCTCCATATTTTGCTCTTCTTCTTAATTTCTCGCACCTTGGCAGAGAGAGGACAATTATATTAGAGCAAAATATGGAGCGACTCGGCAAAGATTACACAAGTTTATCTCTGGCTCACAACCTTGAATACACACAGCCACAATAGTTCTGACGATAAAGACCATAAATACGAGAAAGCTCAATAGAACGCTTATAACCCTCGCGCTTCTTAAAGTCGGACGGAAGAGCAACAAGAGGCTCACAACATGACGATACTTCACGCAGAATATCATTCAACAATTCGGCATTCTTCAAAGGACTGATAGTAAGAGTAGTAGAAAGATAAACTCTATCTTCATCATCACCTACCATACCGCAGGCAATCTCAGCAGTCTTCTTAAGACGCATACGGAAACAACACTCACAACGAGCACCACCCTCTGGCTCTTTCTCATAACCCTTCACTGCCTCAACGAAAAGACTCGGCTCATAAGGACCCTCAACGAAAGTAATAGGATGACGAGTAGGCATCTCGCCCACAAGACGACGCACCTCTGACACCCGCTTCAAATACTCATCCCTATCGGTAATGTTCGGATTGTAATAAATAAGAGTAATCAGAAAATAATCTGAAAGATACTCCAATACATAACTGCTACAAGGAGCACAACAGGAATGAAGAAACAAACGAGGAGTCTCACCCGACAACTCTAAACCAGAGATAAGAGCATCAAGCTCTTTCTGATAATTATGCTTCACCTCTCTTTCGGCATTATAAATAACAAAATAATATATACAAGCACTCCACTAAAACAACTGAACAGAGTGAGCAATACATAAATAAGACGCACTACCGTCGAATCCATATCCAAAAACTTGGCTATGCCACCACACACACCTGCAATCTTATTGTCATACATACTGCGTTCAAGTCTTCTGCCGTTTCCGTTACTAATCATAATAAATATATCTTTTTTTTCTACTTTAGTTACTATATATATATAAGGTGTAATCCCACCCTCGTTAAAATGTATAAGAGAACATCACATTTGCACGACACGCCTCCCCACGCTGGGCAAGAATGGTGCCCGAAGTAGATTTATCAATATGCTCACGCTCCTTGTGATTGCCATAAAGCACCTCGGCACCTAGCATGAAATAATCGTTGAAATGATAAAAACCACTAAGAGCGGCATACTGAGTGTTGTCAAAAAATACCATATCTGTATTATCGTGATTGAGCTTCACAATACCATACACAGCCGACATATTGAAATGCTTGGAAAAATTATACTGATAGCCAGCATAAGCACCCCAAACAGGAGTGGCCTCTAAATCATACTCGGGTGAATGACCTAACTCTATTTTCTGAATAATTTTCAT
The DNA here is from genome assembly GCA_045617965.1 of Prevotella sp. Taxonomy (GTDB): domain Bacteria; phylum Bacteroidota; class Bacteroidia; order Bacteroidales; family Bacteroidaceae; genus Prevotella. The sequence continues at coordinate 4,339 of JAZLJQ010000037.1, forward strand.
ACTGAGATGTTTCTGGTCAAGATCGTTAATATAATCGGAAATACCCTTGCCGTAAAAACCTTGAAAAGATACAAAAGATTTAAGACTCGTATTTATATGACCACTAAGCGCCACCCCAAAAGCATTCGCTATATTGTGATGGACCTCGCTACTCGTCTCACCGTGACTGACAATCTTCGTAATGGTGTTCTTATAACACATCTGACGAAAAAGAGCAGAGGCCTGCAAATGACCAAATGAATTACGATAGACAACCTTTGCTACAAAATCTGGTATGCTCTGATGATCTTCCTCTATGGCAATATCCTCACCCCAAAAGTTTGAAAATGTGTAAGTAGGCTTCTCTATCGAACCTCCAAAAGTGAAATGTTTGCCAACATCAAAAGTATAACCAATCAAAGGCAATGTGTGGCTTATCTGCGTGTTAGGACCTTGCAAGTCAACAGTAGTGACACCAGCAGCCAAATCCATAAAGAAAGAATAAACCTTGCCCACAGTCAAACCACCATAAGATGCATAAGCCTGATTGAGAGTAATCTTTTCATCTGCATTCGACTTGATACGAACAACAGCAACCAAGTCGCGTTTGCCTATCTTGGCCTTCGACTTGAAATAAATATTAGACGACTCAACACTCAAACCTACACGGCCACGATTCTCGGTAGGCACAGGAATGTCATAAGTGGAAAACTTGTCGCCACGGACAGCTCCGCAGACATCATAATAAGCCGTCATGCGAAAAGTACCACCAATACCAAGAGTAAAAGTCTCATCCTCATTGGTAATCATGAAACGAGGATCGCTGGCGTCCGTATAAGCCTTCTGGAAAAACCCACGCTCAGGAGCATAGTGATTCCAAGACAGATTGTTATGCTTTATCCTTAACTCACCAATATTAATAATGCTGTCTTTTGCTTCTTCTGCACTAACAACACCAATAATACTCAAAAAAAATAAAAGTAAAAGTAGTTTCTTCATTTATTATACATTATTAATCATTTATCATATCATCAGAACGGATAGCCAATGGCTATATGGAAATTTTGATTGCGACTGAAATCATCTACATTGAAATAACCCGTCTTTGATGTCTCATAAGGCAAATGAAGTGCACATGCCCAATCTGCACGGATGACAAGAAAATGCAAATCATATCGCAAACCAACACCCACATCCGAAGCCAACTGCTTTAATATACTACCATCTGAAATACTATTATTTCCCTTCTCTATATTCCACACATTTCCAACATCAACAAATGCCGCACCATGAAGATCACCAATCAAACGAAAACGATATTCTATATTACCCTCCAACTTTATCGAGCCTACACGAAATAAATCGGTATATTTACCCGTATTGCTGACAGAACCGCCCGGACCTAAACCACGCGGAGGAAATGCACGCATGGAATTGGCACCACCACAATAGAAAAACTCCTGATATGGAGCTTCGTCAAGATGAGAATTACCATAACTATACAGAACACCTCCAAATATATGCCCCACAAAATTGGAATTCTCACCAAAATGCCAAATCTTCGTCAACTCATTCTCAATACGGATAAACTGACCATATGAACGACTGAAAAGCTTTTTGTCTTTCTCATCCCACTTCTTACCACCCAACATCATCGCAAGCGAGGTGAGATTGCCCGACTCGCCAACGTGAAACCTCCACGTCAAAGGATTATTATATCGAGCAGGAGATGTGTAAATATAAGAATATTTTATCTGAGGAATAAACCGTGTGTCAAATGTACGCGCCAAAATAGGATTGACAACACACATGGAATCAAACTTCTGAGTGCGATTAGATACAACAGAATAATCTATCACAAGAGGAGAAAACTCATGAACAGAATGTTCGGCTGTCTGCCACTTATAACCAAGTCTAAACGTAAAAGTATTTATCTTGAAATAATCAGGCCGTTTCAATACTTGATAAGTCATCGAAACATCTGTCGATGCCTTACCAAAATATCTGCGCCTACGCCCATTGCGCCTGTGAGTACGGATGTCTGATTTTATACTACGACGAACAATATTCCAAGGCAGTTCAATTCGTGGAAATTCTAATGTGAGATCAGCACCATATTCGTAAGAATCATAGTTGGTGCCACCAGAATGACTATTAGTCTGCCATTCGTAAGTGCCAAAAATTGAACCTGTCAAAGTCTCACCACCACGGAAAATGTTGCGCTTCGTCAAACCCAAACGAAGCTGAGGACCGATCATACCATTACTCTTACCCTTGAAATTAGCCTCAAATGTGCCGTCAAGAGGCTTCTCAAGAACAGCATTCAAAGCAAGATCAAGAGTGTCTGAACCATCTTTGCGCGGAGTAAAACGCCAATCAGCCGAAGAAAATAGATTGGCATTCATTAGATTCTGCTGCGACTCGGCAAGCTGAGAAGAACTGAACTTCTGACCCTTGCGAAGCTTAATGTCACGCAGAATAATATTAGGACGCAAAGGCTGTTCGCCAGACCACAACAAAGTGAACTGACGACGCGAAAGAGAATCACTCAACGACTCTAACGCATTTCGCCTCACCTGAATGCGAATATCACCGATATAATATTTCTTGTAGGCTCTCTGCAAATGCTCGCCCGAAGCCGACACACGAAGCATAATACTGCCTTTGTGAGATAAGGAATCGGCTGTATAAGTGACTAAATCCGGCACCGAATAATAATAACCACTATCTCGCAACTGTTCCGAAACAGAGTGCTTGCCATCCTGAAGCATCGAAGCCGAAAATGGAGCACCCACACAAATGTTAGCAGCCTGTAAAGCATCTTCAACAATTGGCTTGATGTCTTGAGGAAAATCTAGCACCTCAACACTATGAAGACGATAAAGAGGACCTGTCGTGATGTTATATGAAATGTAGGCCTTTTTTGCATTTCCTGTCGGCGTAATGGTGTATCTTACACTTCCACCGAAATATCCGTAAGCATCAAGAAGATTTTTAGCCACCAAAACACGAACATCAGGATTTACATCGGAAATAAGCTTCGGACGAGAGCCAAACTTATTCTTCATCCATGCACCAAAACCTTTTTCATAATTGGCAAATGCATTATAAATCCATAATCTTACAGGAAATGGAGAACGCAACTTGGAACTGCCGAAAAGAGCACTCGAGGGAGGACAAGCAAGAGCTGCATCAATCTCAGTCTTTGTCTCTACAAAATGAGACGAAGATAAAGAATCGGTGTCGTATGTGAGATCTTTTATCCCAACATAAAGCTGCCCATCTTCGGGAAGGTTAAACGTGGCACATCCTGCAAGAAATGTTACACACAATAATGTGCAGAGTATGGATAATATTCTATTTGCTTTCATTTATATAGTGGCGCAAAGACAAAATAATCGTTTCTTAAAAATAATCATTTATTCGCAGTTATTTATATTTTCATCAACTAGCATCTTTCATCTTACTGTATATTCAAACTCTGTTAATGCTCAATCAAAATAAATTTATTTAATATTCATTTTCAAATCTTTCTTTTTGTCGTGATTCCATCTGCCAAACTGAAATAGCTCTGCAAAACGATCCATCTGCTTCTTCAACACAATACCAGCGCCAAACTGTGAAATGTTGCCCTCAAATATATCATGAGTATCACGCTTATAGAAAAGATGCAAAGTGCGCATGGCTGTATTGTCTAAACGGTATTCCATAGTAACATTATCAATCCCACTATTACCATAGATATTGTTTGCCGAAGACACTACACCGCCCACGGTTACACCAAAACGATTGTTCCAAAAGCGTTTCGCAAATTTGAAACTATAATCGGTATAGCTACCCATGGCATCAACTTTATTGTCAATTCCCATCGAAATGTCAAAGCCACCAAGGTTGTTGCCTGTAATATTCGAAATCTCGTTCTGAATAAATGAATTAAGAGCATTATTCATCGTGAACTTACTCTGATTCCCGTCAGAAGCATAAACACCCGTAGAAAGCATTATGATGGCGAGCTTGTTGCGTTGCTCGGCATTCATCATGGCTAGCTCACTACGAACAGTAATGTCTTCAGGCGCATCAATAATAAATTCCAACTTCATATTTTCTAAAGCCTGAGAGACTTTCAAACCTGTGTCAAATTCTACAGTATGAGGACCATTGGCATTGCTCACTTCAGCCTGATTCTTCTGCGTTGCAGTAATGTTAAGTCGCGGATTCATAATATCACCATTAAACTCTACATAACTTCCCTCACGAATCTTGAATGTCTTGAGCGGTATCACAGGCAAGGAATAACGCATCTCACCACTCGTGAGCGTATATCTTCCGCTGAGTGTGAGATTGGTCGCAGCAGAATACTTCATCTTGAGCTCGCCACCACCTTCAAGATTGACATAATTAGTGCCATCCTCATTGATGTTACAACGTATGTGTGCGCCAGGCTCAACGTTCAGCGTGAGATTCATATTGATGTTGGTGAGCTGTGGCTTTTCTATTGTCGCAATAAGCGCAGTATCTCTAAAATCTGTGAAAGTAACAAGATCCTTTAACCTGTCGTCAGTATTCAACGGCGAATCTTTTAACACATAAGTCAAATCGCTTGAAGCCAGCAAGTCTGCACGACCTGTAAAACGCATCATAGACATATTGCCGTTGAGCATACCGAGAAAATTAACAAAAGCCTTCCCATAAGCAACAGACGAAGAACGCCGTTTGGATGAAATTACCTGAAAATTCTCTGCCTTCAAACGAAGACTGATGCCAATATTGTCGAAATCGGCAAAGTCTAGCTCCCCATGTGCAATCAAAGGATTATCATTATAACCATACAAAGAGAAATTCTCAAGCTGCAGACGGCTATTCTGTATCAATACAGGATCGTTGTCAAAACGCAGCGTTACTCCATAAGGCTCACTCGTGATGTAGGCAGAGTCAAGGTATATTTCACCATTTATTATAGGCTGCTTTGCTCGGCCTGTTATATTTATGCTGTCGGCAGTGGCTATGCCGTAAAGACGGATAATGTCGTTAGGAAGAAAGGCATTGGCCATCTCCATCGGAAGCCCAGGCAACTGTATGTTAGCATTAATAAGGTCTGTATTTATGTTATACTGGCCATTGATGTCTGCCACTTGGATCTCATCCTTATAAAGAGTGGCAACAAGAAGGTTGTCGCCTGTCGAATGAGGCATCAATGTGAATTCTGTCCTAACATCGCTGAGATTTGCCCCCTCTACTATCATCGAACGCACACCCAAATCTGATGCAAGAGTCCATTCTCCATTGGCTTGAGTGATGTGAAAATCTCCATCAAGTTCGCCACTTACCTTTGGAAAGAAAGGAAGAATGGAAGTCAACTCACCAAGCTCAAAATTATGAACACTAAGTGTTACATCCTGACCAACAGTCAAATTGTCATCGGCCGAGTAAATTTGAATACCTGTCCCATCTGCGGCCCTAAGTGTGAGGTCGGCGGTAACTCTGTTCTCCTTATTTATATATACGAAATTATCTTGATTGACAGCATACTCCTTGTATCCAAGTATCGCTGTTGGGTTTGTGAGATGAATGTTGAATCCTTCCTTATCAAAAATCGCCTGTGCGGCAAGGGCCAAACCGAGACTCATCTCACCATCATAAATCTGAGCATCGGCAGTAACAAAATTTGGAAGCAACATTCCGTTGACAAGAATACGAAATGTACCCTCAGGATTGTCGGCATAGTTCTGTGCTGTGGCATAATATCTTGTGCCATCCTCGTCTTCCTGTAACATCAACGAGACGTAGTCTATTTGTGTGCTGTCGGCAACAAGCCTTTTTATAGTCGCAGTTCCGTTAATTCCGTCTTTGTTATTGGCATGTATCTCTGCATTTATTTCGTCAAAGTCGTATCCGAGCTGTCTTATGATAGGCATCAGCGGATTGTCGCTATTTGCATTTAAATTAAACGAAATATTTGGTAGGAGGCGTTGCAACAATTGGTAGTCTATATCTTCTGAACTGATCTGGCGCGTCAATTCTCCTGCATAATCTGTAACGGCATCGATGAGGTTGTTTAGTGATTTTTCTGCCGTCAAATTTAAGAATAGCGACTGGCTAGTGATGCTTGAATACGTCGTGTCGCTATTGGTAACAAAAAGCAAGTCGGCCTCTAAAAGGGTGTTGCCGACATGTTTGTCTTCAAATGTAATGTCGTGCAGAGTCCCACTTATTGAATGTGACTGTTTGAAATTTGTTTGCACAGCAAAATCACCATGTAGTGCCGTGATGAATCTCTCATCGGCTATGCCTGCAGCTTTAACATCAAGATCGGAAATATCAACATTAACATTCATGCTGATATCTTTTTGCGCAAGCGTACCATTCATGCCCAAATCTCCATAAAGCATTTTGTTGCGTGAAGAAATATTACCTGCAAAAAGTCCTTGTTTTATTGTGGCATCAGCAACCACAGATGTTACCGTCAGCGGCCAGCTAGTGAGGTGCAATCCGTAGAGATCTGCACGCTTGATAGTGGCTTTCAGATTGCCGTCAAGAGTGCTGAAGTCTGGTTGGTCCCAATTCATACTTAATATGCGACTCATATTCCCACTGAAAATAATGTCAGCATCAAGCAGTCGGCTACGCGAATGAATGGTTGTTGACAAGCCTCCATCCGTCAGATTGCCTTCAAGCGAAATGTTTCTTAAGTCGCGGCCATCATATTGTAAATGGCGTATGTCGGTATTGACATAAATGTGGTCGTGATTGATGTCGAAACCATTACCACGCACTTTGAAGCGTCCATCTACGATGCCAATCCCAAGTTGTGGCACGAAGCGCTCTAGATCCAGCCCAAAGATGTCTGCATCAATATCGTAGTTGTTTTGCTTGAGATTCATCGTAAAGCAGGCCTTAATACGAGATGCATCTATCACCGAAGAAAATGTGGCTCCGATGTTGCCGCTTTCTGCATCATAGTGTATTGGGGCCTCAAACTGGAACGAAGAAGGAGGAAGGGCAAATGAGAGGTGAGAAACAATAAATGACAGACTCCGTAATGCCTCCTGAATATCATCAACTTGTATTTTTACCCTTGCATCAACAACAAGCTTTTCTATATCGTCTAAATTGCGTACCGTGCCGTCAATACAAATATGACCAATAGAAGGCTGGCTTATATCAAAGTCTTTCAAGCGCATCTTCTTCAGATTTCCGTCTATTCCTCCGCAGAGCATTAAAGGCTCGTTGAGACTGACGCCGAATGCAGTCGGCAAAAATGAAAGATGATTTATCTGTGCATGCATCTGCATTGGGGTAGAGTAGGAGAGCGAGTCGGCATCAAGACGGATTTTCTTTATGCTCAAGGTGTCATAGGTAAATGCAACATTGCTCATGTCGGCATGCAGAGCGGAATATCTGCTATCATCAATACAGAGTTCTAGCCCATTTACATTTACATCTGGTAGAGTGGTCGTTATCCGTGGTAAGTTGGGTAATTGTAGGGCCATTTTTGTGTTGCGAATAGCAAAGACCTTTGCCATAATATCCCAACCAAGCGGAGTGGAAGTGCTGTCTTCCGACTCTGGTATGCTGATATTTAGGTCGGCATCTTCCAAAAGTCCATTTTTAATTATTGCCTTATGAGCAATAAGTGCTCGTGCATCAACTTCTGCCATCAAATGTCCAACATCTGCAATAGTATCCACCTTGACATCTTTCAACTCAAGCGACAAAGGAAAATCCAGATTGGCATAGCCTACACTTATCTCCGTTTCTTCGTCGCCGACAATACTAGCGCCAACCCTATTCAAAACAAATGTGAGCACAGGCGACCAGTAAAGCGACAATATCAACAACACGCAAACCACCAAAAGAGTAGCAAATGCTACTCCTGCAGTTTTAAAATACTTTGTTTTGCGCATTATCTTCGCCTTTTGCTATTGCTTTGCAAAAGTAAAGCATTTCAAGCATAATGCAAAAAAAATAACATAATGTTATTTTTCCCTTACACCAAGAGTTGTTTAGGGAGATAAATAGACTTTAAATCCGATGACTGAAAATCATTTCAAGCAAGGCTTTACATCCTTTAAGAACATCGCGGTAGGTGGCTTCAAAATCGCCTGTGTACCAAGGATCGGAAATATCACGATGTATATCGGTGAAATCAAGTAAAAGATGTATTTTATTTTCTGTATCTTTCCCTATAATGCGATGCATGTTTCGGAGGTTCCATTCGTCCATGCCGATAATCAAGTCGAATAGCTCATAGTCGCCACGTGTCATCTGGCGCGCTGTCTTGCCTTTGCAACTGATGTCATGCTCTGCCAGCTTGCGACGAGCAGGAGGATAAACGCCATTCCCAATTTCCTCTGTTGAGGTGGCAGCCGACTCAATATAAAACTCATCTTCCCTTCTAGCTTTCTTTACAAGGTCTTTCATTATAAACTCCGCCATAGGGCTCCTGCATATATTTCCGTGGCATACGAAGAGTATTCGTTTCATATTTGTAGTTGTAAGCCTAAATGTTTTTAGTTTGTTCTAACTACAAAGGTAACGGAATTTTTTATTAGATTTTGACTTTTTCTCAAATATTGTAGATAAAAATAAAGGTATTTTGATGGATTTATCTTATTTGAATACGCAAGGCAAGCGGTTGTGGCAAGATTTTGGATTGATTTGCACAAAAATGTTGAATTATTATTATCTTTGTTACGTAATTTTATTAGTTCATTATAGTTGATAAAAACTTAATTTTGTAGTTATGGATATAATACAAGACTTATTGCAGATGATGGACGCAAGTCCTGTCAACTTCTTGGCTGCACGCTATGTGGAGGAAAAACTTCAGGAAAATGGTTTTATCCGTTTCAATGTCGCAGACGAAATGCCAGAGCTCAAGGAAGGCGACCAGTACTATACTACAAAAAACGGCACAGCTGTGTTTGCTTTCCGTGTGGGGAAAATGACGCCACAGGAAGTGGGATATCGATTGATATGTGCACACAGCGACTCTCCGGGATTTCGCATCAAGCCAAAGGCTGAGATGCAGAGCGAAGGCGGAGTGGTGCGACTGAACACAGAGGTATATGGAGGCCCGATATTATATACATGGTTCGACCGTCCGCTGTCGGTGGCTGGGCGTGTAGTGCTTCGTGGTGAAGATGCGCTACATCCGGTGGAGCGAAGAATAAAGGTGGAACGTCCTATTCTTATCATACCACATCTGGCAATACATTTCAATCGCGCTGTGAACGAAGGAAACCCTCTCTCAAAACAAAAGGATATGTTGCCTGTGTTGGGCATCATCAACGATAGGTTGGAAAGAGGAAATTGTTTGCTCGATATCATTTGTGATGAGTTGGCTTGCAAGAAGGAAGATATTTTGGATTTCGACCTCTCGCTTTATGATACAACAAAAGCATGTCTTGTGGGCATGAACGAGGATTTTATTTCGTGTGGTCGTCTTGACGATTTGGCAATGGTGCATGCCGGGCTCTATGCACTTCTTAATAGCGAGATGGCAGATATGACACAAGTGCTTGCCATCTTCGATAATGAGGAGACTGGAAGCGGAACAAAGCAAGGTGCTGCTTCGCCAGAATTACGCCATTTATTACATAGAATAAGTCTGAAGTTCTCGCCTTGTGACGGAGACTTTTATCGGGCAATAGAAAAGTCGTTTATGATTAGTGCCGATATGGCTCATGCCCTACACCCGAACTATGTAGAGAAGCAAGACCCTACAAATCATCCTGTGATGGGTGGCGGCCCGGTGATAAAGATAAACGCAAACCAAAAATATCTGACCGATGCTGTCGGCTCGGCTATATTCCAAGAGATATGCAGAGAGGCAGATGTGCCGTGTCAGATGTTTGTCAACCATTCGGATGTGGCAGGTGGAAGCACGTTGGGAAATATACTCACGGCACAGTTGCCAATGTGTGGTGTGGATATGGGGAACCCAATGTGGGCAATGCACTCATGCAGAGAGGTGATAAGTGCAGTAGATCAGGAATATGTCTGCAAAGCATTTGCACAGTTCTTTAATATGTAATATATAGGTGCATGAATTGGTATCAATAACTAATGATTGATAAGGATTTAATTGTTGATTCTAGGCTCTAAATCAAATATAACTCATAAATGATATTCTATTTCTCAGGGACAGGTAATTCACGCTGGGCGGCAGAGAAAATAGCCGAAGCTCTTGACGAGCAGATGTACGAAATAGGCGAAATGATGCTCGCAAAGGAAAGAGTTACCATAATGCCTAATGAGAGAGTCGGGTTTGTGTTTCCTGTGAATGGATGGATGCCGCCAAAGATAGTGCGTGAATTTGTAAGTCGTTTGCAAGTGCTGGGCGATCAGCACTATTGCTATTGTTTGATGACTGCAGGCGACAGCATAGGCGAAGCGATGCATGTGATGAAGAATGACTTGTTGATGATAGGATTGCAACTCAAAGCAGGCTTTACATTAATAATGCCAGAAAGTTATGTCTGTCTGCCCGGTTTCTATACCGATAAGCCACAAAAGGAACAAAAGAAAAAGCGCAGAGCACAAGAGCTTCTAAGTGAATATATCACAGAGATAAACGAAGGCAAGAATGTATGGCATTTGGTAAAAGGGTTTATGCCATTTGTGCTGACTTATGTGCTCGGAATTCCATTTAATAAAGTGTTGGTGACAGATAAGCCTTTTCGAGTAGATGCCACGCGTTGCACCCATTGCGGCAGATGTGCTAAAGTGTGTCCGATAAAGAACATCGTGATGAATGACGAAAATATGCCTACATGGAAACGAGACGGCACCTGCACAAACTGTATGGCTTGTTACCACCACTGTCCGGTGCATGCCATAAACCATTGGACAACGAAGAATAAAGGACAATACTATTATAAAAATGATAATTGATATTTAATTTAAATGAATTTAAAGATTAAGACGTTGAAATTGGGTGGTCTGAGCATGCCTACGAAGTGCATGAATGAGGTCTCTATCGCCTATTTTGAATTTAACTTGTAACATATAACTTATAACTCACAAATGATTTTAGGATTTGATAATGATAAATATATGCGCGTCCAATCTGAATGCATCAAGGAGCGTATAGCGCAGTTCGGTGATAAATTGTATATGGAGTTCGGAGGCAAACTTTTTGATGACTATCATGCATCAAGAGTACTACCCGGATTCTGCCCGGATACAAAATTGAGAATGCTTGCCCAGTTGCGTGACGAAGCAGAGATAATTATTGTTATTAGTGCTGTAGATATACAGAAGAACAAGATGCGTGGCGACTACGGTATTACATACGATGCCGACTTGTTGCGGTTGCGTAATGAGTTCATGCAACGTGGGTTTCTTGTATCTTCGGTAGTTATTACTCATTATAACGGACAGGCTAGTGCCGATCAATATCGCAGTTTTTTGGAGAGACAAGGCATAAAGGTCTATTATCATCATACGATAGAAGGCTATCCTGAAAATGTGGAGCTAATAGATTCTGATGATGGTTTCGGAAAAAATGACTATGTAGAGACTACACACCCATTGGTAGTTGTAACGGCGCCGGGGCCGGGAAGCGGAAAAATGGCAGTCTGTCTGAGTCAGTTATATCAAGACAATCAGCGTGGAGTGAAGGCCGGCTATGCAAAGTTTGAGACATTCCCTATTTGGAATCTTCCACTGAAGCATCCTCTTAATGTGGCTTATGAGGCAGCAACTGCCCATTTGTATGATGTGAATATGATAGATCCGTTCCACTTGGAAGCATACGGGAAAACAGCTGTCAATTATAATCGAGATATAGAGATATTCCCTGTTCTAAACGCAATTTTTGAAGGCATATACGGCGAAAATCCTTACAAGTCGCCAACAGATATGGGAGTAAATATGATAGGCTATTGTATTTCTAATGATGATGTCTGCATCCAAGCTTCAAAAGAGGAGATAATTCGACGATTTTATAGTGCTTTGTGCAATCTTGCTGCCAATAAGGGAACGGAACGAGAAGTTTCAACAATATCGTTGCTGATGAAACAGTTGAATCTGCACCGCACCGACAGAAAACCTGTGATAGAGGCTTTGAAGAGAAAAGAAGAATCTGGTGTACCAAGTTCTGCCATAGAGTTGCAAGATGGTACCATCATCACAGCCGAAACATCATCATTACTTGGTCCAAGCGCCGCACTCATATTGAATGTCACTAAACATTTGGCTGGTATTGATCACTCGATAAAGCTCATTCCACAGAATATGATAGAGCCGATACAGGCTACAAAGGTTGGGTTGCTGCATGGCAATAATCCTCGTCTGCATACTGACGAGGTGCTTGTAGCATTGTCCATGCTCAGCTTGAATGATGAAAACTGCAAGCGAGCACTTGAAGTCTTGCCACAATTGAAAGGTTGTCAGCTACATAGCACGGTGATGTTGAGTGATGTTGATCAAAAAATATTCCGTAAACTTGGGGTAGATGTGACCTGCGAACCTAAAACTAACATGCAATGAAAATCATCGGAGTAGGAGAGACAGTTTACGATATAATCTTTCGTAACGGACAGCCACAACGTGCTGTAGCTGGGGGAAGTGCGTTTAATGCGATGATTTCGCTTGGGCGGACAACGAAAGTGCCTTTGTTTTTTGTTACAGAGATAGGCGATGATCGTGTGGGAGGCATGATTCGCGAATTTTTGTTAGAAAACAATATCTCGACAGAGTTTGTTACAGTAAACAAAGGGACAAAGTCGCATATTTCGCTTGCGTTTCTTGATGATAATAATGATGCTGATTATACTTTTTATAAAGATCATGCTAGTGCTTCTATTTCAGAACATTTTCCGAATATAGATGCTGACGATTTGGTGTTGACGGGAAGTTTCTTCTCGGTGAATCCAAAAATACGGCAACAAACGAGATGTTGTTTTGAACGAGCACACAAAGTTGGTGCCACGTTGTATTATGACATAAATTTTCGTCGTCCTCATTTGCAGGAATTACCTCAGATAATGCCAAACATTATCGAGAACTATAAGTTTGCATCGGTGGTAAGAGGGTCGATGGATGATTTTGAAATTATATATGGCGTGCGTGATGCAAAAAAGATTTATAAAGATTTTGTATCTCCATATTGCCGTACGCTGATTATTACCGATGGAGTAAAGCCGATTACGGTTTTCTGTGGGGATGCCGAATGTCCTTTGCTTTATGAAACGAAAAGTATCCCGGAGAATATTTTGAAGAGTACTATAGGTGCGGGAGATAATTTTAATGCTGGTTTCATTTATGGGCTTTCGCATTTAGGAGTGTGTGTGCACGACCTTTGTCAAGAAGATTGGGATAGGCTAATTTTTATGGCGCAGCAATTCTCACAAGCGGTTTGCGCTAGTATGGATAATTATGTTTGTGAAGGTTTTTTAGTAGATGATGGATGCAATAATCTGTAATTCATGTTCTACTAATGTGGCAGATTGTCAAAGACGATTGCAAGCGGAAGTGTTTTTGAAGGATGATGCCGACTTGTATTTTGAAGACGAAGAGCTTGACCGTTTTCGTGGACGTCAATCGGATGCGTTTAGTGATGATGAGGCTGAGGAGTTCCGGGAAGTGATGCTGACCATGCGGGCCGATGAAGTGGGAGAGTGGTGCCAATGTCTGCAAATGCGTTGCGTGGAAATTCCAGATCAGATAAAAGATGAACTTGCCTTATTGCTTAAGCAATAAAAAGGTAGAATTATCGTTATATTTTCAACGATGAAATCATTCTTGTCATATATCATACTTGTATCGTTGCTGATTTCAGTAGCGGTATTTACTTCTTGTTCGAATGGCAAGAATACGGCAGGGTCGCGTTGGTGGCAAGGATTTACTGCTCATTATAATACTTATTTCAACGCTTCACAAGCCTATATTGATGGAGCTTTGGAAAAGGAAAAAGGAAATGCAGATGATTTTACGGAAGATATTCCACTTTATACGGTCGGGAATAAGAATAGTCGTGGTATTGGTGGAGGTAATTTCGACAGAGCTATTGAAAAATGTGAGAAAGCCATAAAACTACACAGCATAAAGAAACGCCCGGAATGGAATAAGAACCGTAGAAAGACCGACCGGGATAAGGAATGGTTGAACAGGCGCGAGTATAATCCGTTCTTGTGGAAAGCATGGTTCTTGTTGGGACGTTCACAGTTTATGAAGGGAGAGTTTGAAGAGGCGGCATCAACATTCATCTATATGAGTCGCCTGTATGAGACTCAGCCTGCTATTCGCGGAATAGCGCAGGCTTGGTTGGCACGATGCTATGTGGAGAATGAATGGCTATATGAGGCTGAAGATGTAATACGCTCAATAAATCGCGACACTATAACGTGGCGGACAAATCGTGAGTTGCAAGGCACGATGGCCGACTTGTATTTGCGACAAGGCAAATATGCTGAGGCAATACCTTATCTTAAAAAGGTTATCAAACAGGAAAAACGCAAGGACCAACGTGCTCGCGAATGGTATCTTATGGGGCAGTTGCAAACTCGATTGGGGAATAAAAAAGAAGCTTATGAGGCTTATGGGCGTTGCATTAGGAATAATCCTCCTTATATTGTAAGTTTCAATGCTCGTATTGCTCGTACAGAGGTGATGGCTCAGGACAATGTGAAAGGTACGATAGCAAGGCTTCGTAGAATGGCCCGTAATGATAATAATAAAGATTATCTTGATCAGGTCTATTATGCTCTTGGTAATGTATGGTTGGCGCAGGGCGATACGACGCAAGCAATTTCGGCTTACGAACAAGGAGTGGAAAAAGGCACTCGGTCGGGAGTTGAGAAAGGTGTGTTATTATTGAAGTTAGGCGATATCTATTGGCAGAAGGAGAAATATGCTGATGCTCAACGTTGTTACGGACAGGCAATAGGTATGCTTGATAAGGAGCGGGATGGCTATGAGGAATTATCTGAACGCAGCAAAGTGCTCGACGAGTTGGTGCCTTATACAGAAGCTGTGCATCTGCAAGATTCTTTGCAAGTGTTGGCGAATATGGACTCTGTGGAACGCGACAAAGTTATAGATCGCGTAATAGAAGTGCTCATCAAAAAGGAACAAGAAGAAAAACGCAAAGCCGAAGAGGCTGCTGCCGAACAGGAAGTGGCAAAACAGCAGGCAATGGGCAATACGAATGTTAATAGAACGACCACTCCAACACTACCGACAGCAGGCAATGGACAATGGTATTTCTATAATCAGCAGGCTATCCAACAGGGGAAAAATGCTTTTGTTCGGTTGTGGGGAAAGCGTGATAATGCCGATGATTGGCGACGAAACAATAAGACTGTTGTCTCAATGGTTGATGATATGAATGTTGATTCGGATTCGCTTTCTGCTCATACTGATTCGGTCGGTGCAGACTCTGTTGATACAGCGACGGCACTTAATGATAGTTTGGCGAACGATCCACATAATAGAGAATATTATTATGCACAGATTCCAATGACGGAAGAGGCTTTGCAGGCAAGCAATCTTATCATTATGGATGGGCTTTATCACGCAGGTGTCATATTCAAGGATAAATTAGACAATCTCTCTCAGTCAGAAAAATATCTGACAAGATTGGAAAGCAGCTATCCTGAATACGAGAATATGGCAGATGCTTTTTATCATATGTATCTTTTGTATGCAAGAATGGGTGATATGCTGACTGCCAATTCTTATGTAGAAAAATTGAAAGTGCAGTTTCCTGATAATGATTGGACGAAGCTTTTATCTGATCCGGATTTTGTGAGAAATCAAATGTTTGGAAAGCATATTGAAGATTCTCTTTATGCCGCAACTTATGATGCGTTTAAAGCAAATAGGATGAGTGAGGTACGGGCAAATGCAAAGATTTCTGCAGAACATTTCCCTATTGGCGAAAACCGTGCAAAGTTTATCTTTATCGACGGATTGCGTAAACTTAATGAAAATGACGAGAGTGGATGTTTGGAGAATATGCAAGAAGTGTTGGATAAGCATTCGCAGAGTGCAGTTGTTGAAATGGCGGGTAATATTGTCAAAGGCGTAAAGGCTGGTAGGCGGCTTCATGGAGGGGCTTTTGATTTGGAGAGTATTTGGGAACGGCGAACACAGACAACTGCTGATACGGAAAATGCTGAAATAGCAAAAGCTTTATCGACTGAACGCAATACGAACTTTATGTTCATCTTGGCATACGCCGAAGGGAAGGTGAATGAGAATCAGTTGTTGTACGATTTGGCAAAATATAATTTCACCAATTTCCTTGTTCGAAACTTTGATATTACAATAGAGCATGAGACGGGTATTGGGCGTATGGTGGTTCGTGGGTTCCAGTCGTATGATGAGGCATGGCAGTATTCTCACCAGTTGACTAGCGATGAGAATATGAGCAAGAAATTACCAAAAGAATCAAAGATAATTCTTGTAAGCGAAGAGAATTATATTCTTTTAGGTATAAACTTTAGTTTCAAGGATTATGAAGAGTTCTATAAGAAGAATTTTGCTCCAATCAAGGTGAGTACAGATGATTTGTTGCAGGAGCCAGAAGAAATACAATATAAGTCGGAGGAAGAAGAGAAAACCGAGGAGGAAAATTCTGTAATAGATATTGATGATTGGGAAAATTATTTTTGATAATGATGGATATTTTTATAAAAGATTTAAGCGAGATAGATGATTTGGCTACAGATTTTGTAAGCCAAATGAAAGATGAATGTGTATATGCTTTTTATGGCTCGATGGGGGCTGGCAAGACGACTTTTATTAAAGCTATATGTCGTGTGCTTGGTGTTGAAGATACGATTACTTCGCCGACATTCTCTATTATAAATGAATATACTCGCGACAATGGTCGGCCGATATATCATTTTGATTTTTATAGAATCAAGAAGGTGGAGGAGGCTTATGATATGGGATATGAGGATTATTTTTACTCGGGTAATCTTTGTTTTATTGAGTGGCCCGAGCTGATAGAAGAGTTGTTGCCGGAGGATGCTATTCGGGTAAATATCAGCCACTGATGGTAAAAGTGGGAGTGTTAGAACACGATTTTGCACTATAATTTGTGAAATAATGTAAAAGGTTTTGTTTCATTGGACAAACATTTGTATTTTTGCCACGATAAATGTATGTAACAACAAATTAAGGATATAATTATAATTTATTAAAAGGAAAAAATTATGAAGAAGGTTTTTTATTTAGCACTTATTGCTGTTGTAACTTTTAGTTCTTGTGCTAGTAAGAAAGATTTGGTGAATTGCCAAACTGAAAACAAGCAGTTGCAGAGTGAATATCAGAATGCTAAAGAAGATTTAGCCGCAACGAAGGCACGTCTTGCAAGTTTGGAAGAGCAGTTGAAGAATCAGCAAGCTGCTTATCTTGCTTTGCAGAAATCTCTTGACAATAGTCTTACATCTGGCAATCAAGGAAATGTAAATATTGCAAAGTTGGTTGACCAGATTAACGAGTCAAATCAGTATATTCGTCATTTAACTGAGCTCAAGAGCAAGTCTGACTCTTTGAATCTTGTTTTGACTAACAATCTCACTCGTTCTTTGTCAAAGGAGGAGTTGAAGGATGTAGATGTTCAGGTTTTGAAGGGTGTTGTTTATATTTCTTTGAATGACAATATGCTTTATAAGACTGGTAGTTATGAGATTAGCAGTCGTGCTGAGGAGACTTTGGCAAAGATTGCAAAGATTATCACAGACTATAGCGATTATGAGGTGCTAGTTGAAGGTAATACGGACAATGTGCCTATCAAGCGTGAGAATATTCGTAACAATTGGGACTTGAGTTGTCTTCGTGCATCAAGTGTTGTTCAGCATTTGCAGAATAAGTATGGTGTTGATCCTAAGCGTATGACTGCAGGTGGTCGTGGTGAATATAATCCAATTGCAGATAATGATAATGAGGTAGGTATGCAGAGAAACCGTCGCACTCAGATTATCATCACTCCGCAGCTTGATCAGTTTATGGATTTGTTGGAAGCAAAGCCAGAAGCAAAGTAACAGATTGTAATCAATATTCAACAAAAAAGCGGATGTACAACTGACATCTGCTTTTTTTGTGTATTATATTTTTCTCGATTAATAGTATATTACCGAGTGGGATTCAATAGTATTCGTTGGTCCAGACGATATCGTTGAGTGTAGGGAACTTTTCTCGGTAGTGGTTGAGGGCTTCCATATCGATTTCTCCTGTGATTTCGCAGACTTTGCTTCGTGGGGCATGAGCGATAAAGTGTCCGTAAGGATGGATTATGGCTGACTCTCCGAAATATTCTCCCCACTCGTCGGTGCCCACTCTGTTGCAGGCGATTACAAAGCATTGGTTTTCTATGGCACGAGCCACTGAAAGTGTCTTGTATGCCAACTCGCGTGCTACGGGCCAGTTTGTGGCATATATTATCATGTCGTATGTTGCATGTCCTTCGGGAGTTATCACATTTCTGCACCACATAGGGAAGCGCATGTCGTAGCATATCTGAAGCAGAATTTTTACACCTCTCCATTCTACGACAACGCGTTTTGTGCCAGCATGATATTCAAACCCTTCTCCTCCGAATGTGAAAAGGTGTGATTTGTCGTAGGTGATAATTTCTCCGTTTGGCTTTACGAAATGTAGGCGGTTATACCATTTTCCGTTATCTTCTGTGGCAAGGCTTCCTGCGATGGCGGCATTTGTCTTCTTTGCCATAGTGAGCATCCAGTTCACGATTGTCTGTAGTTTGCCGTTAGAGTTCAGCCTCCGAAGTTCTTCTTTTGGTTTGGTCACAAATCCCGTTCCCCACATTTCGGGCAAGATGTAGAGGTCGCTTCCCAGATTACGATTTATGGCCTCTTCTGCTTCGTGTAGGTTTTGGCTTATTTGACACCATTTTGTGTCGGGCTGTATGACTGTAATTTTCATTTTGCTTTTTATGATAAAAGCCGTGGCTTTGTCGGCTACGGCTTTTCTTTTTAGTAGCGGGACCCAGGATTGAACTGGGGACCTCATGATTATGAATCATGCGCTCTAACCAGCTGAGCTATCCCGCCATCATGTTGATTGCTTTTGTAAAGCGGATGCAAAGATATGCATTTTTTTCTAGAATCTTTATATTTGGTGGAAAAAATTACGTTTTTTGCTGATTTTTTTCTTTTGTGCAGAGTCAGCATATAGTTGCAATATTAATAAAGATGTTTGTAAAATGCTTTTATATCAAATATTTTTGGTCTTTTCTTCTTCGCTTAATGCTTCTTCGTTTTTCCAAAACAGGTAGGTGATGTTTTCGAAGGTTCCGTCTTTGAGGCGTTTTAGTAGTTTTTGGTTAGTCTTTTTGGATTTCAAGCCGCCAAGATGTTCTATGTAAGGACCTATTTTTATATAGTCGAATAGTTTGCGGTCTATGGTGTGTGGGATGTATTGGCGTCCGCTGTACCATGCCACTTTACACCAATCATGTTTTTCTTTGATGTGTAGAGCAATATCTGCCACACTTGCAGGGTCTGCATCTCCTCCCATTAAGGCTATACAGGTGATGTCTTTCCCGAATGTTTCAATTAAGCTGTCTATTGCGTTTTCGTCCAAGGTGGTGCCTTCGTCTTTCCATAGATACGAGCTGTGGCATCCTGGACAATGGCATGGGCAATTTGTTATATTAACAGAAAGCGTTGTCTCGTCGGGTATTTCCTGGAAGACAACGCTGTAGTTGGCATATTTTAGCATTTATTCTATTGTCTTTTTTACAGTTTGCTTTTTTGCCGAGTCATAATATCTGCGTTTGGCTTCCTCTTGTCGTGCCTGTGAGAAGTTGCTTACTCGTTTCAGATAGCCTATGATGCGTGTCATGTAGTCTATATCCTTGCTACCACAGTGTGGACATTCTTTCAATTTGCGTTTGTCGATATGTCCGCATTTGTTGCAGATGGTGTTTGGGATGTTGAATGTGAAGTAGTTACATCCTTCTTTTGCTGCCACTTTTAGCAGTTGTGTATATTGTTCTTTGCTCAGGTGTTCTTCTAGGTTCATGTGTAGAGCAGATCCACCGGTAAGATGTTCTATATATGGCTTGCCGTGCAGACGGAATTTGTCTATTATGTTTAGGCTGTCGTCTTCTACGATGTAGAAATAGCTGTTGTAGCAGTCGCGTGGTACGAAATATCCGTCTTCGCGGTCCCATTTAGCATGTTTTACGCCGACATTTTCAGCAGGAATCATTTCGCAGTTGAACATCAGTTCTTTTGTGCGATACATTTTGTTGTATTTTTCTATTTCTCCCAATACTGTCTGTACGTAGGTGCGATATTCGTCATTATCGTTGATTTCTATTCCGAGGAATTCTGCTGCTTCTACCAGTCCGTTGACGCCTATTGTCAGGTATTGTCGGTTGATGTTTATGTATCCGGCATCAAAGAGTGGCAACATTCCGTGTTCTTGCAGTTCTTTGAGATTTTCGTTGTATGCTGTTTGAACTTTGTGGCAGAGGTCGATTATTTCGTCTAGATATTGAATGTAGTCTAATTTGTTTTTCACGGCATATTGTATGCAGCGGTTTAGATTGATTGTCAGTACTGATTTTGAGCCTGTTGATACTCCTCCGGCTCCAAGTGTATAACTGAATCCGTTGTCTTGTATTTCGTTTCTCAGGCGGCAGCAACTTGATAGTGAATCTGCATTATCGCTGAGATATGTGAAGAAACTGTGTCCTTCGGCATACATTTCTGCTGTGAAGTCGCCCCATTCTTTGTCGCGGCATTCGCCATTTTCTGTCAGTAGGGCCATTGTCTCTACTGGGAATGTGAGCATGGTTTTGAGGCGTTCTGCGTTGAACCATTTCATGAATCGTTTTTGTAGCCATGAAAGACTAGGCCAGTCAGGCTTGCTTCCGTCTGGGAAATAGAATTCTCCGAAGAGGCTTTCAAAGTAATATTTGTCGTAGTAGGCAATGTTCCAGAATACTGCTTGGTAGTTGCGTGCTCCTGTAGGTTGGTTTAGAGTATAGACGATTTGTTCAAAGCAGTCTGTAATGATTTTGTCTATTGTGCGTTGTTTTGCGCTGAGATCGACCACTTGGTCAGGATCTTTCCAATAGTATTTGCCGTATTCTAGCCCGATGAAATAGTTCAGGTACATTAAAAATTCAGGTGTAGCACATGCTCCGGAAAGCATGCTACTTACCATGAATACCATATTTGTGAATCCTCCGCAGAAGCTCTTGAGGTTTGTCGGAGCTGTGGAGTTGCCGCCTATTGATGCTGTTCCGCCGATGAGCCACGGATACATTGTTACGCTGGCACAATAGTTTGCAAGCGATGTTTCATCGTTTTTATATATGAAGTGGTGTGTGAGCAGATGGATGTACTTGTCTGCTAACTCTTTTCCATAAAGTTTTTTTATGCGATCTGTCAGAAGGCGACGGTTAAGACGAATAAAACTTCCCTTTGGCAACTCTCCAATAAGTGTTGCTATATTTTTGTGTTCTACATTTGCGTTGGCATCAAACTTACTTCCGGATGCTGCGTTTGCGGCTTGGCAGTATTCGACAAGGAAGTTCATTTTTTCCATTGTCTCGCGGTCTTCGGTATGTTTTTGACGGTAGAGCATGAAACTTTTGGCTACTTTGTAATAGCCTTCTTTCATCAGGGCTTCTTCGACTTGATTCTGAATGCTTTCGACTGTTATGTCGTTGGCAAGTTCCAAATGTGTGATGATTTTGCTCAGGCAACTCAGGTCAACAGGCTCTTTCACACTTTGAAAAGCTTTGATGATAGCATTCATGATTTTATCCAACGAGAATTTGACGCTTTGTCCGTCGCGTTTTTTGATGCTGAATGGTACGTTTTCCATTTGTTTTCTTAAGGAAGTTTTATTTGTTGTTGTTTTTCATTTTCTTGCAAAGTTTGCACATGTTTTTCT
Source organism: Prevotella sp. (assembly GCA_045617965.1). Taxonomy (GTDB): domain Bacteria; phylum Bacteroidota; class Bacteroidia; order Bacteroidales; family Bacteroidaceae; genus Prevotella. The sequence goes on from JAZLJQ010000037.1 coordinate 26,206, forward strand.
TAAGAAACTTTCGAAAGTTGTCCGTCTATAGGCTTTGTAGATAGTTGTGTGTGGTTTTGACCTTTAAAAGGTTTTCTATTTTGTCAACTTTGCTGTATGCAAAGGTAAGATTTTTTTGTTAATAAAATTAATTTTTAGAACATGATTTTATGTTAAAATTTGTGAATATCCGCCAGGCATATCTCTGTCCGTTGTGTGGGTGAAAAATTAGTTGTTTTTTCTGTGATGGATATTTTTTGGTGGTGGGGGGGGGACAAAAACAAATCAGGGTTTTGTTGTCCCTGATTTGTTTGTTACGTTGATGTGATTTTAGAACTTATCTATTGATGAATCACGCAAGTCGGATTATTTCTTATGTCACATTTCTTATATAATAAGGTGTTTTTATTTTATTGTAAAGATGTCGCAGTCGTATGCAAGTGAAACTGTGAATTCGTTTAGGTTTTTCTTACCGAGTTCTTCGCTTCCGCCAATTCGTCTTGTGGTGTAGCCTGCTTTTAATTTCAGGTTTTCGTTTGGTGTGTAGTTAAGGCCAAAGCTCCAGAGGTTCACTTTTGCGCGTGGGTTCATGTATGTTTCCATATCATAAGGCACGTTTGTCTTGTCGCCTTCTTTTTGTGTGTCATAATACTCAAAATGTGCATACGGCATGAGTTCAGGTCCTTTGCTTTCGGCGTAGAATGTATTTTTTAGGTTCCATCCTATTTCGCCCATTACTGAGATCATCTGTTTTGGCACGCAGCAGTATAGTTCTTCATCGAGCAAGTATGAAAGTTGTGCTGTGTGTGTTTGGTTGCTTTGCATATAGCTGGCGCGTGCTGTGAAATAGTCATTTTCATATTGTGCGTCGGCATACCATAGTAGTACTGAAGAACCATCGGTGAAATCGTGCCAAAATGCAGCATCTTGAGAGTTTTCGGTGATGTCGTTGCAATAGTAGATGCCTGCTCCCATTTGCAGGTTTTTCAGTCCGTTATATCCAAGTCTTAGTGAGTAGGCTGGTGAGTTGAAGTTGACCACTCCTTGTTTGAATCCTTGATGTGCGTCATAGAATCCGCAAAGAGGGGTTATGGCGTCGGCAGCTATTCCTGATGTGATACTTGCTTGGTATGAAAGTCCGCAATTGAATTCGCCGAGTAGTGCGATACCCATTTCTGTATTTGGGCATGAGAACAGGCTGCAGTCATTTTCGGGGTCTCCGGGAGTAAAATAATCTACATATCCATAGTCTGTGTTGTGATGTCCGAAAGGTAGGGTGAAAATACCTCCTTTGATGTTAAATGCGTTGCTTGCATGGTGTGTTATCGACAGTTCGTCTAGCATTGTTCCGTAGAAGCTGATATATTCTCCTTCGAGTGTAACTGTCCATCGTGGTGTGATGTTGTATTCTGCGCCGATAGTGATTCCTGGCACCCAGATGGTGTTTTTGTTGCGGTCTTCGGTTTCAAATCGGTCTCCGCCAAAGTTGGCGAATGAACCTACAAATTCTCCATTGCTGTAGAGTTTGAATTTGTATTCGTCTTCTGTTTCGTCTTCTGTTTCCTGTGCCGTGATGGTTGTTGCGGGCAAAAGTAGTAATGCAAAGATAACGTAACAAAGTCGGGTGCAGTAGAAAATGTGCTTATACTGGTCATTTGCTGTTCTGTTGAAGAGTCGGTAAATGGTATAGCCACAAGTAATGGTGATGATAAGTGTTACGAAAATGTTTTCCATTGTTTTTTTAATTGAGTTTTAAAAATGTTGTTAGTTAGAGAATTGTATTGAAATTTGGCTGCAAAGATAATTTTTTTTGATTTTTTTCTCTAACTTTGTGGTGTATTAATTTTTAAAAAAATGGTTATGAAGGTAATTTTGGTGAATGGAAGTCCTCATCGTCATGGATGTACTTATACTGGTTTGTGTGAGATAGAAAAGGTTTTGAATGCAAATGGTATTGAGACTGAGATATTTCAGCTAGGAGCTCTTCCTTTGATGGGTTGTGCAGGTTGTGGCCAATGTGTTGCCACGCAGCGTTGTTTTATGGAAGATGCTGTAAATGAGTTTCTTGATAAGGCAGAGAAGGCTGATGGTTTTGTTTTTGGTACGGCTGTTCATTTTGCTAGTGCCACAGGTTTTATCACTTCGTTTATGGATAGGGTATTTTGTTCGAAGGGTGATATTTTCCGTTTCAAGCCTGCGGCGTCTGTTGTCAGTTGTAGGCGTGGTGGTGCGTCGAGTACGTTTGATATGATGAATAAGTATTTTACGATTTCTCAGATGCCTGTTGTAAGTGCTCGTTATTGGAATATGATTCATGGCAACAGTCCTGATGAGGTGCGTCAGGATGCAGAGGGTATGATAAATATGCGTGAACTTGGTCAGAATATGTCTTGGCTTCTTCGTTGTATTGAGGCTGGTAGGAAGTGTGGTGTTTCTCTTCCTGAAAACGAGCCTATGGTGAGGACCAATTTTATTCGCCAATAAAATTTTGCTTTTATTAGATTTCATCTTTTATATTAAGACGAAGATCAAAATATTTTTGTTTTTATCAGATTTCATCTTTGCTGTAGTGCTGAAATCAAAGCCTAGTAAAACCAAGCTTTTCTCGGCTTTGTTTCATCCCTCCATCCTTACCTTTGGTAAGAAAGATAAAAATAAAATTAGTGCAAGGCGAGAGCAGAATGAAATTTATTTCAATTATGCCGAGCCTAAGCCTAATTTGCGGCGAGCCTTGCGAAGGCGAAAAATGCAAAATGTGGCTCTGCCATAAAAAATAACTCCTTTCAGTCGTAAAAAAATTGTATTGTAATCAACCGCTTAAAACTAATATTGACTTTTTTACTCACTTTAGTGAGCTATTTTATGGCGAAGCCACATTTTGAATTTATTTGTATGCCAGAGGGGATGAGAAGAAAAATTATCTGCAAGCTTGCTTGCAAGGAATTTTAAAACTCGTGCCATCTGCTGTATTCGCTTGCGAAGACTAGCAAAGCAGACAAATAAATATTTTGATCTAATAATCTTTTAATCTCTTCATGTCTTATCTTTGTTCTTCTTTCTTTTGCTTATTTTTGCTGTTAGGCTTTATGATTGGGGGCAAAATGGGGGTGTTATATTTTTGACTTTTTGTTTTTTTTTGATTAAACTATGTTTAATACAAATAGTTTGTTATCTTTGTATGCTTTATAA
>JAZLJQ010000038.1:0-15562 GCA_045617965.1 Prevotella sp.
GAAATTTGTCCTTTGCGTGCAGTGTGCGGAAATATTGATGGTGGGGAATTGCGCCGAATGTATCCCGAAGTGTTGCGCTGGAGGTGTGAAAAAGCAGATGTGTTTATGAAACATATCGGTGGATATCCTGGCAAATATGATGCGAGTGTCATTAGGCAGATTTATACTCGTCCGCCACAGTTATTCATTAGCGGACATTCACATATCCTGAAAGTGAAGTACGACCGCACGCTAAATCTTCTTCATATCAATCCCGGCGCTGCAGGCTTGAGTGGTTGGCAACAACAACGCACCATCGTTCGCCTTACTATAGATGGCTCAACCTTTAAGGACTTAGAAGTTGTCGAATTGGTTTGACTGATAGACTGAATCATTTCATCAAATGCTTAGTTCAGAACTTCTCTTTATAAAATGCCGATATTATCAAAACATAATATTTCGGCTTTGTTTTTAAAACTCACTTTACCTTCCTGCTTTTGCTTATAAAAGCCTTGACGCATCTTTGCTACTCCTCGCAAAATATATAATCGCCAAGTGTTTTTATCTTTATTTTGTATGTTTTTGCTCAAGACGAAAAATTGACCCGTCGCGATGCCTTCCGCAAACGCTCGCGATGTCGTTCGCAAACGCTCCTTCCAATGACTGCGACCCATCGCTTTGGGGTCTTCTACCCGTCGTGTTGATATTGCATTCTCTTTCCTTTTAGATAATCGGCTTACATCATAAAAATCTCGTGGTAAAGACTCGGGGAATTCTTGCGTTTATAAGCATATATAAATAAGGTATATGCAAGCTTTACGATGGTTGTCAAATAAAGATATGATACTTTTTTTTATAGTAGGTCTTTGCCCTTTGTGGGATATTTATTATATTTGCATCGCAAATCAATTAAGATTGCTTGCGCCTGTGGCGGAATTGGCAGACGCGCTAGACTTAGGATCTAGTGTCTCACGACGTGCAGGTTCGATTCCTGTCAGGCGCACATGGTTAATAGAGGGAGAGATTTCTCCCTTTTTTTATAACATACTCAAAGTATTACTATCTTTGCAGAAAGAAAAATAATTAACGTATGAAAGTTGCAATAGTTGGTGCAAGTGGTGCTGTTGGCCAAGAATTTTTGCGTGTTCTTGCTGAAAGAGAATTTCCAATAGACAGTTTAGTATTATTTGGCTCAGAACGGAGTGCTGGTAGTAAATACGATTTCCGTGGTAAAAAATATACTGTGAAACTCTTACAGCATAATGATGACTTTAAGGATATTGAAATTGCATTTACTTCGGCAAGTGCTGCCATATCGCGCGAATATGCAGAGACAATAACGAAATATGGGTGTCTGATGATAGACAATTCAAAGGCTTTCCGTATGGATGATGATGTACCTTTGGTTGTGCCAGAATGTAATGCAGAAGATGCTCTGGTGCATCCGCGCAATATTATCTCCAATCCGAATTGCACTACAATAATGATGGTGACGGCCTTGCAACCTCTTGAAAATATCAGTCACATCAAGCGCATACATATTGCAAGTTATCAAAGTGCGAGTGGAGCAGGTGCTGCCGCAATGGCGGAATTACAACAACAATATGCAGAGATAGGACAATGTAAACCCGTCACGATAAAGAAGTTTCAATATCAGTTGGCTTATAACCTCATCCCACAGATAGATGTATTTACTGAAAGTGGATACACCTTGGAAGAGGAGAAGATGTTTAATGAAACTCGCAAGATAATGCATTCTGATGTGCTCTGCTCTGCAATGTGCGTAAGAGTAAGCTCGTTGCGTTCTCATTCTGAGAGTATTTGGATAGAGACGGAACGGCCAATAAGTGTTGAAGAGGCGAGGGTTGCTATTGCTTCTGCTCCCGGATGCAAGTTGTGTGATGATCCGGCAAATCTTGTCTATCCTATGCCATTAGAAACGGCTGGCAAAGATGAAGTTTTTGTTGGGCGTATCAGAAAGGATCTCGCTTGCGAAAATGGACTAACATTCTGGCTCAGTAGTGACCAAATTCGCAAAGGCGCAGCTTTGAATGCTGTACAGATAGCTGAAGTGGTGATAGGAAAGAATTGACAATCATCAAATGACTAATGTTTGTGCTCTAAGTCGTTACAGTTAATTTATAATTATTAATTTGTTATCTTTACCCATAACTAACCCGACATGGATATTCTTCATCGTATTGATGATAATTCTGTTTGCACCGATGGTAATGAGGCGTCTGCACGTGCCACATATCATAGGTATGATATTAGCAGGTGTGCTGATTGGACCTTATGCTACAAATGTGCTTGAACGTGATAGTTCGTTTGAGATATTCGGGCAAGTGGGGCTATATTATATCATGTTTCTAGCAGCACTAGAGATGGATACTAGAGCGTTAGTTAAGAATGTAGGCAAATATTTGCTTTTTGGTCTTGCTACTTTCGCCTTTCCTTTTATTTTGGCTTATCTGGCAAGCATATCGTACTTTGGATATACTCCGCAGCAGAGTGTGATATTAGCTACAATACTTTCTTCAAATACACTTATTGCTTATCCTATAATCAGTCGTTATGGTATTGCACGCAATAAGAGTGTAAGCCTTAGTGTCGGTGGGTCAATGATATCCCTATTGCTTTCACTTGTTGTGGTGGCAGGTGTCGCTACATCTTTCGACGACGGAAATGTACTCATGTCTTGGGCGGTATTTTCTCTAAAGATTTTGGGGTTTGGCTTGGTGATGATTCTTTTTGTCCCACGTTTCACACGTGTTTTTCTGCGCTATTATTCTGATTCAGTTACACAGTTTATATATGTCTTAGGTATAATGTTCCTTGCTGCAGCCTTTGCACAATGGTGTGGTATTGAGGGGGTTCTCGGAGCTTTTGTTGCCGGATTGATAATAAATAGGTTTGTGCCTCATGTCTCGCCATTGATGAACCGTATAGAATTTGTTGGTAACGCTCTTTTCATTCCTTATTTTCTTATCGGTGTAGGCATGATGATAAACATAAATGCATTGTTCTCGGGAGTCGTTACGCTCATAATGGTTGCAATTCTAGTAGTTGTAGGTACCTTCGGGAAGGCCTTAGCTGCGTATTTTACTTCATGGATTTTGAAGCTGAATAGGAATTCGGGAACGATGATGTTTGGTCTTACCTCTGCTCATGCAGCAGGTGCTATTGCAATCATTATGGTAGGTATACGTTTGGAAATAGCTCCAGGTAAATACCTTCTTGATGATGATCTTCTAAATGCAATAGTGATGATGATACTCATAACATGTATCATTTCGTCAGTCATCACAGAGTATGTAGCACGCCGGGTTGTACTTGAGAAGAAAGACTCTATGATAGAGAACGACGGGGCTGATGACGAAAAGATATTATTACCGATTAAGGATGAAGAATCTGCCGTACCAATCGTTAATATAGCTGCAATGATGTGCAACCATCATTTGAATCGTGGACTTATTGCTCTCAATGTCATATATGATGATGACGATAGCATGAGACAACAACGCAAAGGGCGCGAGATGCTGCAACATATTGTCAAACAAGCTGCCGCTATGGATGTGCGTGTGCAGACACAGAGCCGCTTAGCTTCAAATGTGACAAATGGTATTGTTCATGCCTTTAAAGAGTATGATGCGAGCGAACTTATTGTTGGTTGTAATGGGTTGAAAAATGAAAGACAAAATACGTTAGGTAATACTTTAGATAGCCTTATTTCGCAACTTAATCATCAAATCATAATCACTCACCTCCAACATCCGCTTAATACGATTAGGATGATAGATGTTGTAGTGCCACAAAAGGCTGAATATGAGCCAGGCTTCTATCGTTGGATTGAGCGTTTGGTGCGAGTCGCTGAGAATCTTTCGTGCCGCATCACATTTTATGCGGGTAGCATTTCGCGTGAGCTGATAGCCAATTATATTAATAAACATCATTCAAATGTGGTTGTTATCATGAAAGAATTTGAAATGGGAGATGGTTTGATGAGTTTGCGTCAACAAATTCCTGAAGATCATCTTTTGGTACTTATCGTAGCTCGTCGTGGCACGGTGTCTTACTCATCACGTTTTGAAAAGCTAAAACAAATAATAGATAATTCTTATTCCAACCATAGCTTGTTGATAGTATTCCCTGATCAGTATGGAATGCCTATTGACGAAATCACCTTTACCGCACCTCAGCAACAGGATGATAAGAGTGGTTGGGCAATCTTTAGACGATTTTTTACTAAGAAGAAATAATGATAAAGAAAAATGGACTAAAGGCATGGTTGCTTGCCGCACGGCCAAAGACGCTTACGGCCGCTATTGCACCTGTAGCAATTGGAGCCGCTTATGCTGTATGCCGTTATGGAACATTGGCTTATGCTGATTTGATGCCGATGATTTTGTGTCTAGCTTTTGCTATGATGATGCAGATAAATGCCAATTTTATCAATGACTATTATGACTTCAAACGTGGCTCAGATCGAAGTGACCGTTTGGGTCCAGAACGTGCTTGCGCACAAGGTTGGGTATCGGAACGCGCGATGAAGATAGCCATCTTCATTTCTTCTACGATATCTTGTATTATCGGCCTGCCGTTGGTATTGTATGGAGGATGGAGGCTTATTGCTGTTGGCGCTTTGTGCGTGTGTGGTGCTTATTTATATACTACTCGTTTCTCATATAAGGGGTTGGGTGATGTGATGGTGTTGATATATTTCGGCATCATTCCGGTAGTGTTTACTGCCTATTGTATGGCGTTGAAACTAGATTGGTGTATCTTCTTGTTGGGAATTGCCACAGGTTTGGTTATTGATGATTTGCTGATGATAAACAATTATCGTGACCTTGAACAGGATGCAAGTAGCGGAAAGAATACTGTTGCTGTACGTCTTGGGCAGAGAGCCTCCTTGCAATTATATTGGTATTTGGGCAGTTTTGGTGCGGTAATAGCTTATATCGTCCTATGGTATAATAATGCTTATTGTATGTTTGAACTGATATATTTGCTTTTCCATTTTTTTACATTTAAGAAGATGCGTAGACTTGAGGGCAAGGCACTTAATATAATCTTGGCACAAACATCACGAAATATTGTTATTTTTGCGCTTGTTACTTGTTTAGGACTATTACTCTAAGATGATGGCGAAGAAAGAATTTGTCAACAAAATGTTCGATGACATAGCTCCGACTTACGATAAGCTAAATCATCTATTGTCAATGGATGTAGATAAGTCTTGGCGGCGAAAGGCTGTAAGGTCAGTTATGGAGATTAGACCACAACTTGTAGCTGATTTGGCTTGTGGCACGGGCGATTTTTCTGTTGCGTTGATTAAGGCAGGAGTGCAAAAGGTCTTAGGGTATGATATTTCCGATGGGATGCTCAAAGTGGGGCGAGAGAAAATAGCAAATTTGGATCTTCAGGAACGGGTGTTTTTTGAAAATGGTGATTCTGAGTGCTTGCCTTTGGAAGATGACAGTGTGGATGCTGTTACTGTTGCCTTCGGTGTGCGCAATTTTGAACATAAAGATAAGGGTTTGCAAGAGATGTACCGCATCATACGTAAGGGGGGGAGAGTATGTGTGCTTGAACTTTCAGTTCCGAGCAATCCTTTTTTGTTATATATATATAAGGTGTACTTTCTACATTTTCTTCCGTTCTTTGGTGGTCTTATCTCGGGTAACAAAGAGGCATATAAATATCTGCCACATTCGGTATTGAATTTTCCAAAGCCGAAGGAGTTTTGCAAGATGATGCAACAAGCAGGCTTCAAGAATGTTGATGCCCACTCATTCACCTTTGGCTTGTGCAGAATGTATATAGGGGAAGTTTAACTTAATCAATCCTTGCGGTCGTAATTCTTGTATTTCCCCAAATCATCTTTCTCAAAAGTTGCGATGAAATGGTAGCAACGTTCCGCTTCACTTATGGCAAGTCGCTTAAATACGTAGCTGCTCTTACCAAAGAGTTCGTTTGAACGCTTTGCATCTTCAGCAAGGAACATTGATAGGAGAATGTTTCCCGTCATGTCATATAAGCTACGTCCAAGAAAGTCAAGAATGTCTTTATCTTCAAATGCTTTTACTTTTTCTATTGCCTCAGCATATTTGTTAATGACTTCGCTATATTCGCCATTGTCCATCTCTTGCATCAAGGATAGGTACGTTCCATTGGTGATATATCGAAGTGCTGCCACAACTTGTAGTTGTGTAGTGCCTTCATAGATAGAGAATATTCTTGCATCACGATAAAGCCGTTGACTTTTATATTCCATTATGAAGCCCGAACCTCCGTGTACTTGTATTGCATCGTAGGCGCATTGGTTAGCATATTCAGAGGTCATACCCTTTGCTATTGGCGTTAGAGCATCTGCAAGGCGCGAGAATGTCTTTTGTTCTTGTCGCTCTTCTGGTGTGAGTTTGCGCTCGCGAGAGATGTCTTCAAGATTTTTGTAGATGTCCACATAGCGAGCCGTCATATAGAGAATGGCGCGTCCGGCATCAAGTTTTGCTTTTATTCTCGACAACATGTCATATACGGCAGGGAAGTCTTTAATCGTAGTATCGAATTGTTTTCGTTCTTGGGCATATTTTACAGCTTCGTTATATGCTTCTTGACATACTCCTACACTCTGTGCGGCAATGCCTAGACGAGCGCCATTCATTAGAGACATCACATATTTTATCAGTCCGAGTCGTCTGCTTCCGCAGAGCTCTGCTTTTGCGTTTTTGAAGACGAGTTCGCAAGTAGGTGAGCCATGTATGCCGAGCTTGTGTTCGATGTGGCGTACGGTGACACCTCCGTTTTTCTTGTCGTAGATGAACATTGACAATCCGCGTCCGTCACGTGTTCCCTCTTCCGAGCGTGCTAAGACGAGATGGAGGTCGGAATCCCCATTTGTGATAAAACGTTTCACTCCATTTAATCTCCAACATTGTTCTTCTTCATCAAAAGTTGCTTTCAACATGACGCGTTGCAGATCACTACCAGCATCAGGCTCTGTGAGATCCATTGACATGGTTTCGCCTTTACATATGCGTGGAATGTATTTTTCGCGTTGTTCTTCCGATCCAAACTCATAGAGAGTGTCGATACATGACTGCAATGACCATATATTTTGAAATCCCGCATCGGCTGCTGCTATAATTTCGCTCAGCATGGAAAATGTGATGATAGGGAAATTGAGCCCTCCATATCGGCGGGGCATGCTCACTCCGTTGAGTCCAGCCTTATTCATGGCATCAAGATTCTCAAAGGTTTTTGATGCGTATAACATGCGGCCGTCTTTAAGGTGTGGCCCTTCTTCATCTACACTTTCGCTGTTTGGAGCGATGATGTTTGCAGCCACGTCGCCTGCTATTTCCAATACGAGGTCATAGTTTTCCAAAGCTTCTTCCAATGTTGCAGGTGCTTCACTATATGTTTCTCTGTCGCGAAAATCTTGTTCTTTTAGCTCCACGATGCGTTGCATGAGTGGATGATTTAGATGAAACTTTAGTTCCGGATGGTCGCTATAATAGTTCATGTTGTGATGTATTATATCAAGGTTAGTGCTTTAATGCTTCAATCATCTTTGGCAGTACATCTTCTATATTTCCTGTGATGACATAGTCCGCTATGGTGTTGATTGGTGCGTTTTCATCGGTATTTATTGAGATGATGATATTTGAGTCTTGCATGCCGGCAATATGTTGTATTTGACCACTAATACCACATGCTATATATACTTTTGGATGCACGGTGATTCCGGTCTGACCTATTTGCCTATCGTGTTCGCAGAATCCTGCATCTACGGCGGCACGACTTGCGCCTACTTCAGCATGTAGGATATTGGCGAGGGTGTGAAGCATTTCAAAGTTTTCTTTACACCCCATTCCAAAGCCTCCTGCTACGACAATTTGTGCAGAGCCGAGATTGTGGGTCGCCTTTTTTATTTCGCGGTTTATCACTTTCACTATGTATGCTTCAGGCGAGATAAACTCTTTTGCGTCATGATAGATGATTTTTGCATCATCTTTTGTGTTGTCTGTTTCTGCCTTTTTCATTACTCCCGGACGTACTGTTGCCATCTGTGGGCGGTTATCAGGATTTACGATGGTGGCAATGATATTGCCTCCAAAAGCGGGACGAATTTGGTAGAGCAGATCTTCGTAATGCTTTCCGCTCTTGCGATCATCATGTGGTCCTATCTCAAGTGCCGTGCAGTCAGCTGTTAGTCCGCTTGCAAGTGCTGACGATACGCGTGGTCCCAAGTCGCGTCCTATTACCGTTGCACCCATTAGACATATCTGTGGCTTTTCTTGCTTGAAGAGATTTATTAGTATTTCTACATGAGGTAGGGTGGTATATGGCGACAACCCTTGAGCATCAAAAACGTGTAGCACATCTACACCAAAAGGTAGTATTTGCTTTTCCACTTTATCCTTGATGCTTGTTCCTACAACTACTGCTTCAAGATTGCAACCAAGCTCATTGGCCAACTGACGCCCTTTGCTTAATAATTCCAGTGATACTTCTGCTACTTCGGTGCCTTCTATCTCGCAATAAACGAATATGTTGTACATTTTCAATTTTTTTTCTTTAAAATTCAATTGATCCTTAGAACTTACAATGTGCTTCTTTACATCATTGTTAATTTATTACATATTTCCGAATCGGATTTTGTAGTATATATTTTTGAGCGGATATAGAATGTCTATCCATAATTTGTGTAATCTTTCTTTTGATGTGGGTTCAGGCAGTTCATAGCCATCATATTCTTTTATGAATTCCTCGTTGATGATGTTGCAATAGTCAAGTGCATCAATAATATTATATCCCTGTTTGCGAGCTGTTTTGTATTCCTTTTCAAGATTGAATTTGGCTGCATGTTTTAGTGCTATTTCATCAGTTAAGTATGGCATATCTCATTAATTTAAGGTTTGGTCATCATATAAAATCTCAAGTTGTAAATTCTTGATTTTCTACCTTTGTTAAAATATCTTTTCTCTCTTCAGTTCATCAATGAGACTTTTAATGTCGGCGTCATTATCACTGAGGTGTTTAATTTCTTTTGCTTGAAATACAATATTTTGTATTGCTTTCACTTTTGTTGGCGAACCGCTGAGTCCGCATTGTTGTGGATCTCCGTTAATGTCGCTGACTGTGAGCTGCTTCACTTCTATGTGCTTGTTTGCCATCGTGAGCTTTGCGTTGCGTGGTCGGCATCCCGGTGCGCTACCAATTACTGTAACAAGACAAGGCATAGGCACTTCAACTATTTCTATTCCGGTGTCAATATGTCGTGTAATTGTGAGTTTCTCTCCGCACACTTTTATATCTTCTGCGTATGTGACCTGTGGTAATTTGAGTTTTTCTGCAACTTGTGGCCCTACTTGTGCTGTGTCGCCGTCTATTGCTTGTCGTCCACCGATGATGATATCAGGGATTCCTATTTTCTTTATTGCTGTAGCCAAGGCATAGGATGTGGCCAAGGTGTCGGCACCAGCGAATAACCTATCTGTGAGCAACCATCCTGTGTCTGCTCCGTGAAATATTCCTTCGCGCACTATTTCTTCTGCACGCGGAGGCCCCATAGTGAGAATGCCGATTTCAGTATCAGAGTTTTGGTCTTTTATCCTTAATGCTTGCTCAAGCGCATTCATATCTTCAGGGTTGAATACGGCAGCCAAAGCACTACGATTTATTGTTCCTTCCTTGGTCATAGCATCTTTGCTAACGTTACGTGTGTCAGGAACTTGTTTTGCTAGTACAATAATTTTCATCTATTAAATATTCTTTGTGCGAAAGTAAGAAAAAAAATGCTAAATTGCAAACATGTTCTCTATTTGGCAAAGTCAACATATTATAACGTACGCAATAACGCGACCTTGTTTAGAAAATAAAAATCGTACGTTCAACAATTCTGAGACGTAGTATAGAATATGCAAAGTTCAACATTTGTATGCATGGGGTCAATGTATTGAAGACGATATTGTGATAAGAAATGAAGAATGAAAATGTAGTATTCTTTAATTTTTGTGATCCTTGTTTTTCTAAATTCATCGAACTCACATTAAATTAAGAAGAGGGCAGGTGTTGTGATAAATGAGTATAAATTGTGTAAAGCCGAGTTCTTGATTAGGAAAGACTTCTCCTTTGATAAGCCTAGGATAAATGCTTTCTTAAGTTTAGAAACTCTAAATCCTAAATCGCCTTTGCCTAAATAAAATATTATAAATGTTAATTTTTTTTTAATTATCTACGATAATTGTAGAAATGCTTTTTTATGATTATTTTTGCAAAATATTTACTAAAGGTATGATAATGATGACAAGAATACTAAAGATATTTGCGTTTTTTGTATTTGCATTGCTCCCGATATATGTGCAGGGGCAAGTATATAACCTTGACAATTGTAGAGATTTAGCTCTGAAAAACAACAAGGCCTTGCAAATGGTAAAAATTAAACAAGATATAGCCGAAGATGCAAAAAAGATTGCGCGCACACAATACTTGCCAAAAGTGGATGTCGTGGGTGCATATTTGCGTACGTTCAAGGAAACATCATTGTTGAGTAATGATCAAAAGGCTTTCTTCAGCAACCTTGGCACAAATGTCACAAGTAGCATGGCAGAGGCTCTACCTAACATAATCACAGACCTTGTAAAGTCGCAAGTCATCAGCCCGATACAGGCAACTGGGCTACAACAGGTGTTTGCTGCTTATTCTCCAGCATTCGCTGCTGCACTGAACGGAGTGGGGGATGAAATTGTCGATGCTTTCCATTCAGATACACGCAACCTTTTTGCAGGCTCAATAATGGTGAATCAGCCATTGTTTTTAGGTGGAAAAATTTTAGCAGCCAACCGCATAGCTGATATTAATCAAAAGATAGCATCAAATGAACTTGAAGCTAGTACGCAGAACGTAATACTAAATGTTGATAAGACATATTGGCTTGTTGTCTCCTTGAGACATAAGCAGACACTTGCAAAAAAATACTGCGACCTAGTGAAAAAACTTTCTTTAGATGTTCAAAAGATGGTGCAAGAGGGTGTGGCAACAAAAGCAAATGAACTAAGTGTAAATGTACGCGTGAATGAAGCTGAAATGACTCTTACACAAGTGGATAATGGACTGACGCTCGCTCGTATGGCATTATGTCAGCTATGTGGTCTGCCAATCAATACGCCAATAGAACTAGTGGACGAGACGAGGAAAGACTATGTACAAATTGCTCTTGATGGTACCGACACAAACATGCGTGAACAGATAGCACTCAATAATCGCCCTGAGATAAAAATACTTGAAAATTCAGTCGACATCGCAGTTGAGGATATAAAGTTGGCAAAGTCAAATTATATGCCATCTGTACTCTTGACGGCAGGGTATACCATATCCAATCCGAGCTTGTACAACAGCTTTCGCAGAAAGTTTGAAGGAGATTTTAATGTAGGTGTGATTTTCCGTATGCCGATATGGAATTGGAACGAAACAAAATACAAGATACATGCCGCAAAGGCAAAACGCAATATAGTGGGTATGCGACTTGATGATGCCAAAGAGATGATACGCTTGCAAGTAAATCAAAATAGTTTTAAGTTGACAGAGGCAAATAAACAACTTATTACGGCACAAAAGAATATCGCTAGTGCAGAAGAAAATTTGCGCGCAGCAACTCTTGGTTTTCATGAAGGTGTAATGACGTCAACAAATGTCCTTGAAGCACAAACGGCTTGGCTGAACGCTCAAACACAGAAAATTGATGCGGAGATTAACCTAAAACTTACGCAATCGGAACTAGAAAAGGCTCTCGGTACGCTTAAATGAAACTTTTGATGAGAAATAGAAATGTATAAAAAATACAAATAATATGTCAGCAAAATCACAACACAAAAACATTCTTATAGCTCTCACTGCCTTTGTGGGAACTGTCGGTGTGGTAGCCTTCTTGGGCTATATCTTCCTTTCTGAAGAAAAGGAGATAATTCAGGGACAGATAGAAGTGTCGGAATATCGCGTTTCAAGCAAGCTTCCGGGACGCGTGATACAAATCAATGTAAAAGAAGGTGATTTCGTCAAAGCAGGCGATATTGTTGCTGTGCTCGAAGTGCCAGAAGTAGATGCGCAAAAGCAGAGTGCATCTGCTATTGAGGCTGCTGCAATAGCAATGAGTATGATGGCGGACAATGGCGCTAGAGAAGAACAAAAACGCGCAGCATTTGAACTTTGGCAACAAGCAAAAGCTGGGCTTGAGGTGGCAAGGAAATCTTACGAACGAGTAAATCGCCTCTTTAAGGAAGGAGTGATGACTGCTCAGAAACGCGATGAAGCTCTTGCACAATATAAAGCTTTAGAGGCACAGGAAAAAGCTGCAAAAAGCCAATACGATATGGCTGAGAATGGTGCACGCGAAGAGGAACGCGAAGCAGCACGCCAGCAGGCAAAGGCTGCTCGTGGAAATGTAAACCTTGTATCATCATTGCAAAAAGAAACTATTCAGCGTGCTTTGCATGATGGCGAGGTAAGCGAAATCTATCCTAAAGAAGGTGAACTGCTAGGCACAGGTTCTCCTATTATGACAGTAGCAATGAATGATGATATTTGGGGCACATTTAATGTACGAGAAGATCAACTTCAAGGTATAAAAGTAGGCGACATTATTTCTGCCTATATTCCAGCATTTGACAAGGACATAGAGATGCGTGTCAATTATGTAAAGGATCAAGGTTCGTACGCAGTCTGGAAAGCCTCAAAGGCAAATATGGGCTACGACTTGAAGACCTTTGAAGTAAAGGCACGTCCGATAATAAAAATGGAAGGTTTGCGTCCGGGTATGTCGCTGATATTAAAAGACAATTTAAAAAAACAACACTGAACATCTTTCCGAGAAACAAATACTTAAATTCTTAATACTCCTATGTTTCTTGCATTCTTGAGCATTTGCAAGCGTGAATTTGGAAATATTGTTAGACATCCATTATTGTATGTGGTGTTCATGATCATAATACCGCTATTCGTGGTATTCTTTTTTACGAATCTCATGCACGAAGGCTTGCCCGAAAAGTTACCTGTAGCAGTTGTTGATTTGGATAATTCAACAATGAGTCGCAAACTGATACGCACATTGGATGCATATCAAAATACGCAAGTAGTGGCACATTATCCTAATGTTCGCGAAGCACGCAAGGCTATGCAACAGATGAAAATATATGCATTTCTCTTTATACCGAAAGGTACAATGAAGGAAGCTGTAGCTTCACGGCAACCGAAAATATCGTTTTACTATAATGCATCTGTCCTTTTAGCAGGTTCGCTCGTATATAAGGACTTGCGAGCGGTGACCACTCTCGGGGGAGCGGCTATTGGACAGGTAAAAATGCAAGCTCTAGGTATGACACCAAAACAAATTCAAGCCTTTTTGCAACCTATTGCTATAGATACCCACGCCTTAGGCAACTACGCACTGAACTATAATTCCTATTTGAGTACGACGCTTATACCAGTCTGTTTATCGCTATTTATCTTTCTTATAACAGCATTTTCAATAGGTGTAGAATTAAAATACAACAGCGCACCGGAATGGATGCGGCGAGCAAAAAAGAACATCACGGTAGCAATGCTTGGAAAGCTTGTACCACAGACAATAGTCTTTACATTGGTTATATGGTTTGCTTTCTACTGGATGTATATAGTAAATGGATTCCCATACCAATGTTCAATATGGTTCTTGATGTTTTTGGGATTCCTTATTGTTGTCTCTTCGCAAGGATTCGGTGTTTTTATGTATGGACTTGTGCCGTCACTGCGTATGTCAATGAGTGTGTGTGCATTATGGGGAGTGTTGAGTTTCTCCGTATCAGGCTTTACTTTCCCTATTGATGCCATGGATCCTGAGATACGGATGCTCTCATGGATGTTTCCCATGAGAAGTTACTTCCAAATATATCAGATAAATGTACTAAACGGCTTTCCTATGTATTACGCTTGGCCGTACTACATAGCAATGGCTACCTTTACGCTGTTACCTTTAACAGTCCTATGGCACATTAAAAAGGCAATAATAGAATATGTTTATATCCCATGAAAGAGTTTTTTGCAAAGAGATATAGGGCCTTGCTTGATATGGCACAAGTCTTCATGGATGAGGTAAAGACTGTTTTTACAGACGAAGGAATAATCATCTTTTTCTTCGTTGTACCACTGCTCTATCCATTGCTCTATTCATGGTTGTATAATAACGAACATGTGGAGGAAGTTCCAGCTGTAGTCGTTGATAAGTCAAAAACGCAGTTGAGTCGCGATTTCATTCGCCGATGTGATGCTTCTGCAGATTTCCGGGTTGTGGGATATGCAAATAGTCTTGAAGAAGCTAAGTTGGTGATGATGAAGCAGGGATGCCGTGGAATAATCGTTATGCCCGAAACATTTTCGTCTGATATCGTGGGTGGCAAACAAACTCATGTCAGCCTATTTGTCAACATGAGTGGAATGATGAACTACAAGGCTCTGCTTGTAACGCTTACAGATGTCTCGCTAGAGATGGGCTCGGATATTCAAATAAAGAAATTAGGCAACTTAACTTCGCGTGAAGACGAGATAAGTACACATCCTATAACTGCAGAATCGGTAGCTATGTTTAATCCGCGTATTGGGTATGGCTCCTATCTTCTTCCTGCAGTACTGATGCTTATCATTCAGCAGACGCTTTTACTCGGCATCGGCATGTCGGGAGGTACTGCCCGTGAGGATAATCGCTATGCTGACCTTATGCCTATCAGCCGTCGCCAAGCAGGAATGTATCGTATTGTTTTTGGCAAAAGTTTCTGCTACTTCCTTATCTATGCTATCATGTCGGTATTTTTGACAATGGTTGTGCCGAGGTTGTTCCATTTTATCCAATTGGCAACGTTTCGTGATTTGGTAGCAATATTATTGCCGTATATTTTGGCTTGCATCTTTTTCGGTATGACAATGTCTTGTCTTGTGCGTCATAGAGAAAATGTAATACTTGTCATTATTTTTACATCAGTACCATTACTCTTTTTGAGTGGCGTTTCTTGGCCGGGATTTGCTATTGATGGCTCATGGAAGGCAATATCTTATCTATTCCCTTCAACATTTGGCATAAATGCATATGTGAAGATGAATTCTCTTGGGGCAACGCTGAATGATATTAGCTTTGAGTATTATGCTCTTTGGGTTCATGTTGCGGTATATTTCCTCTTGGCATGTCTTGTCTATTGGCGTCAAATACATGCTGCGCACAGACATGTTCTTCGCAATGAGCGCGAGCGCATACGTGGCCGTATGAAAAACAAGTTCAATATCTTCTATCGTCATTAATTTTTTATAGAGATAGATATTAAATAACGTGAGTTCGATGAATTTCAACTTGTTGTAAATTTGGTGATTAGCGAGATTAGTTGTAACTTTATAGTGTAAAAATCCAAAGTTAACAAACCAATCTCACTATGTTCACCGAAGGCAAAGTTACAGAAATTTTCTTTATGGCAGATGAATTCTGCAAAGTTTTTAATCGTATGATGGCAAGATACACCATAGCGCGCGAGGGAAGGGGCTTTTTCTTTCTTAAAGT
>JAZLJQ010000039.1:0-19220 GCA_045617965.1 Prevotella sp.
CAAGTTTATCTTTGCTGCCTGTAAACAGGGACTCCTTTGTGGAGATAAACCTCCAGTCATCTGCGATGAGACTCCTTTAGAGTGATAAATCACTCGTCGTCGCAAACTTCATGACATTTAGTCATTCAGTCGTCGCAAGCATCACCACATTTAGTGGTTCTGCCACTGCTCCATATTTTGAACTTTCTACGATTTAATGTACTTTTGCAAAATATTATTTATTTTTTCAAATTATGAAACTCATCCCAAGTTTTACAATAGACCATACCAAACTGCAGCCGGGTATCTATATTTCACGTCAAGACAAAGTCGGTGAAGAGATTATCACAACCTACGACATACGTATGACAATACCAAACGCAGAGCCTGCAATAGGACAATCTGCAATACACACAATAGAACATCTCATAGCCACATTTCTTAGAAATGACGCACAATGGAAAGAACGCATCATCTATTGGGGGCCAATGGGATGCTTAACCGGTAATTACCTTATCATCAAAGGACAACACGACTGCCACGATATACGGGAATTGATGATTAATGCATTTTCTTTTGTGGCAAATTTTGAAGGTGAAGTCCCAGGCACCACACCACAGACTTGTGGTAACTTCCTTCTACACAACTTACCTATGGCACGATATGAAGCAAAACGTTATGTCGGTCGCCTAAAAGAGAAATTCTGTTGCGAATATCCAAAAATATAAAAGCATGAGCTAGGAATAATTGTCGATTAACAATCCTTAAGCCGTCAATTCTGTTTTATTATATTCATTTATTATATTCTTTATCACACTTGATGTAAAAATCAAAGGAAAAATTTGGTAAGTATATTTTTTTACTTATCTTTGCATCCGCAAATTTTTCAGCTATTTAACGGAAGTTTGGGTGAGTGGCTGAAACCAGCAGTTTGCTAAACTGCCGTGCGGGTAACCGTACCGGGGGTTCGAATCCCCCAGCTTCCGCACAATTTGCACTAACTATGGTGGATTCATCTAACGGTTAGGATACAAGATTCTCAATCTTGGCATAGGGGTTCGATTCCCCTATCCACTACAAAGGGCACTTTTTTGAGTGCCTTTTTTCATGCTCAAAATCTGCCACAGAAATACACACAACCACAATATTGAGTACTACAGGGCACATTTTTACTCCCACTCCATTTTAGCCCTTTTCAATACTTATTTGCACATGTTGTGTTATTATTTTCCACCTATTTCCCACCCAGATATAAAAATTATACTATATTTGCAATCATGAAAGTAATCAACTATAATTCACCAAACTATAAATGGATCATATGTGGGTTGTTGTTTTTCGCTACAATGGTGAACTATCTTGATCGTCAGGTGTTGTCACTCACATATCCGGGAATGATCGAAAACGAATTCCAATGGGACGAGTCGATGTATGGCACTATTACAGGAGTATTTTCTATCTGTTATGCAATAGCAATGCTCTTCGCTGGGAAAATAATCGATTATCTCGGTAGCAAAAAAGGCTACTTGTGGGCTATTGGCATATGGTCAACAGGCGCGTGCTTACATGCTACTTGTGGAATAGGAACACAATTGGTGGTAGATTATGCCGCTAGCCTTAAGATCGCATTGACGGTGAGCACGATAAGCGTATGGATGTTCGTTGTAGCTCGTTGCATACTCGCCATAGGTGAGGCCGGAAACTTTCCTGCTGCAATAAAAGTAACAGCCGAATGTTTTGAGCCGAAAGATCGCGCCTTCGCAACCTCACTGTTCAATAGCGGATGCTCCATAGGGGCTCTTATAGCTCCGTTTGCCATACCACTTATCGCCAAGTATTATGGATGGGAAATGGCATTCATCATTATAGGTGGACTCGGATATGTATGGATGGGAATATGGGTGCTCATCTATAAAAACAAAGAGACTACGCCTAGCTCATCAAAAAAAGTAAAACTTGAGACTACCCTCTCCTATCGTGATGCCTTTCGCATGCGCAACACATGGGCATTGTTCTTATGTAGGTTGCTGAGTGATGGCGGTTGGTGGTTTTTTCTGTTTTGGACACCTATGTATCTTAAATCGCAATTTGAGATCGCTCCGACCGACACCGAGGGAATGGTGCTTATATTCGCACTCTATCTCATTACTATGCTTAGCATCTTTGGTGGGCGATTGCCAAATCTTTTTATCAGCAAAGGTAAAACAGCATTTCAAAGCCACATATTATCAATGTTTATCTTTGCTTGCATTCCCCTATTGGGACTTTTTGCTCAACCGGCAGGAGAGTTTTTCGTCACGCCATGGGCACCAATCATACTCATAGGCATTCTAGGAGCTTCGCATCAAAGTTGGAGCGCAAATATGTTTTCTGTCATCAGTGACCGTTTTTCACAATCTTCAGTTGCCACTGTCACAAGCCTGTCGGGGGCTTTCGGCGGAGTGTCCAATTTTTTGTTGAATATAATTGCAGGTTATTTGTTTGTATATGCCGATAAGGTGCAAATGACATTCTTCGGATTCTCGGGAAAGTCGGCAGGATATATGATAATGTTTTGCTGGTGCGGAGTAGCATATCTACTTGGTTGGCTAATGTTGAAGGTAATAATGAAAAAACAATAACGGATGATTCAAAAGATATGATAAATAAATTCTAATCGAAATCAATCAATTTTAACATAACCCACCTCCATAATGCTATCTCTCAACAATATCAATATAGGCTATAAAAACAAGATTGTCGCTAAAGGAATCAATGCCACTCTAGAAGATGGTGAACTTGTGGCGCTGATAGGCAATAATGGTGTAGGCAAATCTACTCTTCTGCGAACAATAGCCGGATTTCAGCCTGCTATTGACTCTCAACTATCAATAAATAAAGAATCTATAGGAATCGTTTTGACGGAAAAGCCTGAAATACAAAATCTCATCGTCAATGATATTATTGGGTTTGGAAGAAGTCCTCATACCGGTTTTTTCGGAACACTAAAAGATAAAGATAATGAGATAGTGAGAACGGCTTTACAACAAGTAGGCATAAATACGCTTGCAGAACGTAACTTTGCCGAGTTGAGCGATGGGGAAAAACAAAAGGTGATGATTGCCAAGACTCTTGCTCAAGAGACTCCAATTATCTTGCTCGATGAGCCCACAGCATATCTTGACTACCCTAGCAAGATAGAACTGATGTCATTACTGCAACAACTTGCACACGAAAGAAACAAGTCAATACTTTTCTCTACACACGATTTGGAGCTCGCTCTGCAATCTGTTGACAAAGTGTGGTTTATGAATGGTAAAGACGGACTACAGATTTGTTCTCCAAAACACATCAAGTTATCTACCACTCCGCCTTATATTTCAATATATGGGAAATGAGATATTTCTGCTTGTAATTAATATAAATGATTTTTTGACAATACAGTTAAATAAGACTCAGTTTTTCAGAATAGAAAGTATATCACGTATATCATCTATCATAAAAGTTGGAGCCATTGTTAATAATTCTTCCCGAGTTTGGTTGCCATATGTCACAGCACATGTGTCACAATAAGCCCTTTTCCCCATCTCAATGTCATAATTAGCATCACCAATGACGAGTGTTTTGTTTGGGGCGATATTGAAATAATCTAATATGCGGTTTACCATTTCTGGGGCAGGCTTCTTTTCGTTGACGAGATTAGAAGACATGCGCATGCTAATGAATTCATCGATTTCGAGTTGTTTGCATAGTGTACCTAGACTTTCTCCACCTCGGCTTGTTGCTATGGCTATGGTGAGTCCTGATTTTCTTATTTCATCAAGTGTTTCTTTTACGTGTGGAAATAGGCAAATGGTCTGTTCTTGAAACGAAAAGAAAAGTTCTCTATATACTCTGCAACAATCTTCAATCAAAACCATATCACCATGTGTCAGCAATTGAAAACTGCGTTCTAATGGTAGACCGATTGTTGAGCGAATCTCATCATCATTTCTTTGTGGTAAATTCAACTTATCAAGTGTTGCATGTAATGTTTTTAGGATACACGTAGCAGTATCGGCAAGCGTGCCATCAAAGTCAAATATTGTTAGTTTGTAATTTTTCTTGCCCATATTACACTTCACTTTAACATTTTTCATTGGACAAAATTATTGCAAGGCGAGTGAAATGCCAAATTTATTTGAGCATTGCCGAGCCGAAGCTTAACTTGCGCAAAGCATAGCGAAGGCGATAATTATTGCAAGGCGAGTGAAAAACAAAAAAAATAAAATCCTTGGATTTTTACATTCGTTTTAATATGCAAATTCAGCTTAATGAATGTTAAAGACGAAATAATTATAAATTATTTGGCTATTCACTGAGTTTTACTTATCTTCGCAAAAAATCAGTAAATATTGTGCTATTTCAATAAAACCAAAATATTATGAATATCAATAAAATCATGACAGAGCTTGAGGCTAAACACCCGGGCGAAAAAGAGTTTTTACAAGCAGTAAAAGAAGTTCTTGTCTCTATTGAGGATGTATACAATCAGCATCCTGAATTTGAAAAAGCAAAGATAATAGAAAGACTCGTTGAGCCTGAGCGCATAGTCACTTTTCGCGTACCTTGGGTAGATGACAATGGAGAAGTACAAGTAAACATTGGATATCGAGTACAGTTCAATTCTGCAATAGGTCCTTACAAAGGAGGTATCCGCTTCCATCAAAGCGTAAACTTGAGCATATTGAAATTTTTAGGTTTTGAACAAACATTTAAGAACTCTCTTACCACACTTCCTATGGGTGGAGGAAAGGGAGGCTCTGACTTCTCTCCTAGAGGAAAGAGCGACGCAGAGATAATGCGTTTCTGCCAAGCATTTATGTGCGAGCTTTATCGCCACATTGGCCCAGAGATTGATGTTCCTGCTGGAGATATAGGAGTAGGCGCACGAGAAATAGGCTATATGTTTGGCATGTATAAAAAACTTACTCGCGACTGGAGTGGCGTGCTCACAGGCAAAGGGTTAGAATATGGTGGATCGCTCGTTCGCCCTGAAGCAACAGGATTTGGCAGCCTTTATTTCATCAACCATATGCTTGACACAAAAGGTATCAGCATAAAAGGCAAGACTGTTGCCATATCAGGCTTCGGCAACGTGGCTTGGGGAGCTGCAACAAAAGCGACTCAACTCGGTGCGAAAGTCATCACCATTTCAGGACCCGACGGATATATTCTCGATGAAGCAGGTCTTGATGAAGAGAAAATCAACTATATGCTTGAACTTCGTGCAAGCGGAAACGACATCTGTGCACCATACGCAGAAAAATTTGCAGGCGCAAAATTTTTCGCAGGCAAAAAGCCTTGGGAAGTGAAATGCGACATCGCAATACCTTGTGCTACTCAAAACGAACTCAACGGCGAAGATGCACAACGACTCCTTGCAAATGGTGTGACATGCGTAGGTGAAACATCAAATATGGGATGTACTCTAGAAGCTATTGATGCCTTCGTTGAGGCAAAGATTTTGTTTGCTCCAGGTAAAGCTGTAAATGCAGGTGGTGTGGCCACATCAGGACTTGAAATGAGTCAGAATGCAGGTCATATCTCTTGGACAGCAGAAGAGGTAGATGCACGCTTGCATGGTATTATGCAAGGCATTCACGAGGCTTGTGTAAAATATGGGAGACAGCCTGACGGCTATATCAACTATGTGAAAGGAGCAAATGTTGCTGGCTTTATGAAAGTGGCAAAGGCAATGTTGGCTCAAGGAATTGTGTAATCTTGAAACAAGACCGAATTATCACAAGAGATATCAAAGTCGCCATGATAGTAAGGAAGGTAGCACTTAAATACTAATTCGTACGCTGAAAACACTATCGTGTCAATAGGAATAACATTATGGGCAACGAATAAAAAAGCAAAATACTTAAAAATCGTTGCCCTATTTTTAATAAACATACTATATGAAGAAAACGACTCTTTTTGTTTTGGCAACATTATTCGTCATTACAACAACGGCAAATAACATCTGGGAAACAAAGTATAAAGAAGTGGAAAAGATGATTCGCGTGCCGGAATTTGCTAACAGAACTGTAAGCATTGTCAAGTACGGAGCAAAAACAACTAACTCCGCAGAGAAAAATCAAAAAGCTATTAACAAAGCCATTGAAAAAATGTCAAAACGTGGTGGTGGTAAAGTTATCATCCCTGCAGGTGAGTGGCAGACAGGAGCAATACGCATGAAAAGCCATGTCAATCTCGTAGCAGAAAAGGGCGCAATAGTGCGTTTCGCTTTTGATACCAACCTATATCCATTAGTAGAGACTGCATGGGAAGGTCTTGACGTATGGAACTATTCTCCACTAATCTATGCTTATAACGAGACTGACATTGCCGTAACCGGTGAGGGTATTTTTGACGGGCAAGGTTCAAATAAGACCTGGTGGCCAATGTGTGGTGCGCCACGTTTTGGATACGATGAAAATACATCTGAGTCACAAAAAGGGGGCTCACGCGATGCATTGCTGAAGATGAGCGATGACGGAACTCCTATAAGTGAACGTAAGTTTGGAAAAGGATTTGGATTGCGACCACAGTTCGTATGTTTCAACCAATGTGACGGAATACTAATTGAAGGCGTGACATTCCTTGACTCACCATTCTGGGTGCTCCATCCGCTGAAGAGCAAAAGCGTAACAGTACGTGGAGTTCGCGTAGAAAATGATGGACCTAATGGTGATGGATGTGATCCGGAAAGTTGTGATGGTGTGCTCATTGAAAACTGTTATTTCAACACAGGCGATGACTGTATCGCAATCAAAAGCGGACGTAATCGTGATGGACGCACAAGAAATATGGCTTCACAGAACATGATTATCCGCAAATGCAAAATGGCAAACGGACATGGAGGTGTTGTCATTGGTAGCGAAATCTCAGGCGGAACAAAGAATATCTTTGTTGAAGACTGCGATATGGACTCACCATTACTTGATCGTGTCATTCGTTTGAAGACAAACACTTGTCGTGGTGGAGTTACTGACGGCGTATATGTGCGTAACATTAGAGTCGGCGAATGTAAAGAAGCCGTTCTAAAAATTAACCTACTCTATGACCCAAAAGAGAAGTCAGAACGAGGACACATTCCAACAATACAAAATGTATATCTTGAAAATGTAAACTGCAATAAAAGCAAATACGGAGCTTTCATTGATGCACTTGATGAGAGTTGCAATGTGAAGAACATACATGTAAAAAATTGTCAATGGAATGGTGTGAAAGAAAATGACAATTTGTTGCGTGGCAAAATGGAAAACATCATCTTTGATAATGTTACGATAAACGGAAGTCTTGTGCTCACCGAAAAGCCTTTTAAAAACTATTCACAATGGATGACATGGTCAGAGATGCAACGCAACAAAAAAAGTTATATGCTCGACTATGCAACTCATCCAAAATGGGGGTATGCACTTGGTCTTGAATTAGAGTCAATGCTCGACACCTATCTTACACATGGTGGCGATGATATTTGGGCATATCTCAAAGAATATCCTACCTTTATGATTTCTGAAGACGGGGTGACAAAAGACTATAAATACGAAGACTTCAATCTTGACAATATTCGTCCTGCACGCTTCATCTATCGCATGTATGAACTAGATCCACAGAAAGGCGAAGAAAAGGCGTTAAAGACTTATTTCAAACAGCTCCAGAATCAGCCACGCACACAGGCTGGTCCTTGGCATCACAAGAAGATTTATGCCTATCAGGTGTGGCTTGACGGAATTTATATGGGATTGCCTTTTTACACTATGTCTGCACCGAAGTTAAAAGACAAAAAAGAAGATGTAAAAAAATATTATGATGATGCGGTTGATCAAATAATTGAAACTAGCAAGCGCACCTTTGATGCAAAGACTGGTCTTTGGAAACATGCTTGGGATGAACGCAAGGTAATGTTTTGGGCAAACAAGCAGACAGGACTCTCGCAGCACTCTTGGGCTCGTGCTCTTGGCTGGTATGTAATGGCAATGGTGGAAGTGCTTGATGTCTTGCCACAAGATTATGAGCGTCGTAACGAAGTGATAAAGTTATTCCAAAAAGCGATGAAAGCAATAGTGAAATATCAAGACAAAAAATCAAAGTCATGGTACGATGTGCTTGATGTCAAAGATGAGCGTAACTACTTGGAAGCGACTGCTTCTGCCATGTACACCTATTGCCTACTGAAAGGTTCACGGCTTGGGTATTTGAATGAAAGTTATCAAAAACGCGGTATTGAAGCTTATAATGCACTCTTGAAGAATTTCATAAAAATAAATGCTGACAAAACTATATCACTTACACGTTGTTGTTCTGTTTCTGGTCTTGGTCCAGACAAAAATCCACATCGCGATGGTAGTTTTGAGTATTACATGAGTGAGCCTATCCGTGACAATGACGCCAAAGGTGTAGGTCCATTCATTTGGGCATCGTTGGAAATGGAAAAACTAAACTACAACACAACAAATACTAAATAATGACGATAATGAAAAACTTTTTTGTAAAGAATATTGTTTTCGCTTGCCTCGTTGTTACTTTTCCGACAACAATAGATGGAAAAAACTATTATTGCTCCCCTACTGGCACTTTTGACGGCTCAACATACGATAAGCCATGCAGTTTCACGAGCGGGCTGGCAAAGCTTGTAGCTGGAGACACTCTGTTTTGTCTCGGAGGACAATATAATCTATCATCAACAGTGAAGTTCAATAAAAGTGGCACAGCAGAAAAACGCATTGTTATCTTCAATTGCAAAGATGAAAAACCTATTTTCGATTTTCGCAAACAGGCATACGGAAGTCGTGGTATACAACTTGACACTGGAGCATCATATATACATATCAAAGGGCTGACTATTCGCTACACTGGGAAAAACGGGCTACACAACTCCGGAAGTCATAACATCTTTGAGTTTCTTGATGTCTATGGCAACGGAGATTCTGGTATTCAAATGAAAGCAGGTGGTGACAATCTTATACTCAATTGTGATTCACATGACAACTTCGACTACAAACTCGAAAACGACTTCGGTGGAAATGCAGACGGATTTGCCGACAAACAATACACTGGAGGTTCAAACATTTATCGCGGATGTCGTGCATGGAACAATTCTGATGACGGATGGGATTGTTATGAGCGTATAAGCCAAACAGGGACTTTTAGCACTTATGAAAACTGTATCTGCTACCATAATGGCCCCAAAGAATACGATATGCGCAACCATGCTCGTTATGCGACAGACAAATCGTGGTTTGACCAATTCGCCGGTGAAGGCAAAGACGTAACATTCCGCAATGGCAAAACAATAAGAGTAACCCTTGAACATTATTATAATAATGGTAATGGCAATGGCTTCAAGCTCGGCGGCAACAAGACCAAGCACAATGTTAAATTGCTACATTGTCTATCTGTTGCTAATACCGTTAAAGGATTTGATCAAAACAACAACTATGGCGAGATGACGATATACAATGGATCTGCATATTTGAATGGTACGAACTATGGATTCAGCAATAATGGTGGAGGCTCTCTCATTGTTCGCAACTCGCTGTCGTTGGCATCGCAAAATTCAAACAAGTTCTCTTGTAAGACAAATGATGTAAAGTCATGTTCGTGGAATATAGTGGGTGTCACTTGCACTAGTGCAGATTTTCTATCACTTGATACGACGCAGGTTTGCACACCGCGTTTGGAAGACGGAAGTCTCCCGGAAATGACTTTTATGCATCTTGTAAAAGGCTCTAATCTTATAGACAAGGGTGAAGATGTGGGTTTGCCATTCACAGGGAATGCACCTGATCTTGGCTGTTATGAATATAGCGAAACTTCGGGAATACAAAGGATTATTGATAATGAGCAAAAGGCAACAAACAAATATAAAAAAGAAAATAACCAATCTTTTTCTCTACAAGGAACACCTGTTGGGAAAAACTATCGTGGTATAGTTATTCAAAATAATAAACGATATCTACAATAAATCATATATATTTTTTAATTTATTAACTAATTAATAAACAACTATCTATGTCAAAATTAAAAATTTTCAGAATGGTGCTGACGTTGATTATTGCTTGCTTTGCAATAACAGTTTCGGCACAGACGCTAAAAGGAGTTGTTAAGGATGAGACCGGTGAGGCTATCATCGGTGCTACCGTTTTAGAGAAAGGTACGAAGAACATTACAACTACCGACCTAGACGGAAAGTTCACTCTTAGTGTGTCAAAAAATAGCACACTAGTCATTTCATACGTAGGTATGAAGACTCAAGAAGTGACTCCTAACGGAAAAACTACACTGCAAGTAGTATTGAAAGACGCAGCTCACTCGCTCAACGACCTCGTAGTTATCGGTTATGGCGCAGTAAGAAAGAAAGACCTTACAGGTGCTGTTGCCACGGTTAAAAGCGAAGAACTAGAGGCTGTACCTGTAGCAAATGCAGCCGAAGCCCTAACAGGAAAACTTGCAGGTGTACAGGTTACAACGACCGAAGGTTCGCCAGATGCAGATGTTAAGATTAGAGTACGTGGTGGCGGTTCTATCACACAGAGTAACGACCCACTATTTATCGTTGACGGATTCCCCGTTGACGGAATCAACGACATCCCTGCTTCAGAGATTGAAGACATTACTGTATTGAAAGATGCCTCATCAACAGCCATCTATGGTTCGCGTGGTGCAAATGGTGTCATCCTTGTGACAACAAAGAGTGGTAAGGCCGGTAAAGTCAGTGTCAACTATAATGCTTACTATAGTTGGAAGAAGATTGCTAAGACAATGGATGTATTACCTGCTGCAGACTATGCAAAATGGCAATATGAGTTGGCGTTGCTGAAAAATGCCAACGACATCAGTTCTTATACAAAATATTTCGGTAACTATGCAGATATTGATATGTATGATGACTGCGCTCAGAACGACTGGCAAGACCTCACCTACGGTCGCACCGGTCACACTTTCAATCACAACCTAAGCATCAATGGCGGAAGTAATGACATAAGATATTCTTTCTCTTATGCACACATGAACGACAAGGCCATCATGATGGGTTCTGATTACAAACGTGACAATTTCTCTTTGAAACTCAACACAAAACCTTCAAAGAAGACTACTCTTGACTTTCAGGCACGTTATTCTATGACTCATATTGAAGGTGGAGGTGCCAATGAGGCAACAGGAGTTTATGACACTGACCGCCGTTTGAAATATTCTGTAATTTATACACCGATACCTTTGAAGAATCTTGATTTTTCTGCAGGTTCAAGTGATGATGATTTTGGTAATCTTTATAATCCTATTGAGTCTATCAATGACAACGATCGTCAAAAAGACCGCAAGAATCTTAATCTCAATGGTGCTTTTGGTTGGGAAGTTATTGATGCTTTGAAGCTCAAAACAGAATTCGGTTATGATTATTATAACAATTACGATAAGCGTTTTTGGGGTACAACGACATATTATGTAAGGAATATTCCTGCGCATGAAAACCAAAACAAGCCGGCTATTCGTCTTGTTGATAGCAATCGCAGTCGTTTTCGTAATACGAACACACTCTCATACGATTTCAAGAACATTTTCAAGACAAAAGACCACAAATTGAACATCATGGTCGGACATGAATACATCATCAGCAAATCACGTTCCAATTCCAATGAGGCTCACGGCTACCCTATTGATTTCGACGCTGAGACAGCATGGAAGTTGACAGGTCAAGGTGTTCCTTATGAGATTTCTGATTATTATAGCCCTGACGATAAGCTCTTGTCTTTCTTTGGTCGTGCTAACTATAATTTCAATGACAAATACTTGGTATCTGCAACGATGCGTGCCGATGCTTCTTCGAAGTTTGCCAAAGACAACCGCTGGGGATACTTCCCTTCTATCGCTGCAGCTTGGCGCATTTCTGGCGAGAAATTTATGAAAGGTGCAGAAAAGTGGCTTGACGACTTGAAGCTTCGTGCTAGTTTGGGTACTGCAGGTAATAATAATATTCCTGTTGGTCAGTTGGCGCAAGAATATTCGGCAAAATCCACAACATGGATAAATGGTGTAAGCACTTATTGGGCGCCTTCAAAGGTTATGGCAAATCCTGACCTTAAATGGGAAACGACTATTACACGCAACTTAGGTCTTGATTTCACTCTGTTCCGTAGCAAACTGACGGGAACTATTGAAGCTTATTGGAATACTACCAACGATCTTCTTATTCAGTTCCCTGTTCAAGGTACGGGCTATGACACTCAGTATCGTAACATGGGTAAGACATCAAATAAGGGTATTGAGGCTAGTATCACATGGAATGCTATTAATAAAAAGAATTATGGCTTGACTATTTCAGGAAACATTGGATTCAACAAGACTAAGATTGAAGACCTTGGGATTATGAATGACTTCGGAATGAATACCGCATGGGCTTCTACTGAAATCGGTCAGGACTATTGGATTGCTGTTGATGGTGCTGTAGGGCAGATTCGTGGTTATGTAAACGATGGTCGTTATGAGGTTTCTGATTTTACAAACTATGACCCTTCTACTGACTCATGGACTCTTCGCGAAGGTGTTGCAAATGGTTCTGACATACTTGGTAAGATTCGTCCGGGTACGATGAAGATTAAAGACATTGATGGTGATAATATCATCAGCGATACAGACCAAAAGATTATTGGCGATGTAAATCCTGATTTCACAGGTGGTTTTGCTCTCAATGCACGTCTCTATGGCTTTGACTTGAGTGCAAATTTCAATTTCAGCGTGGGTAATGACTGTTATAATGCAAACAAGATTGAATATACTTCTACTAGTAAGTATCAATATCGCAACATGATTGATATTATGGCGGATGGCAAACGCTGGACAAATCTCAACGCAGATGGTACTCTTTGTAATGACCTTTCTCAGTTGGCTCAATTGAATGCCACCACTACGATGTGGTCACCATACATGAAATCTATGGTGCTTACTGATTGGGCAATTGAAAATGCTTCATTCTTGCGTTTGAACACTCTCACTTTGGGCTACACATTGCCAAAGGCGTTGACGCAAAAGGCTTATATCAACTCTTTGCGTTTCTATGTTTCGGCATATAATGTATTCTGCTTGACAAACTATAGTGGCTACGACCCTGAGGCAGATTGTATTCGTAAGACGAATCTTACTCCGGGTGTAGATTATTCTGGTTATCCAAGAAGCCGTCAGTTTGTTGTAGGTCTTAATTTGAATTTCTAAATTGAAAAGAATTATGAAAAGATATATAATGCACAATCATCAGCAGTTTATTGTCTATTGCTTAGCATTAGTCTTTGCTTTTGCACTTAGCTCATGTGAACTTGATGCT
Organism: Prevotella sp.; assembly: GCA_045617965.1. Classification (GTDB taxonomy): domain Bacteria; phylum Bacteroidota; class Bacteroidia; order Bacteroidales; family Bacteroidaceae; genus Prevotella. Next base: position 13,310 of record JAZLJQ010000039.1, read on the forward strand.
CCGACACAATCATCACTTGATGCATCTTCTGTATTCTCCACCTATTCTTTAGCTGAAGCAGAAGTAATGTCTATCCACCAGTCATTTGGTGAGACAAACTCTTATCGTGGCCGTTTCTTGCCTTATTATGGAATCAACTCTGATGTGGAATGGATAAACTATCCAGATTTCACTCAAGCCACTTCCGACAAGCAGAGTTTGGCAAACTATAACACTCTTCCAAACAATGGGCAGATGAACACCGACAACAATGCCTATGCAAAATTCTACGAAGGTATTGAACGTGCAAATCTTGCTATTGAGGGAATAAGAAAATATGGTGATTTATCAAATAGAAATCTTGCTCATCTGCTTGGCGAGGCACTTACTCTTCGTGCTGTCATCTATAATGATTTGATAAAAGCTTGGGGAGATGTTCCTGCTCGTTTTACTCCAAACCAAGCCGACAACATATATCTTCCACGCACTAATCGTGATAGCATATACAAGGTATTGCTTGCTGATTTGAAGGAGGCTGAAGACTATTGTTATTGGCCAAATGAAAATGCCATTACTAACACAACAGAGCGCATAAGCAAAGCTTTCGTAAAAGGTCTTCGTGCTCGTATTGCTCTCGCAGCTGGTGGTTATGGTCAGCGTGGCGACGGCTACCGTCGTAGCAAAGATGCAGAATTGGCTCCTGAGAAGATGTACCAGATTGCAAAGGAAGAATGCCTTGACATCATCAATAAAGGCTGCAATACTCTGGGTTCTTTCAAAGACAATTTCATGAATCTTTGTCAGGACAATATCACAGCAGGTGGTGAATCACTTTGGGAGATTCCATTCTCAGAAGGTCGTGGTCGCGTACTCTATACATGGGGCGTAAAACATAATGCAAAAGACCAATACACACAGCAGGCGCAAGGCGGTGTGAATGGTCCTGTCCCTACCCTCTTCTATGATTATGATGTAGAAGATATTCGTCGCGACATCACTTGTGTTCCTTACGACTGGGGTTCTGAGCTCAAGGATGGCAAGTCCTCACAGCAGTTGCGTGGTGTGCATAAAATGTGCTTTGGCAAGTTGCGTTATGAATGGATGCTTCGCACTGTTACTTCAGACAATGATGATGGTGTAAACTTCCAGTATATGCGTTTGGCAGATGTCTATCTCATGGCTGCAGAGGCTATCAATGAGCTTGGTACACCTGCTGAAGCAGCTCCATATCTCCGCCCTATTCTTGAGCGTGCATTACCAAAAGTAAAAGTAGATGCTCTCATGGGGCAATATACAGCAAGTAAAGAAGCTTTTTTCAAGGGTATTGTAGAACAGCGTGCTTTTGAATTTGCCGGTGAGCAGTTGCGCAAGGCAGATCTCATCCGTTGGGGAATCATTGACGAGAAGATGACTGAATGTAAGGCTAAACTCGCAAATCTAGCCAATCGTACAGGTAAATACGCTGACCTTCCTGAAAAACTCTATTACAAACTTGTCAAGAATACCGATCCTCTTTCAAAAGATGGCGACACTCCTACCATGCTCAAGATATATGGTCTTAATCATGGCGATACTGACGACATTGGGAAAGCTCTCATGGAAACTGAAGATTATTCTTCTAAGGGATGGCTATTTAGCGATGGTGCAGCTACCATCACCGAAAACATCATCAATGGTTTCTATACAGTTACTCCAAGCGAGCATTGTGTATGGCCTATTTGGAAGATTTTCATAGACAATAGCAACGGCTATTTAAGTAATGATTTATTGGATGACTAAAAAAGAGATGAAAATATGAAAAAATTTATAATTCACAATGCTTTTAGCATTGTTTTGGCCTTTGCTTTCACTTTAGCCTTTACTGCTTGTTCAGATCCGGGCGATGAGATTATTGAGGGAAATTATCCACGTGTATTCTCTCCTCTTGATTTTGAAGCGAACAATGTAAAAGAGAATACTGCCACACTGAAATGGAAACAACCTGAGGGCGCTATCCTGTATCGTGTGCTCCTCTATGCTGATGACAGTCTCGAATTTAAAGGCGAGCCTATAGAAATTTACGAGACAGCCGACATAAGCTATACTCTTTCCGGTTTAGTATATGACACTCAGTATTCTGCATTATTGGAAGCGATATCCGGTGATGCCACAAAAGATGATTCTAAATATTCAGCATGCACTTTCCGTACGAGTGCCCAACAGATTTTAGCTAATCCTAAAGAAGAGGATGTACTTGACCGTAGTGTTACTCTATCATGGAATGAAGGCGAAAATAATGTGTCAAAACTCGTGCTGATGCCAGGCAATATTACTCATGAGATTACTGCTGAAGAAAAAGAGGCATCAAAAGCTATCGTTGAGGGCTTAAATCCTGAAACAGCTTACGATGCTTATCTGTATTTCTCACAGAATGGTGTTGACAAACAGCGTGGTCATCGTGCTTTTACTACTATCGCCGACTTGTCTGGTGCTACTATTGTTGATCCTGCTATTGATGACCTCAAGACGTTGTTGATGGAGGCAGAAGATGGCCAGGTGTTTGCTTTGAAAGCTGGTGCATATTATATTGGACTTACAGAGGAAGGCACTACAGGTGCTGTAGTTATAAACAAAAATGTAACACTGAAGGGTATCTACCCTACCAATGCTCCAATTATCTACGGTCGTTTGCAATTGGAAGAAGGTGCAGGTGTAACTGTCAACAACATTATCTTTGATGGTTCTCTAAATGGCACTACAGACCAAACCTTTGTTTATAAGACTGCTGATGTTGTATATGGTCCGTTGACTATCACAAATTCAGAGATTCGCAACTACGGCAAAGGCGTTTACTATGTTAATGTTGCTTGTACTGTTACCTCTATGACATTTGAGAACTGTCTCATTTACAATATTGCTTGTGATGGTGGCGATATGTTTGACTGTCGTAAGGGATATATTCCTACGTTGAAGATTGCCAAGAGCACCATTTGGAATACAGGCACTCCTGCCAACCGCGATTGCATTCGCTATGACAATAATGCTTCATCCTTCCCTGGTGTTGCAGATCCTGTTGTCATTCTTGAGAATAATACATTCTACAATTTCGGCAAGAGTCATGGTATTCTCTATGTTCGCTTTGCAGGCAACAAGAGTCAGATTAAAAACAATCTAATGGTAGATATTCAGAATTATTGGAGCAATCAGTCTGCAACCAATATGCCTGAGTTCGTAGCCAATGTTTATTGCAATTCTGCTGCGATGCTTTCAGTTCCTTCTACAAGTAGCGAAGGAAATCCTGTAGGTGTTTGGGACGAAGGTGGTAAGGTTGTTTCCGATCCTAAGTTCAAAGATCCTGCCAGTGGTGACTTCACTATTCAAAACGAAGATGTAAAGAAGCTCGGATGTGGCGACCCTCGTTGGTTAAAGTAAGACGGTCTGTATAGGTCTTGTCTACACATGACAGTAGTTATCAATTATTAGTTCAAGTGCCTGAAGTTTTAATATTTCGGGCACTATTTTTTTATCATTTCCGTTTGGATATTATGCCTAACTTGATTTCATCTTCTTCCTTGACTTTGTCTTCCTCTGTGACTTTGTCTTCCTCTGTCGCGACTCGGCAAAGCGAAAGCAAGCTTTCTCTCTGCGCTCACTGCTCAATCGGTTCGCGATTCGGCAAAGCGAAAGCAAGCTCCCTCTTTGCTGCCTGTAAACAGGGACTCCTTTGGAGTGACAAATCACTAGCCATCTGCGATGGGACTCCTTTAGAGTGATAAATCACTCGTCGTCGCAAACTTCATGACATTTAGTCATTCGAACCCTTCGGGGACTCCTTTGTGGAGATAAACCTCCAGTCGTCGCAAACCTTATGACATTTAGTCATTCGGTTGTCGCAAACATCACCACATTTAGTGGTTCTGTCAGTTTGTCGTCAGTTTACATCGTCGTTTTCCTTCGCCCCTTGGCGAGAAAATTTTGCTCCAATCATAATTTGCAACGTGGCATAAAAATAAGAACAGTCATCATTTTAGATCTCTAGTTTTGAAGAAAGAAGATATACTCATCTCTCATAAATCGATATATAAGATGATACGTGATGGTGCAATAAGCATATCGTATGTTTGAATCTGCCCTTTGGTAGACTAATGATAATTGTCTTTCTTGTGTGGTCGAACGCACAAGATTTTGTTTTTATAAAAAAGGGTGGTTGTCGCGTGCGTTTGAGGTGTCAAACGCGACAGTTAGCGAGCCTCATAAGGATAGGTCGCAAGGGTTGTAAGAATGGTTTGCGAAGCTCATAAGGATGGTTTGATTTTTTGATTGTCTCATTTAAGTCTTTCCAAAGATAGAAAATCAAGTTAGCGGTCTAAAGGATTTTTAGGGATAAACAGACTATTTTTTATAACATTAGGACTTTGCAAAAGTAGATCCGGGGAAAAGAGGTTATTTCCCGTCAAAATAAAGTAAAGGGGGAAACTGAACGATTCTTGCTTTTGCGTTTGTAAAAAAATAAAGGTGTGTTTAATAAAAATCTAAAATGATATAAACTTTTTTAGTTCATCTCGATATTTTATAGAACCCACTTAACATTATTAAATAAATTCTTTCTTCAACCGACAAGCTAAATGATATAAAACCTCAAAGACAGAGTAAATAACAGAAAAAATAATTGCCTCTTGCGAACATTTTTATTAATATTGCACTTGAATGTTGACTTTGATTCACTTTAGTAGAATAATTGTGGGATATTATTACGATGTATCCTATTTTGCAAGTCTTGCAAAATGTTTTTTCTTGGAGAAGCTATGAATGCAAAATAACTTTGCATCATCAAAAGTAAAAAAAAGTTTAACATTTTAAATCAAAGAATTATGAAAACTCAAAAGATCTACAACCTCGTTATTCTCGATGCATCTGGCTCTATGCAATCTATCTATTCTCAGGCACTTTCAGGTGTTAATGAAACTCTTGCCACCATACGTATGGCACAGGAGGAGCATCCTGAACTTCAGCAGCATGTAACGCTTGCTTCATTCAGTGCAGGTGAACACTTCCTTAATCGTATCTATTCAGCTTTGCCAATTGCTGAAGCTCGTAACATCACAAAAGAAGATTATCCTCTTCTTGGTTGCACAGCTCTCTACGATGCCATGGGAACTTGTATCAGCGAACTCCAGAAGAAGGTGACTCATGATGACCGAATTCTCGTTACAATCATCACCGATGGGTATGAGAATGCTTCATGCACATGGAGCGGAAAGCAGATCAAGTCACTGGTAGAAGAACTTCGACAGATGGGCTGGACATTTACCTACATTGGAGCAGACCAGGATGTAGAGAAAGTGGCTGGAGAGATTGGTATCCAAAACTCTTTTGGCTTCTCAGCCAATGCAGAAGAGACCGATGCCATGTTTGCTAAGGAACGCAAGAGTCGCAGTAAGTTTTACAGCAAGATGTCTATGTGTTTGGCAGAAGAAGAACCTTGTGCATCAATGGTTGAGAGTAATGACTACTTTGCTGATGAGGAAAAGGCTAAATATCCATATGATAAAATCATCCCCAACATTGATGGTGATGAACTTGAGACACCAAATGAGCCCATCCCCGACATTGATGGTGATGAACTTGAGACACCACAAGCACCAGAACCAAAGAAACGCGGTCTGATGGACAGGCTATTTGGAAAGAAATAATCAATAATCCTACGCCGACAGGAGAAGTCTTGTCGGCGTGCAAACAAATAATATATGGCAGTAAACGAAATATTATTCAAAGAATTACCATTCCGACCTGATCGTAATCAGGTGTTCTATATCGAGAATGGTTATGACGGAGAGGTAAATGACTTTATCCGTAATCATTATATTGACCTAAAATACATGTTTAGGCAAATTGGCATGGATTTCTACTATCTGCCATATCTGTTAAAAGAACAGGATATAGAAGCAAAGGT
>JAZLJQ010000040.1:0-2663 GCA_045617965.1 Prevotella sp.
TAACACACTGAAAATGTATGATAAATCCCCAAACGCCGCACCTAAAGACTGGATTGATGCTTTTGACCTTCTCATACAATACCTACAGAAGATTGATGGCAGGAAAGCCATACTGATTGATGAACTTCCATGGATGGATACGCCCCGCTCAGGTTTCATAGCTGCACTTGAACATTTCTGGAACGGATGGGCATCAATGCGAAAAGACATTATGTTGATCGTATGTGGTTCAGCTTCTTCATGGATTATGGACAAACTCATCAATAGTCACGGAGGACTACACAACCGCATCACAAAAAGGATTCTGCTCAAGCCCTTCAATTTGGCGGAGACCGAAGAAATGCTTCAAAGCATCGGCATGGATCTTTCACGATACGAAGTAGCTGAAACATACATGATTATGGGTGGCATTCCTTTCTATCTCAGCATGTTCAACCCTGCCATAAGCCTTAGCCAGAACATCGATGCTTTGTTCTTCAACGAAGACCGCAGCCTCAGCAACGAATTTGAAAACCTATACGCTTCGCTATTCAGAAACTCCGACAACTACATTAAAGTCGTAACGACATTGAGCAAGGTTAGAAACGGAATGACACGCGAGGAAATCGAAAAAGAGAGCGGCATTGAGACAGGAGGCACTCTGTCGAAAATCCTTAGCAATCTGGAGGCCTGCGGTTTTATCCGAAAATACGACAATATCGGCAAAGACAGCCGCAAGAAATACTATCAGCTGATGGACTTCTTCACCTTGTTCTACTTCCATTTCATAAGCGGCAACGACATAAGAAACGGATTTTGGTCGGCCATACAAGGCACTTCGACATTCTATGCTTGGGCAGGAATTTCGTTTGAAATGATGGCATTGCTACACGTCGGTCAAATCAAACAAAAGTTAGGTATCAGCGGCATTTTGACTGAAGAATTTGCATGGCGGAAAGAAAACAGCGGAACAGCGCGAGGCGCACAAATCGACTTGGTGATACACCGAAGCGACAAAACCGTGAATCTGTGCGAAATGAAATTCTCCGAAGACACCTACACGATTGATTACGAAGAGAGTCTGAAGCTCCGCAACCGATTGACAGCCTTCAAAGCAACCTTCAACAAGCCATGTAACTCAGTGCAATTGACCTTTGTAACAACTTTCGGCCTGACAAAAGGCAAACATTCAGGAATCGCGCAAAACGAAGTCGTCTTAGACGACTTGTTTGCATAAAAAACGCCATAACCAGCCATAAGTCCGATTTTTTCCGAGTTATGGCTGATTATCGCCACCAGCATTCATAATGAGACTGTGCCCGTTAAGCCGAACATGGATTGCTTGTTTGGCCATCCATAATCAGCCATATATTTCAATAAATAATAATTTGTTCGTTTTACCTCATTAAACATAAAGCAATTCTATATTATGCTGAAATCATGCGATAAAAACTGACGAAACGTATTATTCATATAGGCTTAGTTTTGCAAATTTAAATAGTCAATAGGAATATTATTAACATTCAAATGCATACCATCAACAAAACAGCTGTCCGGCAAAAATGTAAATGAATCAAAGTATTCACTGAAATCAAAATCTATTGCATCAAATTCATGCCGTTTTATTGCTTCATTACGTTTTCTATCAATACTAGACTTTTGGCTTTCATTTAATGGTGCGCTGTAAATTTGAAATTCAATTTCATTTATTCTGCATTCACTAATTATTTGATTCAAATAATATTCTGTTATTGGTGACACAAAAGAATAATCTTCTACTGGCATTTCATAACTAACTGAATAATTTGATGTTTTAATTAAAGGTAATTGTGTAGTCCAATAAAATGGAATATGTTTGATTCTATTCAACAATGTTTCTGAAAACAAGCACTTGTATTCATCGGTATAAAATGGTTTTAAAAAGTACTGATAAGCGTATATATCAAGGTCATTACCAAAAGCACGTGGCGTGCATAAAAGGATTACTTTTTCCGGTAAAGAGTCAATATTGCATTCCAAATAGTTGTGCAAGAGAAAATAATGTCCCGCCATTGAAATTGCTTGATTACAAGCTAATGAATATATGTCATCGTAATCTTCTGTATTATCATACAATTGTTTTCCTACACTATCTCCCAGCAATAATATCTTGTATTTTTTTGTTTTAGACTTACTCTTATTAATTGATACATAAACCTCGGAACCATTTATATTTTTAAAATCAACATAAGATCTTGATATTTTGTAAAACTCAATCGGAAGAATCATGCACAAAACTAAAACAATATAAATTACAATCTTGACAACAAAATTTCGTATATTCATAGTTAAAACTGGAAATAAATAAATTGATTATAAATGAAACAACCAAATTTATAAATGACAAATGTCATTAATAAATAAACGCACCATCTAATAACAAGTGGGATATTTACCATTAATAATCCATGCTGTTTATCTCTTTGCAACCACTCTACAACAAGCATCACAGTAATGAATATAAATAGCGGAATGTAAAACATTCTGTTTCTTAACCAAGGCACACTTAACAAACTCGCATCACAAATTCCGCCCACATACTCCCAGGCCTGCCCAATGCTTTCCGCCCTGAAAATTATCCAACCAATGACGACAAGGAAGAACGACAAAAGCATCTGCCCCGCTTCCTTGAGAGTGGGCAGGAT
>JAZLJQ010000041.1:0-2488 GCA_045617965.1 Prevotella sp.
GAAAACAATAGGAACCATACTATACAGCAAGAAATCCCAACGGAAGCCAACGTGGTAGATAGTTTTTGCGGCTTGGCTTGCATATCCTTCGATTCGTGTGTCAAAACCTAATGTACCTGCATAATTCATCAGATAGTTACCAAGGGACAATGAAATAATCAAGGATAGAAGCCAAATAATAAGCGCTATAGAGGGCCTCTTGATAATCGAATTACCGAGGGCAAAAGCAACTATTGCTAGCATAGTAGATCGATGTGTTCCAAAAGCAAGTAAGCAACATATGACACAAATCCAAAGGTTTTTATTTTTATACCAATAACTCATGCCAAGCAATAGTAGAGAACAAGCGAATCCTTGCCTAAGTGTATTAACTCCGTATGAACAAAAGAAAAAAGATGAAATAAAAAAAAGAAATGCCATCAAGACATTTTCCCATAAAAGTTTTCTGCAGGCAGTAAACGTAAAGCCTATGTATCCCGCAGCTATAAAAGACAGCCATACCTCAGCTGATAATTGCAGTGATCTGCATGTTTGAGCTATAAAAAACCAAAACCACTCTATATGCCAATCGAAAGAATATGTTTTCGTCAACTCTGTCGTATATGACCAAACATACATAAAAGAATCGCCACGATGCTTACGTATTCCTAAAAGAAAAATAAAAAATAAAACTAAAAGGAAAGGTATAATGACACCGTGCTGAGTTAACAATCGTTGACAATTGCTTGAGAAAAGATACAAGATAACAACAAATAAGCAAATAGATAAGCTTACAGCCTCAAATATGAGACCTGTATTTTCAGACAAGAAATAAAAATCCATGGCGATATCACAGAAATAGAAAAACCTGTAAATTAACACATTTCATAAAACATCATCCAATATTTCTACAATATTAGAATCTACATAATACACCGTTTACTATGATTAAAAATCACAATAAAAAGCATTTGTATTTGCTGGTACAAAAACTCTGTTATGAATGATACCGCCAATGATAGCATGCATAGGACTATAAAAATGAGCAAAGGATATCTAAAGGAATAGATCCAATCATGAAAATAATCACTAATGTCCACTAAAAATTTGGACATGGTTAAAAGTTAAACAAATTTGGTTCACTCGGACCAATATGATCTTTGAAATTTTTGATTTTAGATTATTACTGGTGCGTTAACAATCGCACCTAATCAAACAATGAAGGTTCTTTGACATTTTGGATTTGAAATTTTGGATATTTTGGACAAGCCAAGATCTCTCTCAATTCCGCTTTCTCTAATGCGGAAACACTAATCAATGTGGCGATTTCCGTGATAGAATAGTCACATCTGAGGGATGCTTTAATTCTTGCAAGTATCAGATATGCACAGATAGCGACCCAAAGATGAGTCTTTACGGCATTCTCCGAATATCCCCAAAGGGTTTTGACAACGATGTTCTGCTTGATCCATTTGAAGAAGACCTCAATGTCCCAACGATGCCGATACAGATTGGCAATTTCAATGGCAGGCCAGTCAAAATTGTTAGTGATGAACTCGATATATTTCCGTGTCTCCGCATCATAGTATCTGACCAAACGGATGTCTTCCGGATACAGTCTTCTGGATTTCCAGGTCTGCAAATGTATACGGAAATCTCCACCAATGCCGGAATCCGGTTCGAAGTCATATCTTGCTTCTTTTATCTCATACCGCATATTGTCTTTAGGTCGGCTGACCCAGATGGCATTTGCCTTATGAAAGCGGAACAGGGCTTCAAAATCCACATAGGCCTTGTCGAAAGTATATACTGCAAACGGCTCTGGGTCAATATAATCCAATTCATTACTGTCATGCCACTTGCCATCGGTGATATGAATACTGATTGGTATGTTTCCTCGCAGATCCAGCAATGTATGCATCTTAACGGCACCCTTACTGTATTTGCCCAAAGCCCATGTGGCCAATATGATGCTGGTGGAGATTGTCGTGGAATCCAATGCATAAACAGCATTGTCCACAGTTATCTCCGATATGGATGCACCATGATAGAGCGGACGGACTATTGAAATCAGATAGAATCCAAATTCTTCATAGATGCGGTAGTCTCGTCTCTCATTTGCTCGAGAAAGGCTTGTATGGTCTACGGTCCTTCGAAAGCCGAGATGATATAGGCTTTTCTGATGAGCCGATAGGCATAGACAAATATCCCGAAGCGATGTACAGCAAGTCAGTTGCCCGAACAAAAGATGAAGGAACTGATTGTAGCATGTCAATTCGTGTACTCGATAATCTCCCTGATACTTGTCAACGCATTTGTCGAACTGGTAACGAGGGATGAATCGTATTACCTGAGAGAAGATGTATTGGCCTTCGTTCATAACATTTGCAGTTTTAGCGCTGCAAAGTTACGAAAACAATTTCAAATCAAAAAATATCAAAGAGCGTATTAAATAGTTATACTTTAACCACTTAGTGTATGTGTTTGAAAAGTTAACGCACCACTAGTA
>JAZLJQ010000042.1:0-20825 GCA_045617965.1 Prevotella sp.
TACAGTCGCACCAATGTAGTATTTACCTCCACTGGTGATACCGGCAAGAGTAGTTATCTTCTCTGCCGATAAACTGACGCTCATAACAAGCACAGCAAAGAAAAGAAAAAATTTCTTCATAAGCATTTGTTTTTAATTAGTAATATTGATTGAAATGTAAAAAGTATAATTTTGTCAAAAAGCAATCAAAAGTAAATAAAAACTAAAAATAAACCAAATAATTATATTATTTTAACCTATTGATATTGCATTTTCTTTCTTTTCTTTGGTTAAATAAATGTTTCTTGAAGTTCTAACAAATAAGTTTCTCCCTCCCTAATAAATTAACACTCCGTTTTTTTATTCTAAGGGGAAAAATTTTATGAGATAAGATAAAAGACAATTCAATTATAAAAAACAAAAAAGATGAGAAGAAAATTGCATTCCAAATGCTAAGAAATGGTGTTACGAAAGATGGATATGTGTTTTTTACATATTTTTTTAGTTTGATAATAATTAAAAAAAGAAGACTTTACTTTGTTGTATTTTTTTTTAACATTATTTTTGCATTATGGTGTTTCGGAAATTCAAAATAATGAAAACTCATCTTAAATCTAATTTATCAAATTCACTATGTAAGTGAAATTTAGAAGACAAAGATATGAAAATTAATCGCGAACTCATAGAACAATTCTATACGGAGCTAGATTCACGCTCAAAAGAGACTCTTAATGAGGCTGTAGATAAAGTTGTAGAGGCCAAACGTCATGGAGGTAAATTGGCTATCGTAACTGGTAGCGGACCGAACATTCATGAAGGTGTAACGACACTTATAGCCGAATTGATAAATAAAGGTATCGTTGATGGTGTCACCACATCTTCGGCTGTGGTAAGTCATGAAATGGGTGGAGTGTTGGACAGGGTAAAAATGTGTCCTGCTACACAATTTGACCTACCGGAAGAGAAGATGCCCCGTGGGAATGTGTTTGAGTTTACCGATATGAGCGACGAAGAGCTTGATGAGCTTGGTAAAGAAATGATTCTTGATCGCGATTTGCTTGCAAAACGCAAAGATGCAGAAGGTCATTTTGTCGTGAAAGCTGCCGGAAACATGGCTTATCCTATGGGATTAAGAACTGAGATCGTAGCAGAATACATTCATGGACTTTGTCGCCAAACAGGATTACCATTTGAAGTGGTAGCTGGTTGTGGTTGTGATGAACTGACCATGCTTGGCGCTGGAGCACGAAAAGGTGTGCCTATTATTGTCACTATTCCACAACTCATCGGTGGTGGACATGTGGGAATGGCTATTGGCGACAGCATTTCCATCGCGGAACGTTCGCGCCGAGTAGCTAAAATAATGGAAGAAGCTGACGTCATACTTGAATCAGCGGTTGCTTTGACGCAAGAAATACACGATGGCCCTTACGAGACATATACAGGACATGGTATCTGGAGTTGGTGGCAAAATCAGCACACATATTCGCTCAAAGAGAAGACTCTTATCCGCTTTGACCTTGACGAAAATCTGCGTAAAGCACAAGATTTGCAAAAGCAAAGTGCGATGATTCAAGAAGCAATTAATCAAGGATTGCCAAAAACAAAACTATCAAAGATTCCGTTCCGTATGGAAATGTCGGCTTTTGCCCGTCACGAAGGCTCTCTGCCTGTAATTGGTGATATTGGTATGATCTGGCCTGTATTTGCTCTGCGCATCGCAGATGCTCTTGACATAACTCTTGACTTTATGAGTTATAAGCAAGAGACTCAAGATGGTAAGGACATGCGCCAATGGATTGTGGATAATATCCGCCCATTCAATAAAAAAGAAATGTTCGCAAACCTACACCTATTATAGTCTATGAGCAAATGAATTTTAGAATAATTTCTTAAACAAACCAGTAAACTGTTTGCGACATACTCGTTTGCGGTCGTGAATATTTTTTTGTTTCAATGCAGCTTTGGCTATTGACTCCTCATCAAAACCACAAGCTCTCGCATATGCTCGTACCACAAATTCAAATAGGTCGTATTTGGAAGTGAAACGCGTTATATTCTCCAAACGCTCTCTTATTGGTATTTTTGCGCCGACAGAAACGAATTTCATACGATTAATGTCAATTAGTGAGAATTCAAAATCCATTCTATCTTCAATTGGATGGAACAGCACATTATTCATATTAAGGTCATTATCAAGAATACCATTCTGCTGAAGTTGAGCAGCATATTTCCCAAAAGCTTCTGCTAAGGGACGATTCCAATCTTTCTTTTCAAATTCATCTCCTATTGGTGCGTCATAGTTAGGTTCGCAAAGATAAAAGCAGTCTTTAAGCAATCCTATTGAATATGTTTCAATGAAAGCAATTGGTCGAGGTGTTGCAAATCCACGTTTTAATAATTCAAGTCCATTAAAATATGCCCTGCGCGCTTTCGTTCTGCGAAAAAAAGTATATATAATTTTTTTTATCAAACCATTACGCTTGAAACGCTTGGCAATAATTTCTTTATTATCAAACATTATTGACTTGACAGTATTTCTGTCACTATATAAAAGTAGGCCTTCATCATCAAAATGTAGAGGTAGCCATTGTATCAACGCTTTTGTATGTTCCTCATCACAAGTATAAGTAATGGAAATACCATTAAAAAGTTTTAGTTTTTTTAGTTCTGTCATGATTAGTTAGTAAGGTATTTATTAGTTATAAAGCAACTTATGCTTTAATATATAGTATTTACGGGCAAAAAGATAACGCCACATATTGCGCCAACTTTTTGCTGAATGACAAGGGTATATCGTCACTTTACTTTTAGGAAGCGATGCATCTAAAGCCGAACAAAATTTTGCAATTGACTCAAAAATATTGTATTCGTTGAGCACCTTATCCCTACAAACATCTAGCATTTTTTGATCTATTCCCAAGCACATGGTCTTTTCAATTATCTCTATTGCTATGTTTGGATAGTTAATATCTATCTTTGTGAACCCTTCTGAAGGAAAATATTTCTCTAAATTAGTACACCCATAGTAGAAAGGATATGTAGAGGCTAAATAACAATCAGCCAACTTTTCTGTCCAATAATATTTTTGGCAAGAATTTTCTAACACTATATGATACTTGTATGGAGCAAGCACATCCCACTTATCTTCAAAAGGATTATATCCGCGTCCAAATATATCCATTCTATCACCAAAATGTTCTTTTAACTTTTCAGCAAAACGCAAACGATCTATATGTCCTTGAGTAAAAGCTTTATTGCTGCAGATGACAGAGAGCAATTTTTCTTTTTTAGGCTTAGCTGTTGCAAAATAGTCATAATCCTTATTCAAAATTATATTTCCATGGGCATCTTCTGAGTATCCAATAAACCATGGAAGCACCGGAGGTGCAAGATGTAAATTTGGATGTTTTGTGCATTCTTGTGGAGTACAAACATGCCCAAATTGTTTCAAATATGAATTTGGATATATAAGTACAGATTGAGGCTCGGTTGCTAAAAATATGGTGTTCTCGGGGGCAACTCGACATGTCTGTGGTGTGCGTACTCCTTTCCCATGTATAACCCAAAAATCAGCTTCATCAATATCTTTATCTATATAAAAACGATATTTGCCATCTAATGATTCTAAGGAATGCCCTTTGGTTTGGCGAAAATATATAGTGCCTAATTCTTTACGATATGATGTGATTTTTACTTTTATTTGTTTCATACAGGGAACAAAGATAATAATAATTGTACTTTATAAGAAGCAAAATATATTATTCATGTTCTTTTGACAAAAATTGCATCGCTTGCAGATGAGAGAAAAGTATGTGACGGAGACTATCAAAAATTGAATCTCGTTTGTGTGAAAGGATATTAGTCTTATACAAAAACTCTTGCTTTGTGGATGGACGATAAATGAAAAGATGGTTATCTGTGCGGGCTCCCATCACGTCATCAGCTGTATAAATCACACAAGAGCGCGTGTCATGTAAGAGATCTTTACTGAAATTTTTAAGGTTTGATTGTATTCCAAGTATATTAAGGATAGTACGTTGCACGTCGGTTTGCGTTGCCCAACCTTCAACTTTTTGAGCAGACATCCCAGGCGAAAATACTATCAGAGGAATATGATTATAAGATTGGGGCATCTCGTTTTCAGCTTTAGTGATGAGTTTCCCATGGTCGCCAAGTAATACAAAAACCGTATTTTCATACCAAGGTTGTCTTTTTGCAACCGCAAAAAATTGTTGTAAAGAATAGTCTGCATATTCAACTATAGCCTTTTCGGTATCGGTATTTCTTGCCTTAAACCACTTTGGAATGATGTAAGGTGGATGATTACTGATGGTAAGCAAAGTCGCAAAGAATGGACAAGTAGCATTCAACTTTCTATGAGCATAGGAGAATAAAAAGTCATCTTGAACTCCGAAACTATTTGCGACTTTATCCGATGGATAATTTTCTTGTGAATATATTTCATCAAAGCCATTGGTACGCAAAAAAGCATTCATATTGTCATACTGCGACTCATGAGTCATAAAAAACATAGTTCGGTAACCCTGTTTTTTTAGCTCTGTTGGCAATCCTTCGTAATGTGGAATAATAGTGCCTTTCATCATATTCCTTCCCATCAAAGCAGGGTAAGAGTAGAGTGTCGAAAAGATTCCGTGATTTGTGTGAATACCAGCAGAGTAACAATTTGTAAAAAGTATCGAATGTTGCGCAAGGCTATCAAGGAATGGTGTGAGATTATCATTATTTCCAAATGTTCCCATTAAGTGTGCGCTCATTGATTCCATTAAGATAAGCACTACATTCTTCTTCATAACATCAACAGAGTCCGTTTGAATGCTATCTTTATCCCAGGAATAATATTCTTCAACATTCAACAAGGCCTCTTTCGTATCCATAAGATGCAATTCCTTGTTTTCTGGACGGAAACCATCAAGGGTAGATGTCAAAAGATTGAAAGTTGGGTTTACACCTAATTGATTTAAAAAGGAATCTTCACAATAGTATGCTGCACTTACCTTTATTGGATTATATCCTGTTCGCCCACGAATTCCAAAAATACAGAAGCCAATAAGTAGTAAACCTATAATATCTCCTAATATTCTAGATTTATATGATAGCGAAAGGTGAGCGCAAATCACCTTTTTCTTCCATTTATTAGTAAACAATACAAATAAGCAGACAAGCAATATGAAAAATAGAAGCGGAGGGTAATAGGATGGTTCTCCTAATATCATTCCAATGCCTGTGCCACCATATTCAGCCCAATTCCAAATACTAGCATTTAGGTGCTTAAAAAAATACTTGAAATAAGGAATGTCTGCTGCCGATACGAAAAACACTACAGCCCACATTACTTGTAAAAATCTCGTTACAGACTTAACTAGGAGTTTACCCATATAGCCAAATTCATAACCAATAAGAAATGCAAATAGGGGCAGAATAAGTAAATAACATCCAATAACATTATCAAACCACAAACCACGCACAAATGCGGTTAGAATCAAAACTATCTCATCTCGTGAAGACTCGTCAATAAAACTATATCCCACAAAAAATAGACCTATGCGCAAAATAGTAAGTGTCAATAGGCCAAGCACATGTATTTTGATAAGATAAAGAAATGATGTCTTGAAGTGCTGCATTCTTTCTTCTGTTTTATGTGATGCAAAATTACAAAGATTTCTATACTTTAGAAAAACAAATGGCGCAAGGTGCCAAATCCTTACGCCAATATATTGCTCTCAACTTTTTATTTAGAAGTTTGCACTCTTTGGAGTACGTGGGAACGGAATGACATCTCGGATGTTCTGCATACCTGTAACGAAGAGTATCAAGCGCTCAAAGCCAAGACCGAACCCACCATGAGGACATGATCCAAACTTGCGAGTTTCAAGATACCACCACATATCTTTCATAGGGATATGACGACGTTCGATTTCACCCATAAGCTTATCGTAGTCTTCCTCGCGAACAGAACCACCTATGATTTCGCCAATTTGTGGGAACAATACATCTGTACCTTGTACAGTCTTGTCGTCTTCATTGATTTTCATATAGAATGCCTTTATCTCTTTTGGATAGTTAATCATGATAACTGGCTTCTTGAAATATTCCTCTACAAGATAGCGTTCATGCTCTGAAGAAAGGTCGCATCCCCACTCGACAGGGAACTCAAACTTATGGCCATTCTTTATTGCTTCTTTTAAAATATTGATACCTTCCGTGTAAGGTAACCGAACAAAATCTATTCCTAACACACTTTTTAAACGATCAATGAGTCCCTTATCTACAAACTTGTTCAAGAACTCCAAATCATCTATACAATTGTCAAGGGCCCATTGAACACAATATTTGATAAAGTCTTCCTCGATGTCCATCAAATCTTTCAAGTCGATAAAAGCGATCTCTGGCTCTATCATCCAAAATTCTGCCAAATGGCGTGGAGTATTACTATTTTCTGCACGGAAAGTTGGTCCAAAGGTATAGATTGCTCCTAATGCTGTCGCACCAAGTTCTCCTTCCAACTGGCCACTAACTGTGAGCGATGTCTGTTGACCGAAGAAATCATCATCATAGATAATCTTTCCCTCTTTATCTTTTTTTAGGTCATAGAGATTTTTTGTTGTTACTTGGAACATATTTCCAGCTCCCTCACAGTCACTTGCGGTGATAAGGGGAGTGTTGAAATAAAAATAACCATGATTGTGAAAATATGTATGTATCGCCATCGCCATATTGTGACGAATGCGCATCACAGCACCAAATGTGTTTGTGCGTAGACGCATATTCGCATGCTCTCTCATGAATTCGAAACTCTGACCTTTCTTCTGCATAGGATAGTCGGGACCACATGTTCCAAGAATTTCGAGTTCGCGACATTGAATCTCTACGGCCTGCCCCGCACCTTGCGACTGTACCAATTCGCCATTTACACTAATACATGCTCCTGTGGTGATGAGTTTCAATTGTTCTTCGTCAGCTTTGTCTGCATCAATGACTATTTGTACATTTTTTATTGTAGAACCATCATTTAATGCTATGAAACTTACTGCCTTCGAGCCACGCTTTGTGCGTACCCAGCCTTTTACATTGACCATAATGCCATAGCAATCCAACTTAAGTAAATCAACAATCTTAGTTCTTTTTATATTTTCCATAATTTTCTATATGTCTCCTAACTACAGATTCAAAATGTGGGATTTAAAGTTTAGAAATCGTTAATTAAAAATCAAACTGACTATTATTCGTATGCTCCTGCTCGCAACATATCAACTTCTTTTTCTGTCAGATAACGCCAATCGCCACGGCGGACATTCTTCTTTGTTAGTCCCGCAAACATTGTTCGGTCTAGATGTAAAACCTTATAACCAATAGCTTCAAACATGCGACGTACAATGCGGTTTCTTCCAGAGTGTATCTCAATGCCAACAACATCCTTTGCATCTGGCTTGACGTATTCTATTTGATCGGCATGTATCTCACCATCTTCAAGCTGGATGCCCATAATGAGTTGTTCCATATCATGCTTTGTAATGTTTTTATCAAGTTTTGCTTGGTATACTTTCTTTTTAAGGAACTTAGGATGAGTGAGTTTTGATGCTAATTCGCCATCATTTGTCAAAAGTAGCACACCTGTAGTATTACGATCAAGACGTCCCACTGGATAAATTCTCTCCTTGCATGCTGTTGATACCAACTCCATTACGGTCTTGCGCTGCTGTGGGTCATCAGAGGTTGTCACATAATCTTTTGGTTTATTTAGCAAGACATACACCTTCTTTTCAATGTTGATAGGTTGGTCATGAAAACGTACCTCATCCGAGCGTTTCACCTTTGTACCTAGTTCAGTTACAATTATTCCGTTCACACTTACTACTCCTGCTTGTATAAATTGGTCAGCCTCTCGGCGTGAACAAATACCAGCATTGGCGAGAAACTTATTTAAACGTATGTCTGCATTTGGGTCAACATTGATTTCTTTATATTCAATTCTCTTTTTTAACGAATATTTGTTGTTTGGATTATAGTTCCCGCGTTGTTGATAATCTCCTTGTTTCTTGTTGTAAGGACGATTAACTCGAGGGCGATATCCGCCTTGTTGGTAACCTGTATGATGCTCGCCATCACGCCGATATCCGCCACGGCTTTCATCCGAGTAGTTATACTGACGACGTGGTTGATAGCCTTCTCTCTGCTGGTAGCCTTCTCGTGATTGATAACCATTACGCTGTGGTTTAGTCTCACGTGGCTGATAACCTCTATCGTTGTTGTAGTTGTACTGACGATGCGGACGATACTCCGAAGTACGTTCATATTCGCCTTCGGTATTTTGTGAGTGGTAAATACGTTGTTGTGGTTCTCCGTTGTTAGACTTTTCCATGCGTGTGAAACGCGGACGACGCGGACGCATTTCTGTTTGTTCTCCGTTAATGTTTTGTTCTTCTTTTTCCATTTTTATCCAGTTTTATCCAGCCTCTCGGCTAGTGTTTCGAATCATTTTGACTGAAATAATTTTTACATACAAAAAAAGGGGATAACCCCTTTTATCTCCGTGGGCGTTGACGGATTCGAACCGCCGACCCTCTGCTTGTAAGGCAGATGCTCTAAACCAGCTGAGCTAAACGCCCAATGCTCTACTGCATTAGCGGATGCAAAGGTAAACAAAAAAAATCAATCACCAAACTTTTCGGCTTATTTTTATAAAAATGTTTAAACTCTTTATTACTATTGGACTTCGTATTTCACAAATTAACTATTTACACCTTATTTATATAGTGTGCAAGAAAAATGCGTGAAGCAAGAAAAGCCTCATGCATTTTTAATATTGGGAAATCGGGCAAAATCCCAACTAAACTAAATGTCTTTTATTTTAAGCCAAGCTTTGTTTTAACATCAATAGTTACATCTGTAGCAAGAGTTTTGCTGATGTAAGGCATACCGCTTGCGAGATCTACAATATAAACATAAGCACCTGCCTTGCCGACAGCCTCAATAGCATCAGTAACTTTTTGCATGATAGCTTGCATCTTCTCGTTTGATTTCTTCTGGATGTCTGCTTGATTATCTTGATAAGCTTGCTGAATCTTCTGATAGAGATCTGCTAACTCTTGTTCGCGACGTTTTTTTGTTGCATCAGGAAGAGAAGCTGCCTCTTTATCATAATTGTCAGATTTAGTCTTTAACTCATCTTGCATACTTTTCAAATCGGCTTCATACTGCTTTGTCAAAGCGTCAATTTCTGTGCGTGCTGCACTATACTCTGGCATTGCCTGAATAACATCTTGTGAATTTACATAACCGAACTTCTGAGCGAACATGCTCATTGGAACGCAAATAAGCGCAATTGCTAATAATTTTTTCATAATGTTTTTCTTTTTATAATAATTGTTGAGTATTGTCTTTTTATTTTGAAGAATTTATTTTTTTAGTTCACAGCATAGCCAAGTTTTTGCAACACTTCATTACTTATATCCACTTTTGGGGAAGCAAAAATAATACTACTATCTGACGCACGATCAAGAATAAGAGAATATCCGCGTAAGTTAGAGATATCCTTTACGGCATTATATATTTCTTCTTGAATTGGGGCCATCAGCGACTCACGCATCTTGAACAATTCTCCATCGGGACCGAAATATTTCTTCTTCAATTCACCCGCCGTCTTCTCTTTTTCCATAATCTCATCTTGTTTTTTTGTCTTTTGTTCTTGAGAAAGGAATACCGATTCGTTTTGATAATTTTTATAGAGCGTTTGTATTTCTGTGTTGATGGCGTCAACCTCTGCTTGCCATTTCTTACTTACTTGATTGAGTTGTTCGTTCGCACGCTCGTAAGCAGAAACATTCTTCAAGATATATTCCATATCAACAAGTGCAAATTTTTGTGCAGAAGCCACTACTGATAAAACTGCAAATGCAATGAAAAGCACTAATTTCTTCATAATGTATTTTATTAATTATAAATTCTATAAATAAGACGTTTTATATCGTATAAGGTTTAGAACTCTTGACCTAAAATGAAGTGGAAATGACTGCCACCACTAGCGTCAGACCCAAAAACCTTATCAAAACCATATGCCCAGTCAATACCCATTAAACCGACCATAGGCAAGAATATGCGAATGCCGACACCAGCACTACGTTTCATATCGAATGGGTTGAAATCCTTCGTGTCAGTCCAGGCATTACCTGCTTCAAGGAATGATAAGCCATATATGGTAGTATTACCCAATAGGAATGGATAGCGCAATTCTAGCGAGAAGCGGTCATATGCATAACCCTCTTGACCATAAGGGGTGAGTGATCCATTTTCGTAACCACGCAATCCAATTGTCTCTTCAGCATATGATGTGGAATATCCACTCATACCATCACCACCTACATAGAATGTCTCAAAAGGTGATTTTTTATTCTTGTTGTAACTGCCTAAAATCCCTATTTCGGCACGCGTCATCAGCACTAAACATTTCTGTGAGGCAGTAAGTGCAGTAAATGTGCGAGATTTAAACTTCCATTTATGGTATTCAATCCAACGATATTTCTCTTGTTGTTCTCTCTGGAATGATGCAGCCGTTGGGTCAGTTGCAAGATTAGCATAATCCTTGCCATCAAATGCAGAGAATGGAGGGGTAAGAGTTACCGATAGGCTGAATTCAGAACCACGACGAGGGAACAATTGATTATCTGTAGAGGCGCGGGTCAAAGCAAGCGATAGGTTTAAGTTGTTACAATTTCCTGTTTGGATAAGGAAGTATCGCCAATTACGCAACATATAACGTTGATATGCAATAGTGGCCGAGAACTGAAAATAGTCGTCAGGCCAACGTAGACGTTTACCCCAACCTACAGATGCTCCAAGTAACTGAATATATTTGTCAGGATCATAATAATCCGTATAATTATTATAGTAACTATTACCATAGCCATACATATAGTTATAGTAGTTGTTATAATAACTTGAATTATAATAACTACTAGAAATGTCAGTCTGTCTTGAGAAATATGCACCTACTGTCAGCATATTAGGGCGCTTGCCACCAAACCAAGGATTGGTGTAAGAGATACTGTAACTCTGATAATAGCTACCATTTGTCTGTACGCTCAAAGCCATCTGTTCACCGTCACCAATTGGCATTATACCACGATGCATCTTGTTTTTGCCAAAGAGATTAGCCATAGAGAAGTTATTGAGTTTGAGGCTTATGCGCCCAATGACACCAGTCTGTCCCCATCCCAAAGAGAACTCTACTTGGTCATTACTCTTGCTCACAAGATTCCAATCAATATCAACAGTTCCGTTTTCAATGTCAGGCACAACATCAGGGCTACAATGCTCTGGGTCGAAATGTCCCATAGAGCCTAATTCGCGCA
Source organism: Prevotella sp. (assembly GCA_045617965.1). Taxonomy (GTDB): domain Bacteria; phylum Bacteroidota; class Bacteroidia; order Bacteroidales; family Bacteroidaceae; genus Prevotella. The sequence goes on from JAZLJQ010000042.1 coordinate 11,352, forward strand.
TACTTCTCTCAAGAGCATCCTTTGAGAAGAGATCTCCCGGCTTTGTGCGTAGCTCACGACGTACAACATTTTCATATAGTTTATCATTTCCATTGATGCGCACACGATTGATATGTGCTTGTGTACGTTCAGAGATTCGCATTTCAATGTCAATAGAGTCGCCAACGACATCTGTTTCTACCGGGATGCACTCAAAGAACACGTAACCGCTATTATAGTAATAGTTGCCTATAGCATCTTCATCTGTCTTTAGACGCTTGTCCATCAGCACCTGATTGTAGATATCTCCTTTTTTTAGTCTCAAGGCGTGGTTTAAGGCATCGGTAGTCATCATCGTATTACCAATCCAAGTGATGTTGCGAATATAATACTTTTGCCCTTCATCAATTTTGAAATATACATTAACATGCTTATCATCTACATTCCAAACGCTGTCTTCAAGGATAACAACATCGCGATAACCCATCTCGTGGTATTTATCAATAAGGTTTTTCTTATCTTCTGTATATTTTTCTGGTGTAAACTTTTTGCCTTTGAAGATATTTGAGAATTTGCCTGCTTCATGCAATTTCTTCAAAGCGCCCTTTGCGATAAGGCCTCCTTTAATTTTCTTGGTTGGCAAAGCCTTGTTGCCCTCGATGATGATATTGCGTATTTTGGTCTTTTCTTTCTTGTCAATATCTACTTCAAGAATCACTTGATTAGGGTTGGAGAGATCTTCGCTTTCTTCTATTGTGACCTCAGCATTCTTAAAACCTTTATCATCAAAATATTTTTTAGCAAGGATAATGGCACGGTCTTTCATATTAGGTGTAATCTGAGCCCCTTTCATGATACCTAATTTTTCTTCTAAGTCTTCGCGTTCAGTCTTCTTCACTCCGTAATATCGTATCTCGGATATTCGTGGGCGTTGCTTCAGGTGAATAGTCAGATATACTTTATCATCTATTAGGGAGTCGGCGGAAATAGCCACCTCTGAGAACAGTCCATTCTTCCAATATCTTTTTACGGCTTCTGTAATCTCGCTACCGGGAAGGGTGATTTCTTGCCCAAGTTCCAGACCGGAAAGACCTATCAAGACGTAATCTTCATATCCTTTTACACCCTCAACATTAATGCCGCCGATATAGCATGACCTAGGCGTGCCGTCGTATGATACCGAAGGATTTTTTATTTTCACTTGCGCTGAGACCCCGATACAGAGCAACATCAGCATCAATGCGACAATATATCGTTTAAGATTTTTGTTCATTTTCTATCTGTTCTTCAGTTTTACCGAATCTTCGCTGGCGATTTTGATAGTCAGCAATAGCTTTGTGTAAAGCTTTTTCGTCAAAATCCGGCCAATATGTATTACAAAAATATAGTTCTGAATATGCTATCTGCCAAAGCAAATAGTTTGAAATGCGACATTCACCACCCGTGCGAATCAGCAAATCCGGGTCTGGCATGAAATCTGTGACAAGATGGTTGCTAACTATGTCTTCAGTAATGTCATCAGGGTTAAGACTTCCGTCCTTTACCTCGTTAGCAATCTTGCGCATAGCATTTGTCAGCTCCCAGCGACTACTGTATGATAGAGCTACAACCATAGTCATGGTTTTGTTACTTTTGGTATGCTCCATTGTTTCCTGTAGTTTCTGCTGAACTTCTTTTGGCAGACGCTCTATATCGCCGATAACTCGGAAACGGACATCGTTTTTCATAAAAATCTCATCTTCTAAAGAAGATAGTACCAATGCCATAAGTGCAGCGATTTCATCTGTAGGGCGATTCCAATTCTCTGTTGAGAATGTGTATAGTGTAAGAAATTTTACTCCAAGCCTTGTACATTCCGATGTTATGGTGCGTACAGCATCCACTCCCGCCTTATGCCCCATTGTGCGAGGCATATTGCGCTCTGTTGCCCAACGCCCATTGCCGTCCATAATGATGGCAATATGTTGTGGGATTCGTTTCTTGTCTATCTGTACGTCATTCATCTTCCTAATTATTACATTGGCGGCATTTTGCTAAAAAGCTGTAGGTAATATAGATTTTTATTTGTGTGAAGCAGTCGGTATTTTTAAACAGTCCACCACTCTTTATTCCTAAAGGGTCTGCTACGGCATCAAGTTTATCAGACGAAGTGAAATGTATGGTCCATTCTAATCCTGAGTTAATGCGCTCTGCTATTTTGTATTTTACTCCAAAGCCAAGTGGAACATTGAAGCTAAAGTCATTTATTTTTTCGCCCGTAAGGTTGTTTTTAGCATTAATGTATGAGCCACCTATTCCTGCTGTTAAATAAGGTACCAATGGCTTTAAGTGTCGATAATCTCCAGCCATTCCATGTCGCCAAAAATTATATTCAAACATCAAACTAAGATCTCCTAGCGTGGTTTTAAAGTCAGTTAGGTCGTTGTCGCGAATATATTTGTCGCTTGAATTTTTCGCATTGCCTTTCAGCATACCGATGGATAAATCTGCTTTTAGTGCCATACGCTCATTTGGTAAATATTTAGCCATTATTGAGCCGGATGGTTGCAAGCCACGCAAAAGATTTGAGTTATAGTCGCCCAAATAATTCTGTAAACCTATACCGCCACCTATCTCCATACGATAATAGTCTGCCTCTTGTGCTGACGAAATTACGATGCTAGCCAAACAAAGAGCAAGGCAAAGTGTACTGCGTCTAATAGTTATTAGAGTTCCGACCATAGTTCCGAATATTTTTCTTAATGTCACTCAAGATCTTGTTTCTGCCAAGTCATACGAGGCACAAGTCCTTGCCACAACGAGCCGTTTTCTTCAAGCAGATAGAAATTCTTATTGGATGCAGTTGAAGCGACACCACCTTTAAGTTGAGTGAAACTCCAAGGGAGATAGAATTTGTCGGTATATTCTTTCCACAATAATCCGTTGTCGTAGCTCACATATAACTTGCCGTTGCATACACTCAAAAGCGCATCGGCATAATATGACACAGAAAGGTTGTCGATATGTGGTAGCGACATTGTTTCATCCATAATGTAGCGAGCCATCGTCCATGAATATTTGTCGCTACCTTCGCGCTTTTCTAGCACCTTTGTCCAAACGGTTGCGTATTGGGCGTCAGCATTTGAATTGCCTATAATTACGATTTGTTCTGTTTCCAAATTGCTCTTTATTGGCTTGCAGACGCATGATATACAAGAGTCTGGCAAAAGAGCTACATCTCCATCAATATCATCTTGTGTCCAAGCGATACCATCCTTTGAGGAATAGATATTTCTTTCTTCTGATATTGCATACATTTCCATTGTTCCTGCTCCAAGAAGAGTCTTGTATGGAAAATCTGCCACAGTAGTCCACATTTTGCCATTGTCCGACTTTTCCAATTTCCCTTCGTGAAGAGCATAGAAATCACCTTTGAACATCATTATGTCTTTATCTACATCTGTATTGAAGACAAAACATTCATCTCCCTTTACCAATAATTTCTTATGCGTAGGTATCTCAGATAGCATGTCCAGCTTCTTCCAATATAGTGAATCACCATTTTGTTGATGGACATTTATTGATGTCTGATATTTTCTATAAGCACCCATCCCGTCGGCAGGATATACACGAAACTCTAGTGGAGTAGTAAAATCCATAGAGTCGGTAGAATTAAAATAGTAGATAGTATCGTTATTTGGTTTTAGATAAGTTATGATACCATTATTGTAAGCAGATATTGAGCATATTACCTTATCCGTTTGCGTACGAATCGGCAGAGAGTCATCATTACAAATGACACCATTATTATGGTCGATACGGAATTTATATTTACTTCCATCAACTGTTGCCACATAGGAACTATCAAGAATGCCATCATGAGCCTTTGTGTACATCACGCGCTTCAACGTGCCGATAGAAAATGCTGTTATAGCTGTATCACTTGTATAAGTGACATTCTTTGAGTCTTCATTCAAACATGATGAAAATACCAGCATTACTGCCGATAGAAGAGTGTAAAAAAGAATATGTTTTGTGTTCTTCATTCTCAAAATCTACAAATTTAGATGCAAAAGTACGCATAAAAAAGCAAAAAACACACTTTAGTGTGCTTTTTTACTCTAACAAATCTTAAAAAGTCGTTAATTTTTTTTCTATTTTCCGAGTTTCCAAGTTGCGCCATCTTTTGTATCCTTGATTTCAAAGCCAAAAGATGCCAAATCATCACGAATTTTGTCGCTTGTTGCCCAGTCCTTGTTGGCTTTTGCTTGTGCTCGTAGTTCTAGGAGCATGTCTATAGCCTTACCGAATGCCTTTTCTCTTGCTTCTGACTGCCCTCCTTGGCTAGTTGCGCCACTATTGCGCAGACCGAGAATATCGAAAGCAAAAGTGTGCATCGTCATTTTCAATTCTTCAAGGTCGGTTTCCGAGATTGTGCCTTTGCCGTCAGCAAGCGAATTGATAGTTCGGCAAGCGTCAAAAAGATGGCTAATGACAATTTGGGTGTTCAGGTCGTCATTCATGGCATCGTAGCATTTCTCTTTTAGGGAATGCACCACCGAAGCTGTTGTTACGTCGGTTGTTGTTGATACATGTATTCGCTCAATATTGGCGATTCCATCCGTAAGTCTTTCAAGCCCTTTCTGTGCGCTTTGCAAGGCCTCGTTGCTGAAGTCCACTGTGCTGCGATAATGTGCTTGAAGGATGAAGAAGCGTATTACCATTGGCGCATATGCTTGCTCTAAAGCTTTATGGTTTCCGGTAAAGAATTCTTCAAGAGTGATGAAATTTCCAAGGCTTTTCCCCATCTTTTGACCATTTATTGTGAGCATGTTGTTGTGCATCCAATATTTCACCATTTGCTTGCCTTGCGAAGCTACGGCCTGTGCTATTTCGCATTCGTGGTGAGGAAATACCAAATCCATTCCTCCGCCGTGAATATCAAATTCTTCACCTAGGTATTTTTTCCCCATTGCGGTACATTCGCAATGCCATCCGGGGAATCCTTCGCTCCAAGGGCTTGGCCAACGCATGATGTGTTCCGGCTGAGCTTTTTTCCAGAGTGCAAAATCCACTTGATTATGTTTTTCGCCCACTCCATCAAGCTCGCGTGATGCGTTTATCACATCTTCGAGGTTACGGTTTGACAACACTCCATAGTGATGTTCCCGATTATATTTTTCAACATCAAAATAAATGCTTCCGTTGCTTTCGTAAGCATATCCGTTGTCAAGAATCTGCTTGACCAGCTCTTCTTGTTCAATAATATGGCCTGAAGCATGTGGCTCTATGCTTGGTGGCAATACGTTCAGGGCTTCCATGGCCTTGTGATAGCGGTTGGCATAATATTGCGCCACTTCCATTGGCTCCACTTGTTCAAGACGTGCTTTCTTTGCAATTTTGTCTTCACCTTCATCTGCATCGTGTTCCAAGTGTCCTACATCGGTTATATTTCTCACATAGCGCACCTTGTAACCGAGGTGTTGAAGATAGCGGAACACCACATCAAACGTTATCGCCGGGCGTGCATGTCCAAGGTGTGGATCACCATATACCGTTGGACCGCAGACATACATTCCCACGAGCGGAGCATTCAATGGCTCAAATTTTTCTTTTCTCCTTGTCAGCGTGTTATAGAGATAGAGTACCATAGTTTTTTGTTTTCAAATTTTTGCAAAGATAAATAAAAATTTCTTTTTCTTTATCTTCCGTATGCCAATACTAGTTGACCAACATGTTCGTTGAATGTAGTTTCCTTTATGAGTCTGTCTATATCTAGATGCATTCGCCAACGCCAATAATGGCGTGAGTTCACGGGCACGTTGATTCGTTCAGCTTTGGCGTCATCAAAGCGCAAATTATCATCTATTGCAAGCCAGTCTTGTAGTGTCAAGATACAAAATAGGGATGTTGATGCAAGATGCGCCGACACTATGCGTTCACATACCCATGCAGGAGCTTTCTGTGGTGCTTCGCCATGTAGGCCCAATACATTATTATAATAGCGTTGAGCTGCCTCATGTTCTTCTTCCCACCATCCACGCATGGTCGGCGTGTCGTGTGATGAGATAGTGCATACCGACATTTGTGGATATTTTTCAGGATTTCCGAATTCCACTCCGTATTCCTTTGGCATCGTTTGTATTTCAAGTGAGAGAATATTTTCTTTATGCATGAGCCAAGGCACACATTCGGGAATCATGCCCAAGTCTTCGCCACAACAGATCATGAGGTTGCTTGACGTTAGGGCTGGCAGTTTTTTCATAGCTTCATTATACCAGAATTGATTATGGCGATGATAGAAGAAGTCTTCGTATAGCGATAAGAAAGCTTTTTGCTGCGGTTCTGATAAGTTTTTGAAGGTTTCTATCTTTGGCGCATTTATACGAGGGTGGAATCGGCCAGGAGCAATCTCGATGAATAATGTATCTACTTGTTTTTGATTCAGATGCAGCCCAAAGTTTGTCATCATCTCTTGTGGCGAGAGTGGTAGGCATGGTGAGAAAAATCCTTCAAGTCCACTTTTATATTGTGTTGGGATTGCCCAAATGCGGAAAAATCCCAAGATGTGATCTATTCGATAAGCCGTAAAATACTGCGCCATGTGACACATGCGACGTTTCCACCATCGATAGTCGTCTTGCGCCATTTTTTCCCAATTATATGTCGGGAACCCCCATATTTGCCCATCATCAGAAAAGGCATCTGGTGGAGCACCAGTACTTTGCTTCGTGTTGAAAAGTTTAGGATGCGATTTCACTTCCACGCTATCTCTGCTTACGCCGATAGGAATATCTCCTTTAAGGATGATTCCTTTTTGTCGTGCATGATCGGCAACTTTTTTCAGTTGGACATGCAAGGCATATTGTGTGTAATAATAGAGTGTCGTGTCTGTCTGCTTGTCTTTTTTAGCTCTAAATATGGCATAATCTACGAGCCATTCCTTATTTGCTTCAAACCATTTTTGAAAGTCGGCGTTCTCAAGGGTTTTCTTTGCATTCTTATCGTATGCCAGTCGTATGCACTTACGCTTTGCTACATTCACTTGTTCGTAATCCACCTGTGGCAACTTGTTTAGCTTTGCGAGCATTTGAAGCGCCTCTTTGCAAGCCTTTGTTTTTGGCAACGCTATTTGCCGCAAATCTAGATACATCGGGTGTAAGGCAATGGTTGAGATTGTGTTGTATGGGTATGAGTCTTGCCAAGACCCATCGGTTGTCGTGTCGTTGATAGGAAGAATTTGGATGGCTTTCAGTCCCATTTTTTCTACCCAGTCGATTAGCATGTATAGGTCGCCGAAGTCGCCCACTCCTTGACTTGTTGACGAGCGCAACGAAAATACAGGAACTGCAATTCCCGCCAAGCGTTTTGGCTCACGCCATCCTTCGTTGTCTTTATAATGTGGTGCACATGCTGTTTCTTGCCGTATTATCTCTCCGTCTCGTACTATACAATAACGATAGCAGATGTTTTCATCGGCATCTATTTCTCCTTCCCATACATCGTTGTCGGTATAGTGTAGAGGGATGAAATCATCTTTCCCTTCTAATCTTACGGCTACGCTTTCGCCCCATTGGGTGTGATAGTTTAGGTGGAATTTCATATTTCGTTTTCTGTTTTATCAGTATTTTTCTCTTTATTCTCTTCTTGCAATATTTGCGAAGTGTCCGCATCGATGAAAATCGTTCCTTCCATTTCGGTGAGCGACTTTTTGCTTTTGTTTTCTTTTGCTCCTGCTTTTATCAGGTTTCGTGCTGCTGTGATGATGCTTTGTCCCTTTTCGGCAGTAGTAATTTTCAGTTGGTTCATCTTTTTGATTGTGTCATTCATGCTTGATTCCACCGCTGTGAATCGGGTTCCGAAATCTTGCACTCTAGATATTATGGCTTCTGCGGCTTCAATCATTGCCTGTTGGTTTTTCAGTTGTCGCACTTGCGTCCACATCATTTCTAGCACTCTCAAGTTCATATACATCGTCTGTGGGCCAAGTATCATCACTCCTTCGTCATAGGCTTCGCGCCAGAGGGTAGAGTCGTTCAATAGAGCTAAGTTCAATGCGCCTTCTATAGGCACATACATTATTGCAAATGTAAGGTGGTTGTATCCTTCTGGCAGATATTTTGTATATTCTTTCTTTGCCAATCGTTTCACTTGTGTGCGCACGCTAGTTATGTGTGCTTTTAGGTATTCGCTCTTTTCTGTGGTACCATCTTCGGCATTCATGTAGCGTTCAAAGTCGGTAAGCGACATTTTTGAGTCCACCACCACATGACGGTTATTAGGAAAGTGCAGGATGAAATCGGGAATAAGTCCTCTTCCGTCGTCACCCTTTGCGCCTCGTCCACTCTTATCGCGTAAGGTTTCCTGTGTGTCAAACTGTTCGCCTTCTTTGAGTTCAAGGTCTTCGAGCAATTGTTTTAGTTTCAGTTCGCCGAAGTTGCCTTGCACTTTCACCTCGCCTGTCAAGGCGCGTGTCAGTCGGTCGGCAGTTTCGCCAAGTGATGCACTCTGTTGCATATTGAGCTTTATAGTAGTGTCGAGTTTTGTCAAGGCTTCGTTTTGTCGGTCTTTTGAGTCAAGAAAAGCCTTTTTCATTTCCTCTATGCTCTGTCGTAGAGGGTCGGTAATTTTCATCACTTGTTCCTTGTTTTCCACTTTCAATTCTTCCTGACGCGTCTTGAGCACAGTCTCGGATGTGGTTTTCATCTGCTCTTTTATTAGCATCAGTTGGTCTTCTACTTGTTGTTTGTTCATTTGCCGAAGCATTTCCAACTGCTCGTCAAAGGCGGTTTTCATGTCTGCCAACTGTTTTTTGAATGTTGTCTCCTTCTCTGTTATGAGTTTTTCATGCTGTTGCTTTGCTACTTCCATTTGGGTTGTAAGATGTTCTGCGTTTGCGCGTTGTACATCGCGTTCAGAAGTGAGTACTTTTATCTCTTCTGTCTGTTTAGATATTGTGTTGCGTTGTGTTTTGATAAATGACAGGCCGATGAGCAACATAACCACAAGTCCAATAATTGAAATTACTAAATAAATCTCCATTTTTGTTCTATTTTTTTTCGTTATGCAAAGATAGCAAAGTAATTAACAATTAAAAATTAAGAGTAATAATTCAGATGCTCTATTATGTATTTCATGCCATTTCGTCACCACATTAGCGATATTTACATAAACATGAAGAATTTTCTTTACCTTTTATATTCAAAATCGAAGTGCAAGACAGAGTATCTCACAAATATTTTTATTCCATGTGGGTTCTAAAAATTATATCGAAATGAACTAAATAAGTTTATATCATTTTATTTTAGAATTTATAGAACACTCCTCCGATAACCCTTTTAAGTTTGACTCTGACCGCTAGTTGTTGGGTGTCTTAATTGTCCTTCTTGTGTGGTAGAACTCACGCGATTTTGTTTTCCCAAATATAAGTTTTTATCGTGTGCGTTATGGGTGCCGAACAAGGCGGTTTGCGTAGGTTATCGCAATGGTTTGCGTGGCTCGTAAGGATGGTTTGCA
>JAZLJQ010000043.1:0-64806 GCA_045617965.1 Prevotella sp.
CCTTCTCAAGTTCCTTACGGAGTGAGGCTTTATTCACTTGAACAATGGCTCCCGACTTATAACCTTTTTGAGTCTTCACTCTATCATAGGAACCTGCTACGATTGTAGCGAAATTTAGACATTGACCACCTGTTGCAAAAAACTCCTTGCAAAATGTAGCATTGTCAGTTTCTGCAGTTGGTGATGCCATCGCTGGCTGACGAGCACCACTTTCATTACCATTGCATCCACGGAAAACAACTCCATGTACAGCGGCACGCTTAAGGTCTTCGTCACTAACATTTTTAGAATAGACATAGACTTTTACCAATATGGTACCTTCTGTGCCAGAACCTGCCCCTGTTATATCATATTGAGGTATTATTTCTCCTTTTGCCATCGTTGCGATGCTTATTGTAAAAAGTAGCAACGTTAAACTTAAAATTCTTTTCATAATGTTTTATATTAAAAATAGTATCATTTATTCGTCATCTCTCTTATAAGCATACCTTTTGCAAAATCTTTCCCACTGACTTTACGAAACGTGGTAAAACCGAGAGTTGCACCCGCTGCACCTTCCTCTTCTGCCATATAGCGGTTGTCCCATATAAGATTAGCAATAGGTTCTATTACACCAACACGATTGTACTTATGCGTTCCATTCTCCATTTCCACAACTTCAAGAACTTCAAACTTACTTTTCGTCGTAACTCCTTCTTTCATTCCAACGTATGCTGTGAGAGGTTCAACAGATAGCAATGGTGTCTTTGTGCGGAACTCTTCATAATTACGTTGTAGATCAACTACATTTTCGTCAATAGCACGTTGGCAAGCCTTACGAACCATAATAACAGGTTCATCCTCATTAATTCCCAAAAAAGATGTTGTGCCACCACTACTTTCAACCTTGCCAACATACTTCAATTTATAATTCCCACGTGCGGCTTCAAAGTTATCATACTTCGTTTTATCTGGTTGTGCAGCATACTGCTCTTGATAGAAGACTGCTGCCTGCTCGTCATTCCAATCAAGTTTGTAAAGAAAAGTATTTATCTTTACCCTAAATCCTTTTATTGTCTCTACCATGTCTCCAAGCTTATCTGTCAAGTCATCAATATTGGAACCGGTGTAAGCAGCTGCAACAGTACCTAACACTTTTAATATGCCACCCGCTACTTTTGCTCCTTTGTTCTTGTCAACATAACGAATATCATTTACCATGACAAATGTGTTACCAATAAGATCTTCGCCAGCATCTTGGAGCATAGCAACGCCACGTGCTGAACGGTTCGCCAACTGTTTGTCAAACTCATTCGCATTATATAATCCACGTTCCTTCACTAATTCCATATTGCATTCTCCTGTAAAGTAGTCACGATTGAACCATCTTGCTACAAGTCGGCTTGCGATGTTATTATTTTGAAGAAATCCTGTAATGTCAGTATTCTCTTTCTCACTGTTTGCTCCAGAAAGTTTCTTATCCATATTGAGTACTTTGACACTCAAATTATGATCATTAAACTTGTCAGGTACAGGTATTTGCAGAAAAGCCTCCTTTATCTCACTTGCAAATTGCTGGTCTGTATGGTTGACCAATACGGAATAAATAGAACTGCGTCGGTAATTACTTTCTGGTTCCTGGGCGAATACTCCCAAAGCTGTCGCCAACATAAGGCTAAGCAAAATATATCGTATCTTCATGATTTAACTTGTTTGTTAATTAATAATTCCATTCTTCCTCACTAATCTTCGAATTCAAGTTGTACGAACGATTTTCGCGCGTAACATACAGAAGAATATTCTTTTTTTCTGATTCTGTTAAGTTCTGGTTACCACGTTTATTTATCTCCTTAACGACATCATCAATATACAATGTTGAAACAGGTTGATCCATCAGCAAAATATCATTCGTGTCTAAAAGATAGCCAAAAGCATCTTTATACTTCGTAATATTTGCAGCATCTATGGTAGCTTTTGCTGTATTAGGAACGAATATTTGTGCTCTGTTGACAGGAGTGTCATTCAAGGTCATTTTTACAGGAACCACATGTGCTATACCTTCTTTGAAATTACTTGCTGCCTTATATCCTGTTACGGATAATTTTTGACTTGAAACATTATAGTGATAATAGAGAGAGTCTTCTTTCTTTACCCAAAAATGTTTTGAATTACGCTCCGAAGGAAGTACAATATCAATATATTCAGTTGGTATAACACCAACATTATTTGGGGTAATCATCCCCCATTTGCCTTCTTTTTTCACCAATACCATATCAAAAGAATTGCCCAATGCATTGTCATATTCAAAAGGAACTTTCGTCTCTCCAGAACGAGTTATGCAACCATATTTCCCATTTTTCATAACACTAAAAACTTCCGCATCATCCACATTAGTTGGGAAGTTTATGTCTTCGTAGCCTGAGAGGGATTCTACATCATTATTTGAGTCGTCAAACACATCCCACTTTGCTGTCTCATTCTTTGCTGCCCAAAGCCCAATATGTTGGCTATGTTTTAGCAATGTGTATCCAGAACGTAATGTTTTCCCTGTTTTGTCAATAAAAGACCAGGAAGAACCATTCACAGGTGCAATATCGCCTATAAAATCTCCATGCGTCCAGTAATTTATTCCATCTATGTTTGAATCGATTTTATCAACTTGCATTCCTTTGCCTGTGGAAAGGTTGTGATAACCGCAAAGGGTCTGCTTTCTCTTGACAATATAGTACCTTACCATTCCACTTTGAGGTTGCATAACGAAAGAATAAAGTCCTTGCTTTAGAATTTCTTTTCCATTTCCGTCCATTATACCAGCATCATAAATATTGATTCCATTTTTGCTAAACCCTAAATAACTACAATCTGTGATCAACGTATCGGCCGTATAATGATAGCTGAATGCCAGGCGCTTGCCTTCACGATAAACTTTATAGTTGGCCCCATCATAAGAAAATTCATACAATCCCTTATACTTAGGAGTAATCAATATATTACCATTATTATCTATTATGCCATACTTCGCGTTGCCCATATAAGTCTTTTTCTCATGAGAAGTTGCCTTGCCTCCCAATGCTATCAATGCTTTACCATAACAATTCAATTTTGACACGTGAGAATACTTGACTGGCAAAATAACCTTTCCTGAGTGATTGACGAGTCCCATCTTCTTCCCATCCTTCACCAAATAAAGCTCCTTAGTCCATGTTGAGATTTGTGTGTATTTCAAAGGGAGTAAAACAGTTCCTTTTGTGTCAATAATGCCAGATTTGCCTGATTTTGTCACAATTGCTGTACCATCCTTAAAAGGTTGTGCACTTTCATACTGACATTTGACAATCTGATTGCCGCTTTGATCGACAAAACCAACTTTACCTTTCTTGTCAACAGAAATTTTTAAGTCTTGCGCTTGAACATTAATAAATAATGTAAGAGCAATAAAACATAGAATACTTTTTATTTTCATACCTGTTTCTTTTGGCCTATAGTTTCCAGATTCAGCCATTTAAAATTCACTCATGTTCAGGCATAAAAAAGAAGCGTGGAACTATCATCGTTGCTGTTCCACTCATAGAAGGCCTTCGCGTTGCCTGAATCTGTTGAACAAGCAACGCGAAGTCCACGCCGATATGGATATAATACATCTTTATTACAATCACACAACCTCTACGTAGGAATCTCTCCCGCATGATTATGCGAATTAAAGAATATACATATGCATACCCTAAGGACATTCAATGTTGCCATGCTCCGACAGATTCAAGAAAGTTGCGAAGTTCCTATGAGTCAGAACAAAGCGCCGTATGAACGCTTATTTTAATATGTCTTGATTCCCGCCCCATACCCGCTTCACCATTTGATGACATCATGTTTGGTTAAGCATGTCTATTCATCGCATGTTTCATGCTCGGCGTGGACTTCAATCGAACCTTTTTACTGTTGGGTGATTCACTAGGGTGACACACCTTCCATTTAGATACAATTAAGGAAATCTAATGCAAAAGTAATGAATTTTTCCGAAAATCAAAAAACAGACACATTTTTACAAACTGTTTGGAACTGTTTGCAATGTCACTAGCTTAGAGATAAATGGAGGAATTTTCGCTCGCAAAAGTAGCTCGTAAACAAAATAATGCAAATATGCACAAAAAAATAGCGGTATAAAAAGCCTTAGCACATGCAAATATGGCAAGGGGGCTCTACCCTTCACGCAAAAAATCAAAAGCCTCTTTTATTTCTTCATCTGTAACAGAACAATCAACAGAATATTTACCGATTTCATCAAGAAGAACAAGATTTATTCTTGATGCATTATTCTTCTTATCGCGATGCATAAACATGAGAAGTTCATCATAATCATCACAAGAAAGCAAGGGACGAGAATAATTTTCAAAAATAAAACTTATTGTTTGACGCATTTTATCTTGTGGAAAACTTAGTTTGATACAACTTAAATACAAAGCACATACTAAACCATAAGCCACAGCAAAACCATGAGAGAGAGATTTTGATGCATCTTTTTTCAACGATAATTCTTCAAAAGCATGACCAAAAGTGTGACCAAGATTCAAGGCCTTACGCACTCCACTCTCATAAGGATCCACATCAACAAAATATTTTTTAACTTTTGCACTCTTCAACACCGACTCCTGCCAAAACTGCAAGTCACATCTGTCCAACAAAATGCCTGAAACAATCTCTGCCCACATTTCAACATCCCAAAGCAGACTATGCTTCAGCATTTCCGCAATCCCTGCTAACAAGTACTCTTTTGGCAAAGTAGAGAGAAATCTAGAACAAACTAGCGTAACAACAGGCATGTAGAACGCACCAAGTTCATTTTTAAGTCCACAGAAGTTTACCGCTGTTTTACCACCTATGGCAGCATCAACCATGGCAAGAAGTGTAGTTGGCACATTCACATAATCAATACCCCGCATAAAAGAGGCGGCGGCAAAACCACCAAGGTCACAAATCATTCCACCACCGACATTTATCAGCAAAGAATGACGAGAAGCTCCTCTTGATATAAGTGTTTGCCAAATTTTCTGCAAAATGTTGAGTGTCTTATAGTCTTCACCTGCAGGAATTACAATATTTTCAGTCCTTTCAATTAAAAGTTTTGGCAAGCAAAAACGTGAAGTATTAGTATCACAAAGCGTAAAAATATGGTCATACCCCTTATTATGAAGAATATCTGACAAGGCCATTGAAAGATTTTCTAAATTAAAGTGCCCATTTACACTTTCCATACATCTTTAATTTTTATAGTCAAAACTTTTGCTCAAAGAATAATATTTCTTTTTTGCAAATATATATCATTCTGCTATAAAATCAAAATCACTACTTTAACGAAAAAAATTACTATTTTATCATTTTTACAAAGTAAATTAAACTTTGGCTCGAAATCTGCGTCTAACCAATAGTTGAACAAAAAAGTTAGTATGAAAAGAATACTTATTATATTATCACTTGGGCTTTTAGGCATGCTTACAACCACAGCACAAACAATTAAAGGTAAGATTACAGACAAGCAAACTGGCGAAGGTGTAATCTCTGCCACAGTATCACTTCTAAAGCAAGACAGTTCGCTCGTAGTTGGCACAACCACTAATATGGATGGCGCGTTCTCGTTGTCAGCAAAAAATGGGAAGTATATTTTTCGCGTAACATATGTGGGTTACAACACTTATACAAAAACTATTAATGTAACGGGGAATCTAAATCTTGGCACAATCACACTTTCAGCAAATTCTATTATGCTGAAAGAAGCACAAGTTACTGGTGTTGCTAAGAAAGTCATTTTAAAAGAAGATACCTTTGTATATAATGCCGATGCATATCGTGTGCCAGAGGGATCGGTTCTTGAAGAACTTGTAAAAAAGATTCCTGGAGCAGAAGTAAGTGACGATGGCGCTATCAAGGTAAATGGGAAAGAAGTGAAAAAGATTCTCGTTGATGGAAAAGAATTTATGACTGGAGATACAAAAACTGCCATGAAGAACATTCCAACATCAGTTATTGAGCGCATAAAAGCATACGATGAAAAAAGTGACCTTTCCAGAATCACGGGTATTGATGATGGGGAAGAGCAAACAGTACTTGACATCGGCATGAGGAATGGGATGAACATCAATGATGGATATATCGGCAATGTTGATGTTGGCGCAGGTACAAAACATCGCTATACAGGTCGCGCAATGGGTGCATTGATGAAAGGTGACCTACGTTTAATGGGAATGGGAAGTCTTAACAATGTAAACGACATGGGTTTTAGTACCCGTGGAGGACGTTTTGGCGGGAATAATGGAGAACATTATATGAAGATGGTTGGTATCAATCTCAACTATGAAAAAAAGAATGTTTTGAAACTTGATGGTTCTATTCGTTGGAATCATTCTGATGGAGATACGCAAAGCAAGACTTCTTCTGAAAATTTCGTTGGCGATTTCTCTTCTTTCAATAATAGTATAAGCAAAGCTTTCACTCGTAGTAATGGTTGGAACGGACAAGCAAGAATAGAATGGACACCTGATACGATGACAAACATTTTATTCCGCCCACAATTTTCCTATCAAAGTAACGACAACAAGTCAAACGAGTTGAGTGCGACATTTGACCACAATCCATACGACTATATACCAGAAGGTGCAAATCCTTTAGATGAAGCATATAAAAAGGCTCTTAAAGACTTGGGGTATTTGGTGAACGATAACACCAACAAAAAAATTGGCTATTCTGATAAGACTTCATTCAGCGGCACATTACAACTAAATCGCAAACTCAACAACAAAGGTCGTAATGTAACTTTGCGCCTACAAGGCTCTACTAGTACTGGAGATAGTAAAGACTTATCACTTTCAAATGTGGGTCTTTATCATGCAAAGAAAGATGCTCAAGGGCAATTTGTAGATTCCACATATATGAATAATCGCTATAATCTTGCGCCTTCAAAGAATTGGAGTTACAGCATTCAAGCTACATATAGTGAGCCTATATTCAAGCAAACTTACTTGCAATTCAGCTATCAGTTCAATCGTCAATACACCGATAATAACCGTAGCACTTATGATTTCTCTGATTCTCGCTTTGAAGACTTGGGTTTCATGGACATTCCTCTTCGCTATCGTTCTTGGGATGAATATATTCGGCTCATCCAAATGGTATCCCCACTAGATAGTGTTTATAATAAGGATCTCTCAAAATACACAGAATACTATCATAATACACACAGAATACAAGTTATGTTGCGCGTTGTAAGACCGAATTACAATCTCAACGCAGGCCTCGTATTTACTCCGCAAAATTCTGAATTCAAATATCGTTATCTAGGTACAGACACTATTGTAAAGAGAGATGTCTTCAATTGGGCACCGCAGGTAAACTTCCGTTACAAATTCTCTAACGTTAGCCAAATGCGCATCCAATACAACGGACGCACCCAAGAGCCAAGTATGACCGACATGTTGCCTATTAGAGATGACAGCGACCCTCTACGTATCACACAGGGTAACCCTGCATTGAAACCTTCATTCTCTCATAATTTCCGTTTATTCTTTAATGATTATATAACAAATTATTCGCAAGCAATCATGGTCAATGCTGGATTTAACATGACGCAAAATAGTGTTTCCAATATGACAAAATATAATCCAGAGACTGGCGGGCAGTTAACAATGCCTATGAATATCAATGGCAATTGGAATACAAATATTGGCCTCATGTATAATAGGTCACTTGACTCACTTGGAGTATGGAGCATAAATACATTCACGAATTTCAGTTATAACAACTATGTATCATATTATACTGCACAAGGAATGATCGAGGCTGAGGCTCAAAAAAACACCACACGCTCAACAAACATTGCAGAGCGTCTTTCCGGAAGTTATCGTAACACATGGTTAGAAATAGAGTTGAATGGAACTTTAAACTATACTCACTCACGCAACATGCTCCAACCAAGTAGTAATATGAACTCATGGCAGTTCTCATACGGAGGTAGCATTCAAGCAATGGCACCTTGGGGTATGACTTTCACAACCTCACTCAACCAAAATTCACGTCGTGGTTATGAAGATGCTTCAATGAATACTAATGAACTTATATGGAACGCACAACTTGCACAGTCTTTTTTGAAGAGTAAATCGCTCACCGTAAGTCTTGAATGTTATGACATTTTACATCAGCAAAGTAATATCTCGCGTACCATCAATGCTATGATGCGTAGAGACTCTGAGACAAATGCCATCAATAGTTATGCCATGCTAAGAGTATCTTATCGCTTTACGGCTTTTGGCGACAAAGATATGCGTCGTATGATTCAAGAAGGAGCAAAACGATATGGTGGAATGATGATGCCAATGGGGGGAATGATGCCAATGGGGGGTGGTCGCCCTAGCGGTGGATTTGGCGGTCCAAGGTAAAAAACATACATTATATTATTTATACAACAAATTGAGCATCCATTTAGGATGCTCAATTATTTTAAATATGAATCAATTAAATTAATAGACCAAATAAAACATGTAACCTAGAAATAGAAGGAACATCACAACACCTTCCCATCGTTCTACTTTATATTGAGTAAAACTAAATAACCACAATATCAACATTCCCAAAAACATCATTGCAATGTCAACTATTGTAATACCCTGTATATTCAAAGGACAAACAAGTGATGTTGCTCCTAATATCCATAAAATATTAAAAACATTACTTCCAATAACATTACCTATTGCGAGTTCAGGACTACCTTTCTTAGCTGCAACAACTGACGTTGCTAACTCTGGCAACGATGTACCGCATGCAACGATTGTAAGACCTATGATGCTTTCGCTAACATTTAGCATTTGTGCTATTGATTTTGCCCCTTTTACAAGGCATTCGCTCCCACCTATTAGCAAACCTAAACCAATCAAAAGATACAAGATTACCTTGAATATCTTCATCTCATTTACATCAGTCTTAGTAACACCATCTTGATTCACACTTTTTTTTGCATTTCTTAGAGTAACTATCATAAAAAATGCGAAACACAATAGAAGTATTACTCCATCAAATCTCGTTATCAAATTACCTTTTAGAGAGAGATTGCCAAAACCAATACACATCACAATAAGTATAATAGAAGCAAACATTGCAAAAGGCATATCTTTGCGCACGGTTGAACGTAATATGCTTATTGGGCATACCATTGCTGCAATACCTACGATACATAGAGAATTAAAAACATTGCTTCCCACAACATTGCCAACTGCCAAGTCAGCACTACCACCTAATGCTGAAACAAAACTTATGACAAATTCAGGCATTGATGTGCCAAAAGCAACAATTGTTAATCCTATCATCATCTCGCTCACTTTTAAACGGCGAGCTAAGCCACATGACCCTTTTGTCAAAACATCTGCGCCATAAAGAACAAGCACGATGCCCAAAACTACATTCAATATATTTAAAATCATAATCTTGTTCTATTATTCTACAAGCAATCAAAATCCATAAATAGAACGAAGTTTATTTACTAATTCTTCCCCCCGAAGATCATTTGCTATTATTATGCCATTTCCATCCACAAGTATTGATGATGGGATTGCATGTATTCCATACACTTCACCTGCGGCACATTGCCATCCTTTCAAGTCGGAAAGATGATTCCATTTCCATCCATTTTTCTTAATCGTAGTCTTCCATTTGGTGCCATCATTATCAAAAGAAATACCAATAACATTAAACCCCTTTTTGTGATATTTATCGTATGCTGCTTTAACATTGGGCATTTCACGCATACAAGGTCCACACCAAGTTGCCCAAAAATCAATAAGTAATACTTTTTTCTTGCCTTTGACAACAAAATCAGTTAGATTTCGTGTCTTTCCATTAATATCAGGAAGTTTGACATTTGTTATTTTTTTACCAATTTTTCTATTGGCATTCAAACGTTCGTAATCATTTTGTGGCAATAGTATTGACGATTTCATCGCATAAATATAATTGCCTAAAAGAAGCATAAGGACAAACACTACCAATGCGTTAATTTTAAAGTTTTTCATAATATTATCTATTTTTGTATTTGTATTTTTATTCAACATAATTGTTGCAAAGATAAAAATTTTTCAAAATTCAAGAATTACAAACGATAAAAATTTATTACTTTTGCATATCTTTGTATAAAGTATGTCTATTCGAGTTGGAATAAATAAACTAGATATCTTCATAATGAAGCAATTTCTTCTGCTTTTTGCAGGAGCTTTTTTCATTTGTTTGTTCATTTTGATGATGCAGTTTGTATGGCTTCATATTGAAACTCTCATCGGTAAAGGTCTTACACTTGATGTTTTAGGGCAATTCTTTTGGTATATGAGTTTGATGTTTATACCCCAAGCTCTACCTTTAGCTATTCTCTTATCATCATTAATAACATTTGGTAATCTCGGAGAGAGTTCCGAGTTGATAGCATTAAAAGCTGCAGGAATTTCGCTAATGCAGATCTTCCGTGGGATGATAATTTTTGTAATTGCTATCGCTTGCCTATCTTTTTACTTTCAAAATGTTGTGACACCTAGTGCGAATAGAGCCTTTGGACGTTTGCTAATTTCAATGAAACAGACTAATCCTGAGCTAGAAATTCCCGAAGGAGTCTTCTATGATGGCATACCTAATTGTAATGTATATGTCCAAAAGAAAGATTTGAATCGTGGTATGTTATATGGCATAATGATATACAGAATTTCTTCCTCATTTGAAGATGCAGCCATTATTTTAGCCGATTCTGGTAGCCTTGCTATGACGGAAGAAAAACAGCATCTAGTGCTCAATCTCTATAGTGGAGAATGGTTTGAAAATATGCAACATAGTGATGTATCCGCAGTTGCGGCGAATGTACCATATAGACGAGAAACATTTGAGCGGAAAGATATTATTATTGAATATAATGGGGATTTTAATCTTGCAGACGAAGATGTATTTGCACATGATGCTAAAACTAAAAGTTTCACAAGAATTCTACACGATATTGATTCTATGAATATCTCTTATGATAGTTTAGGGATATCATATTATTCACAAGAAAAATCCATGTTGCTCAGTGTTTCCAAGCCATCAAAAGAAGACTCTATAAAAAACATCAAACGAATTAAAGACCTTAACCTTGACAAGAAATACTCTTTATTACCAGATGATAAGAAACGTGAAGTTATATCCATTGCACTTGATAAAGCTAATATGGCGAATTCTGATATGGAATTCAAATCATACGTAACCGAAGACAACGAATACTATTTGCGCAAACACAAGATTGAGGCTATAGCAAAATTCACTCTTGCCCTATCCTGTTTGATATTCTTTTTCATTGGCGCACCTCTTGGGGCCATCATTCGCAAGGGTGGCCTTGGAATGCCACTTGTTGTCAGTGTACTCGTTTTCATCGTATATTTTATTTTTGAAAATATGGGTACGAAGATGGCTCGCGAGGGCAGTTGGCCACTTTGGTTTGGATGTCTTTTGTCAACAGTGATTCTATCTCCTTTATCTATTTTCTTCACTTACAAGGCTAACAACGATTCTGCTATGCTTAATGCAGACTTCTATCGAGAATTAATGCATCATATCTTCGGCATTAAGCCGAATCGATTTATTCCAAGTAAAGAGGTCATTATCAATTCACCAGAATATGAAGCTGACGCAGAAAAGCTTAAACAAATAAATACTGAGTTGCAACAATATGCCCATGAGCATAAACTTTATACCGCTCCAAATATCATAAAAGTCTTTTTCCGCACAGAAATTGATAGAACTATTATTGGATTGAATGAGCGATTAGAAGCGGTGATAGATGATTTAAGCAACACTCGAGATCGCCAAGTGCTTTATTACATCAACCATCTTCCTGTGATTGCTACCGATTCTCACACAGCTCCTTTTGCTAATAACAAATGGAACATTATAGCAGGCTGTCTAATTCCGATAGGCATCTTTTTATATTTTCGTATTTGGCGGTTCCGCCTAACTTTGCTTCATGATATTCGTTTGATTCGTAGCACCAATGAAGACCTGATAAATCGTATTGAAGAGATTATAAATTCATACGAATAATTAGTAACCATGCAAAATACACATATAAAATTCACCCTTCCTAATTATTAAAAAATGTTAAATACCAAACTATAATAAACAATATTATTATATTTGCACAATGTATTTAACCTAGAAAACAATCAAAAGAAGATAATTATATTATTATTTTTATAAATTTATTTCAAAACTAAAAAAACAATTATTTATGGCAACAACAAATGTTAAGAAAGCTCCTGCTAAGAAAAAGCAAGGCTTTAAAGGGATTGAGTCAGCAATCTGGATTATCGTAGTATGTTTCCTTATTGCAGTAGCAATTTACAAATTTATCTATGGTGATCCTGCACACTTCGTTAATGGTGATCCTTCTGGAGAAGTCCTTGATGGCAACCTTCTTGGTACAGTTTACAAGGGTGGTGTGATTGTACCTATCATTCAGGGTTTATTCCTTACAGTTCTTGCTATTGCTATTGAGCGTTTCTTCGCTCTTCGTTCAGCATTTGGTAAGGGTAAGCTTGCTAAGTTCGTTGAAGACGTTAAGGTTGCTCTTAAGGCTGGTAATCTTGCAGAGTGTCAAGTTCTCTGCGACAAGCAGCGTGGTTCAGTCGCAAACGTTGTCGGCGCAACACTTGCAAAATATAAGGCTTGCGAAGAGGACACTCACATGAAGAAAGAGCAGAAGATTATTGCTATTCGTCAAGAACTTGAAGAGGCTACTGCTCTTGAAATGCCAACTCTTCAGATGAACTTGGCTATCGTAGCTGCAATTTCTTCACTTGGTACATTGTTCGGACTTCTCGGAACTGTAACGGGTATGATCAAGTCTTTCGCAGCTTTGGCTTCTGGTGGTGGTGCAGACTCAGTTGCATTGTCAACAGGTATTTCAGAGGCTCTCGTTAATACTGCTTGCGGTATTGCTACAGGTGCTCTCGCAATTATCACTTACAACTATTTTACAAATAAGATTGACCACCTTACTTTCGCTCTTGACGAAATTGGTTTCTCTATTGTAAATACATATGCAGCTACTCATAGCGACGAGGCTTAATTCATTTACCTATTATTTTTCTAATCTCAAAAATCGAAAATTATGGGTAAAGTGAAAATAGCAAAGAAAGACACTTTCATTGACATGACTGCCATGTCGGATGTAACTGTGCTTTTGCTCACTTTCTTTATGTTGACTTCAACGTTTGTTAAGAAAGAGCCTGTACAGGTGATTACTCCGTCATCAGTATCTGAGATTAAGGTCCCAGATAAGGAAGTGCTTTCGATACTCGTAGACAAGACTGGAAAAGTCTTTATGGGATTGGATACGCAGGATAATGCAGCAGCCGTATTAGGTGAGATGCAGGGCAAGTTTGACATGGGCATGGGTGGTGCACAGACTACAGCGTTCATCAAATCACAAACTTTCGGTTGCTCTGTATCGCAGATGAATGAGTTCTACTCTTTGGATGAAAAAGCAAGAGATAAGCAACTCAAAGATCTTGGTATTCCACTTGATAGTATTAATGGTAACCATAGCGAATTCCAAGAGTGGATTATTGCCACTCACGCTGTCAATCCTGACATCAAGTTGGCTATCAAGGCAGATGCAGGTACTCCGTATTCCATCATAAGCAGGGTAATGACGCAACTCCAAGATATCCGTGAGAATCGTTATTACTTATTAACATCATTAAAGAAAGTTGAATAATTATGGCAACAAAAACTGGTAAAAGTAGACAAAATAAAAAGAATGTACGCGTCGACTTCACACCAATGGTCGATATGAACATGTTGCTTATCACTTTCTTCATGTTGTGTACATCTTTGGTGAAACCTCAAACAATGGAATTGGTTATGCCATCTAATGACAAGAGTATTACGGAGCAGGAAAAATCAG
Source organism: Prevotella sp. (assembly GCA_045617965.1). Taxonomy (GTDB): domain Bacteria; phylum Bacteroidota; class Bacteroidia; order Bacteroidales; family Bacteroidaceae; genus Prevotella. Next base: position 13,937 of record JAZLJQ010000043.1, read on the forward strand.
AAGTTAAGGCTTCTAAAGCTGTTACCATTCTTCTTGACAAAGATGATAAGATTTACTATTTTGAAGGCGAGCCTAACACAGAAGACCCTAAGGCTTTGAAACAGACCAACTATTCCGCACAAGGTCTAAGAGCATATCTCATGGAGAAGAACCTTACTGCTCTTGAGGCAAAGCAAGAACTTGACAAAAAGATGCTCGACCATAAGGTGAGCGAAGTTGAGTACAAGGAAGAACTTAGCCACATTAAAGCAGGAGATAACACTCCTACAGTTATCATAAAAGCATTCCCTGGTGCTAAATATAAGAATCTTGTAGATGCTTTGGACGAAATGACGATATGTGCCATTGGTAAATATGTCATTGGTAAAACTTCAGACACAGACACTACTCTTATAAAGAATCTCACGGGTAAATTACCTGGTGAATAATATTAAGAACTTAAAAAAACAGAAAAGATTATGGCAAATTCAATTGATTTGAATACCGAAAAATGGTGCGACATTGTCTTTGAAGGTAGGAACAAGGCCTATGGTGCTTATGCTATCCGTAGAAGCAGTGCGAAACGCTACAACATTGCTGCTGTTTGTATGGTTCTTGGTATTGCTGCTATTGTTGGTTTAGCAGGTCTTTATCAGTTGGCAAGTAACGCAATGGACAAAGTTGCAGTTACCGAAGTCAACCAGCTATCTCAAATTAAGCAGAAAAAGAAACCAGAAGTTAAACAAAAGCAACTTGAGGTTGAAAAAAAGAAGCCTGAGGAACAAAAACTCAAGAGTACAGTTAAATTAACTGAGCCAAAGATCATGAAAGATGAATTGGTAAAAGAGGAGTTTAAGTCTCAGGATGAGTTGATGAATCAGAAGGCAGCTATATCTATTGCTGATGTCAAGGGTAATGACGAAAATGGTGCCGACATCGTGGATGTTCGTGAAGTTGTCGTTGAAAAGCCTATCGAGCAACCAAAGGCAGAACCTGAAAAAGTATTTGACGTTGTTGAGCAAATGCCATCTTTCCCTGGTGGAGATGCAGCATTGATGTCTTTCTTAAGCAAGAATATCCGTTATCCGGCTGTAGCTGAGGAAAATGGTATTCAAGGTCGTGTAATCGTAAGATTCGTGGTAGAGAAAGATGGTTCTATTGGCGAAACTCAGGTGGCTAGATCGGTTGACCCTTCACTTGACAGAGAAGCAGTTCGCGTTGTTAAGTCAATGCCACGATGGGTGCCTGGCAAGCAGAATGGTTCAGCCGTACGTGTATGGTTCACATTACCTGTTCAGTTTAGACTTCAGTAATGAAAAGATTCTCATTCTACATTTTTGTAGGATTACTAATAATGTCTGTAGGCCTTATCATCGTTTCGTGCGGTGATAAGGTTTCTACAGATGGAAAGTGGACTGACACTTATGCTTCCGGTGAGGTAGAAGTGGCTATAGATGCAAGTTTCAGTCCTATCATTGATGAAGAGTTAGCACTTTTTCATTATCAATACAAAAAAGCAAATATTACACCTATTTATACTGATGAGGTAAATGGGCTTAACTTGTTGTTGAAAGATAGCGTCAGGCTATGTATAACAGCAAGAAGATTGAAAGAAGGAGAAATGGAATACTTCCGTCAGAAGCAGTTCCGTCCCAAAGAAATTCTATTGGCAAAAGATGCGCTTGCGCTAATTGTACACAAGTCGCAACAAGATACATTGATAACTACTAATCAACTGAGAGATATTCTCACCGGTAAGGCAAAACGTTGGAGCGACCTTTATCCAGGTGCATCAAATGCAGAGATTCAAGTGGTTTTTGATAATAAAAATTCTAGTACTGTTCAATTTGTCATTGACTCTATTTGTTATGGCAAGCCATTATATGAAGACAATCTTTCTGTTGAGGATAATTCAAAGGCTGTCGTTGACTACGTTTCAAACACACCAAATACTATAGGTATTGTTGGAGCGAATTGGGTTACTGATGACCGTGACACTACTCATTTGACATTTATGAAAGATGTCCGCATCATGTCTGTTTCAAGTCAGCCAAAGGCAAATGCTGCAAATAGTTTCAAGCCTTACCAGTACTATCTTTATTCTAACGAATATCCTCTTGCACGTCCCATATATATGATTCTTTCTGATCCAAGACGTGGCTTATCTTGGGGATTCTGCCAGTTCTTACAGACGTTTAAGGCCCAAAAAGTCATCTTGAAATCGGGTTTGCTTCCAGCTATTATTCAGCAAGGACAAGAGGTTGTAATAAAAACATATTGAGACTCCATTTTATAAATGATAAACGATAACGATAAAATATGATTATGAAAAGACTTACATTATTATTTGTTATGACTATGGCAATATGCTATTGTCATGCGCAATTAGCAACTCCCACACAGATTGGAGAGATGTTAAATAGCGGAAAGAAGGTAGAAGCCGTGAAGGCTGCCACACAACTTTACAAAAAAAACAAAAAGAACATTGACCTCATCTGTGAGATTTCTCGTATATTCTTGGAGAACAACGACACAGAAGGTGCGATGGACTTTGCACTGAAGGCTGATGCTGCCGCAAAGAATAAGTCTGCAAAGGTACATTGTTTGCTTGGTGACATTTGGTATGTAAAGGATGAAGGCGGTGAAGCTGCAAGAGAGTATGCAATGGCCACACAACTTGAGCCACAAGATACATTAGGTTATGTAAAATATGCTAATGTATATAAGGATAAGTTTCCAGAGGATGCTATTGCTAAGCTTAATGAGTTAAAGAAAGCTCGTCCCGATATTGATGTCAATCCTCTTATTGCTCGTGCTATGGCTAAGGGCAATCACAATGATATTGCCGCCCAATATTTTGACAAATGTGACGTCAATACTCTTGCAATTGATGATATTGCTAGTTATGCCTTTGCTGCCCTTTTCGGTAAAAATGACGCAAACAAGGCTTATGAGATTGCTAGTGTTGGGGCCAAGAAGAACAGTAAGGTAGCCGTATTCCCTCGTATTCAGTTTTATTCTCTTGCATCTTTGAGCAAGAACGAGGAAGCTATTGAGATCTCAAAGACTCTTTTTGAGATTGTCGGTGATAGTGCCAATTTCTTGGACTATCAGTTTCTTGGTGGTGCGTTGAATGGTGTAGGCAAGAACTTGGAAGCTATTGATGCTTTCAGAAAAGCATTGAAGGCCTCTCCTGAGCAGACAAGCATTCTCACAAAAATTGCAGCTTCTTATTCTTTAATGAAAGATTTCGACAATGCTATTGCAACTATGAATGAGTATTTTGACAAGGTTGGTGAGAAAGGTCAGACTTTTGAAAATTATTCTACTCTTGCTGACATTTATATTGCAAAGGCAAGAGCTTTAGAAGCAGCAGAAAATGTAGCTGTAGATAGTGTTGTAGTTGACAATACTATAGCCATTCAAGAAGCATTCAAAAATGCTATTGGAGCTTACAATCAGGCTATTGCAAAGAAGAGTGATTATTTCTTAGGCTATTACAACAAGGGTGTTTCTCAATATGCTTTTGGAGATGTTGAATCTGCCAAGGTATCATTCTTGAAAGTTGTAGAATTGCTTGAGACCGCTGGTATCAACAAGTCATATCTCAAGGCCGCCTATACTTATCTTGGCAACTGCTACAAGAGGACAGAAGATCCAGAAACGGGTAAGACATATCAAGAGAAAGCTGATGCAATGTAATAGATTAAGAAAATTTTTTCGTAATACTTAAAACTAGACTTTATGGTAATACCCTCTAAACTTTCACAAGTTTAGAGGGTATTCCTTTTCAAGACATAGCAAAACAAGTCTAACTATACCATTGTGTTGTTTTCATGTATTCACAAAGATGCTAGATTGATGTAGTGAGTTAATTATGTTTCTCAAAACTTTTCAATCAGGAATTTTTACATTATTATTCAAAGCATTAACCATTACAAAAAAGTCCTCAAAGAGCACATGGAAAGTATAGTAAACAACAAAAGGGCAAAATCGACCCATTCTTAAGGTTCTCGCTAACAATTCCTACAGATGTCGCAAACTAATGAGTTGATGATTGCAAACTATCTTTTCAAACATTTAAACCGCTTGTAATTAAACTTTATAATTGTTACAACAAAAATGCAGTGTTTCTAGTACAAAATAAAGAGCATTTGAAACTACTATTTGAAGAGGATAGTTTCATCATCTATCAGCAAATAATGCTTCCTATTTTTAAGACCAAATGAAAGTTTTTGGATAGTCTGCAAAAATTGATGGAAATGAAATATCGTTTATTTAAAACTTAGCAATTTAAGGATTTAGTGATTTCTCCCATCAACCATATATATAAAATTGGGGTGAAACCTATGGCTCCACCCCAAACACTTATTAACCTAACTTGCTTATAGCATCGCCATCACTTAGCAAGCTTATTATTACTGCCGAGAACGTTCACAATCTTATGGGTATAGAGTTCCTCCATGAGATCGCGTGCTGGACCACAATACTTGCGAGGGTCAAACTCTGCTTGTTTCTCTGCTAATACCTTGCGCACAGCTGCCGTAAACGCAAGGCGAGAGTCAGAGTCGATGTTTATTTTACATACGGCACTCTTGGCAGCCTTGCGCAATTGCTCTTCTGGTATGCCTACTGCATCTGGCAACTTACCACCATATTCGTTTATCATATCAACATACTCCTGTGGTACAGAAGAAGAACCATGAAGAACAATAGGAAAGCCCGGCAATCGTTCCATAATAGCATCCAATACATCAAATGCCAAAGGAGGTGGCACAAGTTTACCAGTCTTAGGATCGCGAGTACATTGTTCTGGCTTGAACTTGTAAGCACCATGAGAAGTGCCAATGGATATTGCCAAAGAGTCAACACCGGTCTTCTGTGTAAAGTCAATAACCTCTTCTGGTTTAGTATAATGTGATTCTTCTGAGGCCACTTCATCTTCTACGCCTGCCAATACCCCAAGCTCACCCTCTACAGTCACATCGTGTTGGTGAGCATATTCTACAACCTCCTTAGTTAGTGCCACATTTTCATCGTAAGGTAATGAGCTACCATCTATCATTACCGATGAAAAACCGAGATCAACACAAGCCTTACAAAGTTCGAAACTGCTTCCATGATCAAGGTGAAGCACAATCTCCGGATATTCGCATCCAAGCTCCTTTGCATAAGCCACCGCTCCTTGAGCCATATAGCGAAGGAGTGTAGGATTAGCATAGTTACGCGCTCCGTTAGAAACTTGTAAGATAACAGGAGATTTCTGTTCAGAAGAGGCCTTTATGATAGCCTGCAATTGTTCCATATTGTTAAAATTGAAGGCAGGTATCGCATATCCGCCGTTGATTGCTCTAGCAAACATTTCCTTGGTGTTTACCAAGCCTAATTCTTTGTAACTTACCATTTTTCTTTTATTTTTAGGTTTACTAAACTTTTTCAATCGCAAAGGTAATAAAAAACTTCATCTTTAAGTAAAAATATTAACCATTATCGTTGAAAAATTGCAATCACTTGCACTAAGCTACTAGCATTAGCATAATCTACCACAAAGGAGGCTGTTGTTATTAAATATTTTGATTAAATTTGCAAACAATATAACATAAAGAATAAGATAATGGCAAACAAATTTATTGGTGTAGAATATAAGCTCTATACTGAAAATGCAGAAGGCAAACAATTACGCGAAGAGACAAGCGAAGGTCGTCCGTTCGTATTTATCAGCGGTATGGGATATACACTTGAAGCATTTGAAAAGCATGTGATTGACGTGCCTGAAGGCCGTGAATTTGATTTCACACTATCTCCGGAAGAAGCCTACGGACAAATAGAGAATGAACGGATACTAGAACTTGACCGAAGCATATTCCAAGTAAATGGGCATTTTGACAATACACAAATTTTTGAAGGAGCAGAAGTGCCAATGCAAAACGAAGACGGCATGCACTTAATAGGCAAAGTGTTAAAAATTACTGATAAAGTAGTAGTCATGGATTTCAATCATCCATTAGCGGGCGAAACAATACAATATGTTGGCAAGGTAGTACAGAGCCACGATGCTACACAAGAAGAAATAGACCGCTTCATTTCTTTCCTTACCGATAATCATGAAGGAGGGTGCGGATGTGGATGCAACCATTGTGGTGGACACGATGATTGTAAACACGAAAATTGCGAACATGACCACAGTGGATGTGGAAACTGCCACTAAGCCACAAGGCAACAGCACATAGGATAAAAACCAAAAGACGCAAAAAATGAATACTATTGGCAACATTCTACGACTGACAACATTTGGTGAAAGCCATGGTCCATGCATAGGAGGAGTAATAGATGGCTTTCCCGTAGGCATACAAATAGATATGAATTTCGTACAAGAAGAAGTGAGCAAGCGCCGCTCTGCGCAAGACCCATTTGCTTCAGCACGAAAAGAAGATGACATCGTAGAGATATTGTCGGGAGTATTTGAAGGTATGAGCACGGGTGCCCCAATAGCATTCATAGTACAGAATAACGATACCCGTCCGCAAGATTACGAGAAGATAAAAGATTACTTCCGCCCTGGCCATGCAGATGCAACATATCAAGCCAAATACGGCATACGTGACTATCGTGGAGGTGGACGTGCTTCTGCTCGAGAAACAGTTGTACGCGTAGCAGCAGGAGCAATGGCAAAGCTAGTTCTTCGCAAACACAACATCAGCATTTCAGCATGTATTGAAAACGAAGAACGATTAAGACTCCGCATACAAAAAGCATGGTACGAAGGCGACACTTGTGGTGGAATCATCACTTGCAACATAAAAGGATGCCCTTCGGGACTAGGTGAGCCACTATACGGAAAGCTACATGCAGCACTTGGCGGTGCCATGTTAAGCATAAATGCAGTAAAAGGTTTTGAGTATGGTGAAGGATTTGCTGCGGCCGAGATGAGTGGTTCTCAACACAACATAGCGCGACAAGGAGGTATACTTGGAGGAATAAGTAATGGAGAAGACATCAACTTTCGCATAGCATTTAAGCCTATACCAACACTAGGGAAAGATGTAGAAGGCAGACATGATGTTTGTGCCGTACCACGCGCTTTACCAATTGTGGAAGCTATGGCCGCCCTCGTCATACTTGACTATCTCATAATAGCAAAAAGTGGGAAACTTTTTACAAATATGTAATAATAACCATCAATAATTTTAAATTCCGCATTCACAATTAAGTATTCTGCTTAAACGATCGATAATTTGAACTAAGACATTTTTTGATACATATCAAGTAGCAAACACCATAACTTTCATGTTAAAATACTTCCAAAAATACGCTTTTACTTGATTTATATCAATGAATGTCTATTGTGTACGCAAACAATACTCTAAAAATTTGGTAACATATAAAAATTACACTTATCTTTGCATCAACAGAAAATGAAAGATAGAAAAAAATAATATTGGAATAGATTGTTTTCATAGTATAAGTTTTAGTTTTAGGTTATTTATTACATGTTTGCAGAAATGCGACATTTAGAAAGCCCTAACTGTGAAGTTAGGACTTTTTATTATCTGACATTCAAAATAAAATTTTAACAAAATGTATTATTTTTGCAAACAAAACAAACATTGCCCATCACATTGCATCAAAAGTAGCTTCTATAGATGAAAAAGACGACAGCAAACAAGCAAACTAAGCAAAGGCTATACAATATGGACCTTGTGCGATATTTTTTGGCTCTTGCTGTCATAATAGCACATTTCAACATTATAGTTGGAACAGAATACTGGTGCCCAATATCTAGTGCGACTGCAGTTAGTGTTTTCTTTGGATTAAGTGGCTTTCTTGTATATGCGAGTTATAATCGCAATCCAGACTTTAAACAATACGTTCGCGGACGAATGAAGAGAATATTGCCTTCATATTGGACAATAGTCATTGTCTTTGCATTGGGACTCTGCATTCTATCAAACATTGGTATTATAGCATATTTTTCAAATGACGAATTTTGGAAATATATATTAGCAAATATTTTATTCCTTAATTTTATACAACCCGACCTACCTGGAGTCTTTACAAATAATACGATTACATGCGTTAATGGTTCTTTATGGACGCTAAAAGTAGAATGGATGCTCTATCTCAGCATTCCTCTTGTATTCTTCATCATAAAGAGATTCAAATGCAACATAAATATATGCATCATTGCTCTCTTTATCATTTCCATAACATATAAAGAAATAATGGAAATAATGTATTCATCTACCCAAAACAGAATTTATCATGTTTTGTCTTATCAGTTTATTGGGCAAATGATATACTTTTATGGAGGTGTATTATTCTATCATCACATACAATGGATAAAACAACATACAAAAGTCATCACGTATCTTGCCATTGCTACAATAGTAATAATAGAAGCTTTAAGAAATGTGGATTGTAGGCCAATTATAGATGCTATACTATTTGAGGCATTATTACCTATCGCCATCGTCTCGTTTTTTCTTATTATCTGCACATCGAAAATGCAATTTGATATAATGAAAAAAATAGGAAATTGCTCTTACGAAATGTATTTAGCCCACTTCCCTATTTTACAAATATTTGCATCAATAGGTCTATATTCCGTTCTTCCACCACTGATTTCTTTCGGAATAAGCCTAATTACAATCATATTTATATCCTTTCTTCTTAACACTTATACACAACGGATATTTAGATAATATAATCAAAAAAAGAGGTGTCTGCAAAAAACGATTGTAAACATCTCTCCCACATTAAAACCACATATTACATTACGATATACACCGTAACACTTCGAGCTGCCTGAGCTCCATATACTAACGCCCCCTCAATATCTGCCGTCTTACTAGGTCCAGAAATAAAAACGCCATACTTATAGTCGCGGAAATAAATATCAGACTTTTCTATGCGCTTGTAAGCCTCATGCATATTCGACACTATATCCGCAGCATTGATAATAATATCAAGATGTTCTGAAGTAAATAGAAAAGAGCGGTCATCCTCACTTTGAGGAATCCAAATACACCCATTCTCTGCAACACCTATATCGCCTCTTGCCGTAGAACTTTCACCACGCGCATCTAATGATGGTAATTTATGCTCTTCGCCCGAACCTACAACAACTATTTCGGCACCCGACACACGACGACAAGTATCCATAAAAACATTTACGACATCATCAAAGACAATGGCATCAATATATACATTAGGCATATCAAACTTCTCGCCTATATTAGTACGCACTCTTTGAAGTATTTTTTCTCTTGTTCCCATTTTTAGTCTTTACTTATCTCCTTCCACAACGCATGGAATGATTTTCTTGGAAATTTCATCATCTTATGTCCACTTGTCCATGGATTAAGACGTGATGCGATAATAAATGAAGGCACAACATTTGCCAACGGAGCAAACTTCAACATATTTTCATATAATGAAGGGCGTGAAAAGATTGCCGTCATGGCCCCTGACATATACTTTTTCATTCGGCTAGCACATCCATAATCATCAAGTCCTTGCCGCCATAAATAAATCTGATGGCTCAAGTCAACCTTCACAGGGCATACATTATCACAACTCATACACAACGAACAGGCCGACACATTACCAGCATGCTCACGCTTATCTAACAACATTCCGAGATTAATACCTATTGGTCCTGGAATAAAATATGTATAAGAATATCCAGCTGAACGACGATAGACGGGACATGTATTCATACAAGCGCCACAACGCATACATTTCAATACTTGCCAATGCTGAGGATTACCAATATTACGACTGCGACCATTATCTACAAGGACAATATGCATCTCGCCATCAGGCTTCGGTCCACGAAAATGCGAAGTATATACCGTTGTCTCTTGTCCTGTCCCACAACGGGCAAGTAGCCGTTGAAAGACAGCCATACTACGATAGTCCGGAATGAGTTTTTCTATACCCATACTCACAATATGCAGTTTCGGCAAAGAAGTACTCATATCTGCATTCCCTTCATTAGTACATACTACGACATCACCAGTAGCGGCTATTCCAAAGTTACAACCAGTCATGCCCGCATCAGCTGTCATAAACTGATTACGCAAATGAAGGCGAGCAACATATGTGAGCATAGTCGCATCAGCATCGTCATCATCATTAGGAATAGGCAAGCCATTAGTCTCGTAATAACGAAGGCGGAAATCATCATATTCCGGGATATGCGCCTTAAAACAATCACGAATGTCCTCCTTATGCACATGAAGAGCTGGCATCACGATATGGCTAGGTGCAAGATTCATCATCTGCAAAATACGCTCGCCAAGGTCAGTCTCAACAACTTGTATCTCATGATCTTCTAACCATGGATTTAGCCCACACTCTTCAGTAAGCATCGATTTGCTCTTGACGACCTTCTTCACATTATGAGCTTGCAATATCTTTAAAACTATCTCATTATATTCATCGGCATCTTCTGCCCAATGTACATGGGCGCCATTTGCCATCGCAGACTGTTCGAAGCGTTCAAGATATTCATCAAGATGAGATATAGTGTGACGCTTTATGCTATCGGCAAGACTACGCAAATCTTCCCATTCGGGTAAAGCATGTGCCATCTTATCGCGTTTGGCACGCACAGCATAAAATGTATTATCATGATGAGTGACAATATCCGTATGCTTTACATATGCTGTAGCACGTCTAGAATGTTTTGTACTCATAATCCTGCAGCTAAAATTTGAACGACATGAATAAATTTAATCTCTAATGCCTTCTTTTGAGCCACACCTTGCATGTGCATCAAGCATGAGGAGTCGGGCCCCGTAATATATTCTGCACCTGTTGCTATATGACGAAGCACTTTATCATACCCCATGCGTGCAGAAACGGCGGTTTCTTCTATGGAGAACATCCCCCCAAAGCCACAACATTCGTCTTTACGCTCTGGTTCGACAATCTCAATGCCATCAACCATTTGTAACAAATCAATAATCTTATTAAATTGTGGCACATTGCGTTCAGATGGTGAAGAGAGTCCGAGCTCACGCACACCATGGCAAGAGTTATGTACGCTAACTTTATGAGGGAACCTTGTAGGCAATGATGTCACCTTTAACACGTCATGAAGGAACTCCACTACATCCATAGTCTTTTTTGCCGCTTCACACTCTTTATCATGTAAAATTTCCGGATGGAAGAAACGCACATATGCAGCACAACTCGCAGAAGGTGCTACAACATAGTCGAAGCCACAAAACAATTCATCAAACGTTTTGACAATAGGGCGAGCCATTCTCTCAAAGCCCGCATTACCCATGGGTTGTCCACAGCAGGTTTGGCGTTCTGGGTAAAAAACCTCTACTCCTAATCTTCTTAAAAGCTTGTATGTAGATACTCCCACTTCAGGATAGAGAGTATCTACATAACAAGGTATGAATAGACCGACTTTCATTTATTTTGTTTGAAGATAAGTCACATGGGTAATCAGATATTCTTCAATACCATGTTTGCCGTCTGCACCGCCAATTCCACTTTTCTTCATACCTGCATGAAAGCCTTGCATGCCTTCAAAATGGAAGCGGTTGATATAAGTCTCACCAAATTCCAGTTCGCGGCAGACCTTTGTCGCTGTATTGATATCATTTGTAAATACAGAAGAAGCCAAGCCATATTCGCAGTCATTTGCCCATGCTATTACTTGGTCGAGGTCTTCAAATTCTATCAAAGGAAGAACTGGCCCGAATGTTTCTTCATGTACAATGTCAAAATTTTGTTTGACGTCATCGAGGATGGTTGCAGGGTAGAAATATCCCTTGCCTTCGATAGGTTTTCCACCGCAAAGCACTTTTGCACCTTGCTTGATAGCATTATCCACCTTTGCGATAACACTTTCAAGAGCACGTTTCTCTACAAGTGGTCCCATATCAACAGTTTCATCCTTGCACGGGTCGCCAACCTTAATAGCTTGGAATTTTTTCAATATAAGCTCTGTAAATTCTTTCTTTATATCTTTATGTACATAGCAACGCTCAGCATTGTTACAAATCTGTCCATTATTTCCTATACGAGATTCAAGAATAGCTTGTGCAGCAAGCTCAAGATCTGCGTCTGGCATTACTATTGCCGGAGCCTTACCTCCGAGTTCAAGGCTGACTTTTGTTATATTCTTTGCAGCTGCAGCCATAATGCTCTCGCCTGCGCTGACAGACCCTGTGACGCTTACAATATCAATCTTTGGAGATCCAGCCATCTCATTTCCTATGACAGCCCCCTTACCGGTAACGATGTTGATAACACCAGCAGGAAGTCCCACTTCATCAACAACTTCGGCAAATACAGTACAATTCTCTGGAGTAAGTTGTGAAGGCTTTATTACGATAGTACAACCTGCGATAAGAGCTGCTCCGGCTTTACGAGCGATTAGGAAGAATGGGAAGTTCCATGGCAAAATGCCTGCGACCACACCTATTGGTTGTTTTGCAAGGAACATCGTCTCGCCACGGTTGTCACTTTGAATGATTTCTCCTTCTATATGGCGAGCGAAACTTGCCATATAGTCAAAATACTCCGCAGTCACAACGACCTCTGTTGTAGCCCAACTTTTGGTCTTGCCTTGTTCACGCATGATAATATCAATAAATTCGTCTTGACGTTTACGGATACCATCTGCGATCTTCTTCAAATAGCCTGCACGTTCAATGGCGGGGATGCGTCCCCAAGCCTTTTGTGCAGCACGTGCTGCATCAAGAGCTTTATTCACATCTTCAATAGTGCCTTCTGGCTGACGAGAGATAACTTCTTCGGTTGAAGGATTCAAAACATCAATCCACTTTCCATTACTACTTTCAACGAACTTGCCGTTGATGTACATTTTGAGATCTTTCATAGTTTTTTTGTCTAAAAGGTTATAAAAAATAAATAAGAAGTATGTTGTATAAATATTTACGAAGCTCTATTTTTCTGCATCCAAAGGAAAGAAGCCATATAGCAACGAGTCTATCTTTTCTGTAATTTCCTCAAAATCTTGTGGATTGCTCTCAAACTTCAAGCGGTCCACATCAATTATCAGCAGACGTCCATCGTATGATGATATCCATTTCTCATAACGTTCGTTAAGACCTTTGAGATAATCCAATTGCATGGACTGTTCATACTCTCTGCCACGTTTTTGTATTTGCCCTACTAGGTTAGGAATAGTAGAGCGCAAATATATCATTAGATCCGGCTTTTTAACAAGTGACATCATCAAATCAAAGAGATCAGAATATGTCTTGAAGTCCCTATCACTCATATTGCCCATATCATGAATATTTGGAGCGAAAATCTTGGCATCCTCATAAATGGTACGATCTTGTATTATCACTTTATTGGTATGTGATAGTTCAACGACATCCTTGAAACGGGTATTAAGGAAATAAATTTGGAGATTGAAGCTCCATCGTTTCATATCGCCATAAAAGTCTTGAAGATAGGGGTTAAACTCAACCGACTCATAACGAGGTTCCCACCCATAACGCTTGGCGAGCATTCTTGTAAGTGTGGTCTTGCCACTGCCTATATTACCTGCTATTGCTATATGCATGATTCTTTTTTTAAGTTTTAGCTGTTTCTTCTGTATCTTTCGGGAAATGTATCCTCTCTGGGAAAAGTCCATAGAGCAATCTATCCAGTTTGTCACAAATAAAGGCGAAGTCCTTTGGATTATCACGGAAATTCAATCCATCCGCCTCTATTGTCAGCACACGCCCTTGATACTTGTTATAGATAAAGTCTTCGTAACGATCATTAAGACCTTGCAAATACTCTATCGGCATTGATTGTTCATAGTCGCGACCGCGCTCTTGTATATGGTCTATCAATCGCTGAAGTGATGAGCGTAGATATATCATTAAGTCTGGCTTCGGAGTGACTTCTATCATTAGTTCAAAGAGATTCATATAAGTCTGGAAATCACGTTCGGTTAGATTACCTTGGGTCATATTGTTTGCTGCAAATACATATACTCCCTCAAAGATGCTACGATCTTGTACCACTACACCATCTGCCTGTGCGATTTCCAAAACATCACGGAAACGTTCTTTAAGAAAATATACTTCCAAAGGGAAACTCCAACGATGGATATCTTTATAATAGTCTTCCAAATATGGATTATATGTTACACTCTCAAACTTTGGTTGCCAACCATAGTGTTTGGCTAGCATAGATGTAAGTGTAGTTTTTCCACTCCCTATATTTCCCGCGATTGCAATATGCATGTTGCAAATATAAGAAAAATATTTATAAAAAAGGAGGGTAAGCTACTTATATCGCGCCGCTACAACCTAATACCCTTGCTCCGGTCAAGGCCTGGGGGATTCAAAGGGAGCTGGCCGTATAAGACTTACCCATTTTCTTTTTGCAAAAGTAAGGAAAAATCATGAAATCACCAAAAATATTTCGCTTTTCTAATCATCAAAAATACAGGCATCACGAAAAGTTTTTACTTTTAATAAAATAATGTGTATTTTTGTAATTGATTCGGTTCCCCTGAAAAGGGAAGCGGGTTGAAATTTATTGGCAAATGGCTGACTCTCGTGTAGGGTGAAAGCCGAAGAAAAGACGTTTTCAACGTTTTCTTCTATCCACAAATCTAGAAAATTTTGGCATACAAGAAGACCATGTAAAGAGGCGTCCGCGTGGAGATTATATAATCACACTATATAATCCACTGCGTGGGCTAACTGAATGCAGATCCTTGTATGTGGTATTCTAGAACCCGTGGGTGGGATTGGCAAAAAGTTTGAGTCACCCACGCTCTTTTCATATATAAACAAATTATACGGAAATAAAAATTCTCGGCAAAGGGTGACTGTCGGGTGAGAAAGATTTATATAAAACTAAAGATATAAAGAATTATGAAAAAGATTAAAAAGATTATTTTACTCGGCTTTTTGTGTATGGTAAGCCTTGGAGCAAGTGCGTATGATTTTATAGCAAAGAATGCTGATGGTGTGAAGATTTATTACAATATCACATCATCAACAGATCTGACTTGTGAGGTGACGTATAAAGGTCAGTATTATGACTCGGAAATATCTTATTTAGGAATTGTAAACATTCCTACTAGTGTAACGTATAATAGCAAGACTTATTCGGTGACAAGTATTGGAAATGATGCATTCGCCGATTGTAGTGGATTGACATCGGTAACAATTCCAAATTCGGTGACTAGCATTGGAGATAGAGCATTCTATAATTGTAGTGGATTGACATCGGTAACAATTCCAAATTCTGTGACAAGTATTGGAGATTATGCATTCTATGGCTGTAGTGGATTGACATCGGTAAAAGTAAATTGGAGCAGACCTTTGGGTGTGCCAGCACAAGTATTTTCAGGTGTAGATATGGCAAAATGTACACTCTATGTGCCAAAAGGAACAGCGATGTTGTATATGGTAGCACCTACATGGATAAACTTTGTGAACATCCAAGAATTTGGCGGTGAAGATGGAGCATATTATCTCACCATAAAATATGCAGATTGCGGAGCGATAAAACAAGCCGTAGAACAGAACAAAAGCTATGAATACATTTTTGAGCCAACAATAGGATGGGAACTCAACACAGTCTCATTTAATGGAACAGACGTTACAATGCTAATCGCGGAAAATAAATATATAACACCATCAATCACAGGCCACTCAGAATTGATCGTAGTATTTAAGCAGTCTTCAGCTGTAAATGATACTCGTGAAAGTGGATAACGAAGTGTTTAAAGTAAGTCTATAAAACAGATAATGTCAGTATCCTTCATGGGCACAAGTTTATAGCAAAATAAATCGTCCTCAAATACATGATAAAGGAAGGCAGAAAATGCCTTCCTTTTGTTGATTTTTCAAAGCACTTTATTCGCACCTTGAATAAGCATTTTTATTCGCTTCGTTTCATCTTTTCTTGTTTACAAACATTAAAAAAACAATCTTTATTTATGACGTTGTCTCAAGGTCTAGTGACATTGAGTGACATTGTGCTATTGTTTTAGGACTTTGCCGTCTGCATTTTTGTCATCAAAAGAATTATTATATTAACGTGAACTCAACGGATTTTAACTTTATATTAATATAATGCAAAAACCTACTTACCTATACTACAACTCTTGAGATGATTCATATACTTTCATTGTTTTTTATGATTTTTATGACTGTTTTTATGGATGATGATAAATTTAGTATTTTTAATGAATTGACACCCCTCAAAAAAAACGATAGTCATTGTAAACCCTTAAGAAATAATCACTTAACTTTTTGTGACAGATTATTCCTATTATTATACTAGTTGAAATTTTTTATAATCACTTTCTAGCGTCTCAATATATAGAATAGGTCAAATAGGTGATTGCAATCTGATTTTTTTTCGTATTTATAGAAATAAGGTATAAGGTCATTTGTCTTCATTCTTTCTTTCATTTATTTTTTATTAAATTTGCAAAGAGAAAAGGTGGGAATCTCTATGAATGAAGAAAATATTGACATCTTAGAAAATAATTTGAACGAACATTCTGAATATAAGCCACAAAATAGATTTGATGCTTCAATAGTGCATCATTTGGATGGAATGTATCAGAATTGGTTCTTAGATTATGCCTCGTATGTAATCTTGGAACGTGCTGTACCACATATTGAAGATGGTTTGAAGCCTGTTCAACGTCGCATACTTCATTCAATGAAAGAGATGGATGATGGGCGTTTTAATAAAGTTGCTAACCTTGTAGGGCACACGATGCAGTATCATCCACATGGGGATGCTTCGATTAAAGATGCTCTCGTGCAGTTGGGTCAGAAAAATCTAACTGTAGAGTGTCAAGGTAATTGGGGAAATATTCTTACCGGTGATGAGGCTGCTGCGGGACGATATATAGAAGCACGATTATCCAAGTTCGCTATCGAAGTTGTATTCAATAGTAAGACTACGGAATGGCAATTGAGTTATGATGGGCGGAATAAGGAGCCAATAACGTTGCCTACGAAGTTTCCTTTATTGCTCGCTCAAGGTGCAGAGGGTATCGCAGTAGGGCTTTCATCAAAGATTTTGCCACATAATTTTAACGAATTGTGTGAGGCTTCTATTAGCTATTTAAAAGGAGAAGAGTTTCATCTCTATCCTGATTTCCCAACGGGTGGCAGTATTGATGTGAGCCAATATAAGGATGGTCAACGTGGCGGTATTGTAAGGATAAGAGCGAAAATAGAAAAAGTGGATCAAAAGACGCTTGCCATTCGTGAAATTCCCTTTGGTAAAACTACCAGCACTCTTATTGACTCTATACTCAAGGCCATTGAAAAGGGCAAAATTAAGGCCAAGAAGGTTGATGATAATACTGCAGCAGAGGTGGAAATCCTTATTCACTTGATGCCAGGGGTAAGTCCAGATAAGACGATAGATGCCTTGTATGCTTTTACGGATTGCGAGTCAAGTGTGTCACCAAATTGTTGTGTAATAAAAGATCGCAAGCCACAGTTTTTGACAATAAGTGATGTGTTGGAACGCTCTACCGACAACACTTTGAAACTACTGAAAAAAGAATTGGAAATACGTCGAGATGAGTTGTTAGAGCAGCTTCATTTCGCTTCTTTGGAGCGTGTCTTTATTGAAGAGCGTATTTATAAGGGGCAACCGTTTGAGGATGCCGAATCAAGCGATGTGGCATGCGAGTATATTGATGAACGACTAACGCCTTTCTATCCTGACTTTATTCGGGAGGTAACAAAAGATGACATATTGAAGTTGCTAGAGATAAAAATGCAACGAATACTTAAGTACAATAAGGATAAGGCAGATGAAACTATCCGTCGTATGGAAGAAGAAGTGAAGCGTATCAATAGAGACTTGAGACAAATGGTTCGCGTTACGATACAATGGTATGA
Organism: Prevotella sp.; assembly: GCA_045617965.1. Taxonomy (GTDB): domain Bacteria; phylum Bacteroidota; class Bacteroidia; order Bacteroidales; family Bacteroidaceae; genus Prevotella. The sequence continues at coordinate 31,798 of JAZLJQ010000043.1, forward strand.
ACATTTGCAAACGAAATATGGTCGCGAATATGAACGCTTGACTGAAATTCGCTCTTTTGATACAATTGTCGCAAGTAAGGTGGCAGAAGCTAATCAAAAACTATATATTAATCGTGATGAAGGGTTTATTGGAACTTCATTGAAAAAAGATGAATATGTTTGTAATTGTTCAGACATAGATGATATAATAGTCTTCTTTAGAGATGGAAAATATAAGGTAGTGCGTGTAGCAGACAAAATATTTGTAGGTAAGAATATCATTCACTTGCAGGTATTCAAGAAAAACGATTTGCGCACTATTTATAATGTTGTCTATCGTGATGGTAAAAGAGGGCCATACTACATTAAACGCTTCAATATAACGAGTATCACTAAAGAGAAGGAATACGATTTGACGCAAGGTACTGAAGGTTCGCGTGTGTTTTATTTTACAGCCAATCCAAATGGCGAGGCAGAAGTTATAAAAGTGAATTTTACTCCTTCTCCAACGATTAAGAAACTATCCTTTGAAAAAGACTTTTCAGGAGTTATTATCAAAGGTCGTGCGAGCAAAGGCAATTTGTTGACAAAAACGCCGATACATAGAATAGGGCTGAAATCGCATGGTGGTAGTACGCTAGGAGGCAGAAAGGTATGGTTTGATAATGCTGTGAAGCGAATCAATTATGATGGACATGGACGTTATCTGGGTGAGTTTGGAAATGATGATCGAATTCTTGTTGTACTAACGAATGGTGATTTCTATTTAAGTACTATTGACGCAAATAATCATTATGAAGATAATATAGACCATATAGAAATGTTTCAAGCAGGCAAGGTATGGAGTGCAGTACTCATAGATGCTTCTCAAGGGAATATGCCTTATTTGAAACGTTTCTTAATGGAAGCAACTCCGAAAAAACAAAATTATTTAGGTGATGGTGATGCAAATATTCTTTTGCTGTTAACTGATCAAGTTGAACCACGGATTAGAGTGAGTTTCTCAGGGGCAGATGCTATGCGAAGCCCAATAGAAATAGATGTAAATGGCTTCGTTGGAGTGAAAGGCTTTAAGGCAAAAGGAAAGCGATTGACAACGTTTGAAATCGAAAATATAGAGCTAGTTTCAATCGAACAAAAATTATCAGAAGTGATTGAACCCGAGACAAAAAATGAATCTGTATTGGCAGAATCTACGGATGCTGACCCTCAAGAATTGAGCTTATTTTAAATAAGATAACTAAAAGGATGAAACAATCTCATCAATTATTTTCTTTATCTTTGTTTGTGGTAATGGCAATATTTTATTTACCAGTATCTGCCCAACGCGACACTATTGAGGCTCGCAATATTACTACAACTTCAAATATGTTTGGTATCGGCGGAGTAAATATCTTAGATACATATATTTCGCCTGAAAAATATCGTGGAGCAGAATTACGCTTCATTTCAATAACCGAGAAACGTAGGCCTAACAATAAACTTTCCTATCAACGCTTATTTCAAATTAATGCTTCGATTCCTCATAACCGTGTAGAGAATGCACATTTCTTGGCAGGTATGATAAATTATTCTTGGGGCCTTCATTATAACTTGGATCTTTTGGAAGATCAACAACTGAATATAAAGTTAGGCGGACTGCTTGATGGAAATTTTGGAGGTTTATATTCTACTCGCTCAAGTAATAATCCCGGTCAATTAAAGGCTTATATAAATATTACTCCATCAATAATTGCTTCGTATGATTTTCAACTACTAGGACGTACATTTTCGGCGCGGTATGGAGTAGATGTACCACTTTTAGGGGTGATGTTCTCTCCACATTATGGACAATCTTATTATGAGATTTTCTCAAAAGGTGAAACCGATCATAATATAATATTTACAACTATTGGGTGTGCTCCGTCTTTGCGCCAAATGCTTACTATTGATGTCCCAATAGGTGAGGTGACACTTAGAGTAGGGTATCTAGGTGATTTGCAACAAGCAAAAGTAAATGGTATAAAGTCACATTCTTGGTCAAATGTCTTTATGATAGGTTATGTTAAACGCTTCAAAATATCTAGAATAAGATGAAATGTTTACGCATTCTTATAGTTTTTTCGCTAACTTTCTTTGTATTTACAGCATGTATCGATGTGGATGAAAGAGCCAATACTCGCGAAGGTAACTTTGAAGCTTTATGGCAGATTGTTGATGAACATTATTGCTATTTTGATTACAAAGCTAACGAATATGGCTTAGATTGGGATGCCGTATATAATAAGTATAAAAAGCGTGCAAATGAAGTAACAACTGTATTTGAACAATTTAATGTCTTTGCTGATATGCTTGCTGAGTTGCGAGATGGACATGTCAATTTAATATCTGATTTTGATAATGCCCGCTATTGGGATTGGCGCGAACGGTATCCTGCTAACTATAGCGATTCATTAGAACGAAAATATCTAGGAATAGATTATTTCATTGCAGGTGGATTGAAATATAAAGTATTCGTTAGGGATGCAGATTCTATAGGGTATATGCGCGTGGCAAGTTTTAATACATCTTTCTCGGAAAATAATCTTACATATGCACTATATTTGATGCAAAATTGTAAAGGATTGATAATAGATCTTCGAAGTAACGGAGGTGGCATGCTAACATTGGCCGAAAAACTGGTGGCACGTTTTACCGAAGAGAAGCTTCTTACAGGATATATGCGGCATAAGATAGGAAAAGGGCATTCGGATTTTTCAGACTATGAAGCACAATATGTTCAGCCTTTTAATGGTATTAGATGGAAAAAGTCGGTTGTGGTTTTGACCAATCGTGGGGTATTCTCGGCGGCAAATGATTGCGTAAATAAATTCCGATGCTGTAAAAATGTAACGATTGTAGGCGATAAGACCGGTGGAGGAGGAGGATTGCCTTTTACCTCAGAATTACCAAATGGATGGATAGTCCGCTTTTCTGCATGCCCTACTTATGATGTTAATAAGCAAGATATAGAGTTTGGTATTGCACCTGATTACAAGGTTGAGATTAATAATGATGATTATCAACGAGGTATAGATACAATACTAGAATATGCTATTCAAATATTAAGAAAATAAGACTGAATTTCAGCCTTATCTCAAATAAAGAGAAATAGTGTTGCATTTATCATTTCTCTTCATATATTAAAAGTGGATTGTTATTACCAATTTGCTACCGTAGCATTAAATATTTGTTCGGTAATATCCTTGATCATTTGGCTCACAAGTTCATCTTGAACAGAGTTTAAGGATTGAGTAGTATCGTAAGTAGAAGTTGCTGTAAATTGTTGTTCAAAATCTTCCGCATGATTCTTTGTGTTGGTAAAGCGTACATTGACGGTTATCTGTAACTCTGTTTGCGCGGAATAGCCTTCTGCGCTAACGGATTTATTATGTTGTTCATAACGGGTGATTTCGCCTTCAATTTTTAGGTCACCATTTTTACGTACTAGATCTAATTTTGTGTTGCTAGCATAATGATCCTTCAATTCATCGTTGAACATATTAGCCATCGGTCCCCATATGTAACTAGCACGATTTGGAAAGTCCTTAATTTCAATAGTTTTGGTCTTACTGTAATCAATGCTTGCTCCATTAAGCGAATATTTTACACTACATGAAAGCATTAATAGTAATATGCTACACGAAATAATGGAAAGGGGTAGTTTATATTTCTTCTGCATAGTCTCCATCGTTATGTTCAGATGTAATTGTGCCTCTCTGTGTGGTAGCTCCACTTGTAGCTTGAATCACATCAAGACGTTCTTGCATACCTTTCATCTGCCTATGCATGTCTGAAAGCGATGTGCGCATTTCAATCAGCATCTTATAAAGCATTTCACGCTCACTCTCGTAACTATGTTGATGGGATGGGATACGTGTGAGAGAATAGCTCTCTTCATTCTCTGGAATAAACTGACGAAGTATCTCTGGGGTGATAAGCCGTTGTTGAGAGATGACAGAGATTTGTTCTGTGATATTCTTTAATTGTCGAACATTACCAGGCCACTTGTATTTCAGTAATAATTCCGTAGCCTCATCGGTGAGATGGATACGTTCCATTTGAAGTTTTTTCGCTATTTGCATTGCAAAAAGGCGGAATAATAATACAATATCATTTCCACGCTCACGGAGTGATGGGACCTTTATAGGTATAGTATTCAAGCGATAGTATAAGTCTTCTCGAAATCGTCCTTCTGATATGGCACGCGTGAGATTTACATTGGTAGCGGCTATGATGCGAACATCAGTTTTCCGAACTTCTGTCGCTCCGACACGGATATATTCACCTGTCTCTAAAACACGAAGTAGGCGAGCCTGAGTTGCAAGTGGCAGTTCCCCAACTTCATCAAGAAATAATGTACCATTGTTTGCGGCTCCAAAATATCCATCACTTTCGCCAATTGCCCCTGTAAAAGAACCTTTCTCGTGCCCAAAAAGTTCGCTGTCAATAGTTCCTTCAGGTATGCTTCCGCAGTTAATGGCAAAGTATTTCCCACGTTTACGTAGGCTATTGTCATGTATGATATGCGGAATAACTTCCTTCCCAACTCCGCTCTCTCCGGCAATAAGTACACTTAAATCGGTTGGTGCCACTTGAAGCGCTACATCAAGGACTCGATTTAGTGCATCGCATGCCCCAACAATCGTATAACGTTGTTTTATTTCTTGAAGTTTTGTGTTATCCATATTTGATTGTTTTATAAATCTTCTTCTATTGAAGTTGAAATGTTTTCAGATAGTATTGCTTTTTCGTTTGTAAAATTTTTTTGCTCTTTCCTTATCAAATGTCTGCTAATGGTTATGCGTATAGAATAATAAGTCTCAGTCAATCCATATATAGTGAATGTATAACCTAATATTTTATATATAATATTTTGATCGTTAATTAATCTTAGCGAAAAGTTAGCAATAATGAGTATTCCAACTATTAAGATTATAATAGGTATAGCAAAATTTCCTACTCCAATTTTCCAAAATTTATTAGCATTTATTAGTCCTATTATAGTGGATATGACAAGGATGATAAGTAATGCCCCTAGAATGAGAAGAATCGTACCTCGATGGTAATTTTGCAGCACGATGACAGTAATACCAAGAAGAATGCTTCCCCAACCAGCAATAGGAAAGTCATAATATGGTTGTTTCTCTTCTGTGGTATTTTTACTATGCCAATATGATTGGATTACTGTAGCAGTGCCAGGGATAATAAATAATAACCCTATAACAATAGTAAGCCATTTTTCTGTTCCAATGGGAAATATAAGTAGTAATATCCCAACAGAAAGCGTACAAAATGCACGGAATACTGAACTATGTAAGAAATGCATATTTTACTATTAAACTATTGTTTCAATATATTTGCACAAAATATCAATGCCCACAACATTTGTTTTTCCTTGTGGTAAAATAATGTCTGCGTAACGCTTTGATGGCTCAATAAATTGTTCATGCATGGGTTTAAGAACTTTTAGATAACGTTCCATCACATTCTCTACAGTACGCCCACGCTCCACTATGTCGCGTCTAATATTACGAATTAATCGTTCATCTCCATCCGTGTCAATATAAACTTTTAAGTCCATCATATCGCGAAGCTTAGGATTAATTAGTGCCATAATCCCCTCAATGATGATAACGGGCTTAGGCTCAACGTGTAATGTTTCTTGTTTTCGGTTGCTCTTGATGTATGAATATTGTGGTTGTTCAATTGATTCGTTATTTCGCAGTTGACTCACTTGTTTTAATAGTAACTTCCAGTCAAAAGCATCGGGATGATCAAAGTTAATGGCACGCCGTTCTTCATCTGTAAGATTCGTGGTGTCGTTGTAATATGAATCTATGGGTACAACCGCAACGTGATGTGGTGGAAGAGTATTGACAATTTCTCGTACAACACTTGTTTTGCCGCTACCAGTACCTCCTGCAATTCCAATAATGGTCATATCTCAAAATGCTTATATTGCTTTTATATTTATTTTATTATTTGTTTTTTCTCTTTCAATAGATATACTACTACGGGAAGGTGATCGGAATATCCATTTTGCCATGCTCCACTTGCTTTTGTACGCAAAGGGTTTCCCTTATATTTCCCTTCTTGTTGTAGCAGATAATCACGTAAGAAAATATTGTGATCAAAATATTCTAATGTAGAATAATTTTTTGTACCATCTCTGTCAATTAGATTTGATGTCATAACGATTTGGTCAAAGAGATTCCAAGACCCATCATATGCAAGTGTGCCTCGTCCTTCACTAGCAAGAATGTTCCACCAAGGATTCCAAAGCCCTCCATCTTCAACATCGGCGATTTCACGATGAGCTCCAAGAGCCTTTGCCATAGAATTGTTAAAAGGGTCATCATTCATGTCGCCCATAATAAAAACTTTTACGTTTGGGTCTGCTTTTAGAAGCGAGTCCTTGACTACTCTCACTTGGCGTCCTGCGCTTTCACGATAGAAATCTGTTGCAAATCGTGATGGCCAATGATTGACAATGATTGCTATATGTTCATTTGCCAAAGTTCCACTAACGGCTAGGAAACCACGGGTGAGATAAGTGCTGTCTTTTTCTAGTTCGGGAACATATCTATGTAATACAACGTTGTCAGGGGTGAAAAATTTGGGATTGTAAAGTAAAGCACAATCAACTCCTCTTCTGTCGGGTCCCTCAATATGTATAAATTGAATGTTGCGAGCTTTGAGAGAAGGTTCGTTGCAAAGGTCAGTCAAAGCCCGTGCATTTTCTACTTCGCTTACACCGATGATAGCACATCCGTCTTTGTTCAGTAAATCTGTACCCATTTCGCTAAGTACTCTCGACATGTTTTTTAGTTTCGCAGTGTATTTCATTGTATTCCATCGTCCTGCTGCCGAGGGGAGATATTCGTAGTCGTTTTTCCCCTCATCGTGAATAGTGTCAAACAGGTTTTCTAGATTATAAAATCCGATGGCATAGGCATTAAATTTTCTTTCTGCCGATGCATTTAAACATACCATCAGTCCTAAGGTTACGAAAAGAATAGTTCGTTTCATGGTAATTTGTGCTTTTTTAGATTTAGTATTTTATCATTTTATCCAACTATGATCTGCCCCAAAAACAGCTTCGAGTGTTATTTGGGATGCTTCTTTTTTTGTTAATTGACGTACCCACTTTGCCCGTTGATTGAAATCTATTTCTTTTCCCTCGGTAGTGTTGTTGTATTCTAAATAACGGGCAGTTTGTTCATTAGTGTTCTTCCCCCAATTATGCCATCCGAGCGGTGTAATATGTTTCCCAATATCACAATTCATAAATAGTGTATAGCCGTATTGGCGCCACGGACGCCCAAGAAAACATTTTGTAGCCTGAGGGGCCGCAATGAGACGACAATGATTGAAGATATATCCGTATTTTACATCTTTTCTAGTTGATGCAGCTGTAATATAACTATTTGTTTTGTTTAATATAGTACAATTCTCAAACCATGCGGTTGATGGCCCGAAAATGAAATCGGTAGTACCTTCAATGTAACATTCAGAGAAGTAGAGCAATGCGTCTTCACTTCCGGTATATATAGTATCTTGATTGCCTAGGAAACGGCAATTTATGAAACAAATTCTAGTCCCTTCTGTGTGCAGGGCAACGGCTTGACCTAAGCGTGCTGCATTATTTTCAATCGTAATGTTTTTTAGCGTAAAGTCGCTAGCATCTATTTTGAAAGTATATGTGCGGAAGGTACCCATAATATGCTCTGTGCCGGGCATACGGATATTAGCATGGTCGTCATATGTAATAATGGTATTATCTCGTTCTTCTCCACAAATTTCAATGTGTGTCAGCCAGGCGGGAATAACAAGTTTTTCTTTATAAATACCCTTTTTAACGAAAATCACTTTATGATAATCTGTAAACGCGCGACATACTTCAATGGCGTCATTGATATTGCGGAATTCGCATGTTCCATCACGACTCACAAAAAGTGTATCCGGATTATCGTATTTGTTTGCAGCATAAATGGATAGAGATGCCAACAATGAGATGCCAAAAATTAAATGTTTTTTCATAGTTGAAAAATTTCTGTTAATGGTGTATTTTCTTTCAATCGAGTAATGATGTCGTTGACATCTTGTCGTTTCTTCACTCTAAACTTGATAGTGCCATCGATGATGCCCGATTCGGACGAAAGCATGATGTTTGTTATGTTAATGCTCATATCGCCAGATAAGACTTGCGTGACCCGATTGAGCAATCCAATTTCATCAACACCTTTGATTTGTATTTTTGCTTCAAAATAAGAGGACTGTGTGTCCCAAACTGCATCAAGAATTCTATTACCCCAACTACTTTTGAGTTTATTCGCGATAGGGCAGTTGCGTGCATGAATTTCAATATGCTTTTTATTGTTGATGTATCCAAGAATGTCATCTCCAGGAATTGGATGACAACAATCTCTAAATATAAATGAGTTGATATTTATGTCGTTTATGACTATTGGTTTTTTGCGATTGAAATCTTTCGGCACTTTAAATAGTTCATCATCATTAGCCGATGTCTCAATTTGATTCATCAAGTCTTTGTTGCTGCCATTTCGTGTGATAATGGTTCCAATATTTCCATCGTTTTCCTTTTCGCTTTTTACGAAAGGTACGTATTTTCTCCATCCGCCATGTCCATGCGTTCCCATTGCTATATCACGATCTTTGTCGCTAAGAATCAAGTCTTTATTCCCAATACGATAAAAGAATTCATCTTTCTTTATTGATCCGTGAAAATTGATTAGGCGGTTAATGATGGCTGATGTCGGTACAATATCGCTTTTTGCAAGGAATTCCCTAAGAATTTCTTCTCCTTGCTTGTGAATATAGCGAGCATCTTTTCTAAGTGCGATTAGTATTTTGTTGCGTGCTTTTGCCGTTGATACAAAATTTACCCATTCCGGCTTAACGTGCTGTGCTTGTGAAGTGAGTATTTCTACTTGGTCGCCACTTTGCAATTTATGGGAAATTGGTACAAGCTTATGATTGACTTTGGCTCCAATACAATGCCCTCCAAGAAATGAGTGAATGGTGAATGCGAAGTCAAGGGCTGTAGAGCCGACAGGAAGTGTTTTTATTTCGCCTTTTGGAGTAAAGACAAATATTTCAGAAGCAAATAGGTTGAGTTTGATAGAGTCGAGAAAATCCATTGCGTCTGGTTGTGGGTCATCAAGGATTTCTTTGATTGTGCCCAACCAATTGTCAAGTTCGCGATCTTCTTCATGTTCGTTTAGTTCATTATATTTCGTTCCTTCTTTATATTTCCAGTGAGCAGCAAATCCATGTTCAGCAATTCTATTCATCCGTTGACTGCGTATTTGAACTTCAATCCATTGTCCAACGTTACTCATGAGGGTTACATGAAGTGCTTGATATCCATTTGCCTTAGGGTGCGATAGCCAATCGCGCATCCTATCTGGATGGCTTTTATAAAGTTTGGTGATAGCTACATAAATATTAAAGCATTCGTTTATTTCTTCATTCCATTTTTTGGGTTTGAAAATAATTCGGACAGCTAATATGTCATAAATTTCATCAAATGTAACATGTTTAGTCTGCATCTTATTCCATATAGAATATGGTGTCTTTACGCGTGCTTGAATTTCATATTCTAATCCCATTTCATCAAGTGCTTTACGGATAGGATTAGTGAAATCTTCAAACATTTGCGAACGCTTTTCCTCAGACATTGAGAGTTTGTTTTGGATTACCTTGTAATCTTGTGGATGTTCATAGCGGAAACTTAAATCTTCTAGTTCGTTCTTGATTTTATTCAATCCTAAACGATTTGCTAGTGGAGCATATATGTACATCGTTTCTCCTGCGATTTTATAACGTTTGTTTGCAGGTTGTGATGCAAGTGTCCGCATATTATGCAAGCGGTCGCAGATTTTAATGAGAATGACGCGGATATCGTCACTCATAGTCAATAGTAGTTTGCGGAAATTCTCGGTTTGTGCGGATGCTTTATCACCAAATATTCCTCCTGAAATCTTTGTAAGCCCATCTACTATTTGTGCGATTTTCTCACCAAACATATTTTCGATGTCTTCAACAGTATAGTCGGTGTCTTCTACTACATCATGAAGTAGTGCAGAGCAAATACTAGTAGAGCCTAGTCCCATTTCTGATGCTGCAATGAGTGCAACTGCGAGAGGATGCATAATATATGGTTCTCCGGATAGTCGGCGTACCCCATTGTGAGCATTTTTTGCAAAGTTGAATGCTTTAGTGATAACTTCAATCTTTTTCCGATGATTAGATGCAAGATATGCATCGAGGAGACGCTGGAATGCATCTTCAATCATCTGCTCATCTTTTGCTTGGTCTTGCAATTTTTCGTCGGTTGAGAAATTCATTTGCTCTATATTTATAGATTGAGTCTTCATGGTCGAGGAAGATAGTCATTTCCTTTAGTGGTAGACATATTGCTGTCGGTTCTATATCGCCAGGTATTAAATCTGTTCTATATTGTGGATTGAGCATTTTTAATAATGCTAAATCAATTCCGCAAAATTCCGAAATTTGTCTTAATGAGATATTGCGATTTATCATCAAGGTATCACATTGTATAGGCAAGTTTGTATACATTGGACAAATGTTATGTTCACAATAGTAGTTCATAATATAGTTTGCTGCAATGAATGCCGGCACATATCCTCGTGTTTCTTTTGGAAGGTATTTATATATTTCCCAATAGTCTTTTATACCGCTCGCACGATGTATGGCTTTGTTGACATTTGTCGGCCCACAATTGTATGCTGCAATTACCAAGTTCCAATCTCCGTAGATTTTGTAAAGTAGTTTCAAGTATTTCGCAGCGGCATAGGTCGATTTGAATGGGTCACGTCTTTCATCAACAAGAGTATTAATTCTTAATCCCATCTGTCGTCCTGTCGGTATCATAAATTGCCAAAGTCCTGCAGCTCCGGCGCGCGAAGTCGCCGTCGGGCGTAATGCAGACTCGATTACAGGTAGATAGCGCAGTTCGAGAGGCAACCCTTCTTCTTCTAATATGGTTTCTATTATCGGGAAATAAAAATTGGATGCTCCAAGGAAAAAACTTACAGATGGACGTAAACGCCCTGTATATTTTTCAATTACGGTGCGCACGATGTCATTATAACTCATTTCCATCTTGTTCGGGAGTCTTTGCAGTCGTAACATATAGACGCTGTCGCTGACATATGGCAAGTTGTCAATAGTGTCGCATTTCATCGCTTGTAGATACTGTTGTGCGCTATATTCTACGAGCAGACTGTCTATATCAAAAAGCAAGGCTTCTGGTAGAGGAATGCTGTCAGAATATGTACTCACATCTTGTTTAGCCTTACAAGGTGCAACGAGCGAAAGTGTGATAATAAATATGACGACTTGCTTCTTCATCTTTTAGAATTTTAAGCTACATGCGACTCCTACAGAAGATGCTTTTATTGAGTTTTGAGTTAAACTCTTCCCACTCATTACTGTTGGGCGAATCTTCATGCTGAGATTGTTACTGAGATCAAAATCGCTCATTTCTGCATCAATATATGCGTCAATCACAGATATTGCATATACACCAATCATACAGAAGAACGATAAATCGCGCCAGCGTCTATATCTGTCTTTGCGACTCTTGAAAATTTGCTCGTATTTACTTTTGTTTGCATCTGTGATTTTAACTCCAAGATGTAGGAACTGATTGTAACTTTGTGTGTTGGGATCATCATCCAAAAGGTCTGTATAGGCTTGAGCATAGTCTTTGTACATTTGACCATTCCAGTTGAGAGCATAGATACACCCCACCATTCCTCCGTAGAAAATTGGCAGTTTCCAATACTTGCGATTGTATATTTGTCCACCGCCCGGTATAACGAGAGCAAGCCATAGAGCTTTGGTAGAATTAGGTCTCCAAGTGCTCCAGTCGCGTTTGGTCTTTATTTTTGAGACTTTGTGATCAATAATTGCGCTAATAGTTGTATCCGCATCTGCGGATGTGTTTGTTAGGCTATCAATTGAGGTAAGAGTTAAAGTGTCGCTTTGAGGGACTTTCTCTATCTCTGTTTGTTCTATAAATGTAGTGACCTGAGCAACACCTATGCAACAATTTATGCATAAGAACAGTAATAGTAATGTCCAAAATCTTATCATGTTAATTTTGCAAAGGCACATATTATTTGCAAAATTACTCTAAAAGCAAAAAAACACCAAAAATAATATAATTATTTAGGTGTTAGGCATCAAATATCAGGATTTAATTAGATTTTTCATTATTAGCTATTATTTCTTTTTCGTTCAGTAATATCTTGAATAATGAATTTTGCTGTGTTTTCGGCGACATTTTGTGAGCCAAGTTTATTGTGCATTTTTTTATAGCCTGCGAGAATTTCATCGCGATGTGGTTCCCCTTTTAAGATCCGCCCAAGTTCGTAACGTATGTTTTTAATTTTCATCTTGTCTGCTACGAGCTCAGTTACTAATTCTTGGTTCATAATTAGATTGACTAGTGAGATGTATTTTACTTTTAGTATAAGTTTTTTTAGCATACTTATGAATTTGCCCATAGGGGTATAGTAGCATACTACTTGTGGAATGTTCAACAGAGCGGTCTCAAGAGTTGCTGTGCCACTTGTTACAAGTGCCGCTTCAGAATTTGCGAGCAACTCGTAGGTTTTGTTATAAACAATATGAACGTCAATTTTGTTATCATTTAGATTGACATATTTGCTGTAGAAATCTTTGCTAATACTTGGTGCGCCGGCAATAACAAACTGATATTGTGGAAAGGCATTTGCTGCCTCAAGCATCATGCCAAGATTGTCTTTTATTTCTTGCTTGCGGCTTCCCGCGAGAAGTGCTATTATTGGTTTTTCTTTAAGTGCGTTTTTTTCGATAAAATCAGTAAAATTTCTTGCATAACTTGCGTTGAATTTTCTTATCTCTTCTGCCGTAGGATTACCAACATATTCAATTTTATATCCATGCTTTTCTTCAAAAAAAATCCTCTCGAACGGAAGGATAGAGAAGAGCTTGTTTACATCTCGTTTAATATTTTTAATGCGGTATTCTTTCCAAGCCCAAAGCTTAGGTGCTATATAATAATGTATAGGAATGTCGGTATGGCGATGGAGATATTTTGCAATATTTAGGTTGAATCCCGGATAGTCAATAAGTATGAGAACATCAGGCTTCCAATCGATGATATCTTTCTTGCACCGATTCATATTTTTCAGTATGGTGTGGGCATGTAGTAAGACAGGGACAACTCCCATGTAGGCTAACTCGCGATAATGGCGCACCAATGTGCCACCAATGGCTTTCATCTTGTCGCCACCGAAGAAGCGGAATTGTGCTTCTGCATCTTGCCGTTGGAGCTCTTGCATGAGGCAACTTGCATGTAAGTCGCCTGATGCTTCGCCTGCTATGAGATAGTATTTCATTTAATTCTCTGTTACGAAACGTTCTGCCGACATGGCAGCTTTGCAACCAGAGCCAGCGGCAACGATTGCCTGGCGGAAGAGTGGATCGCATACGTCGCCGGCGGCAAATAATCCCGGTGTGCGTGTCTGTTGCTTGTCATCAACAACGATAAATCCGGATTCATTTGTGTCAACGAGGTCTTCAACAATTGCTGAATTTGGCTTATGTCCGATAGCTAGGAAAAATCCGTCAATAGCAATATCTATTTTTTCTTCGTCGTCTTCGCCTTTTCGCTTGATGAGATGAGCGCCTTCAACACCTTCTTCGCCAAATAGCCCAAGAGTATTATGTTCAAATAAGATTTCTATATTTTCAGCCTCCATAACTCGTTGCTGCATCACTTTTGATGCGCGCAAAAATGGCTTGCGGACAATCATATAGACCTTTTTTGCAAGATGTGAAAGATAAAGTGCGTCTTCGCAAGCAGTATCTCCGCCACCCACTACTGCAACTGTTTTTTTGCGATAGAAGAAACCATCACAAGTGGCGCAAGCACTTACTCCTAAACCTTTATATTTGTCTTCATCTGCCAATCCGAGATATTTTGCCGTGGCTCCTGTGGCGATGATTATTGTCTTTGCGTGAATTTCTGCGCCATCTTCGGTATGAGCAAGGAAGGCTTTTGCTTGTTTCTCAATTGAGATGATTGCTCCATCGCGTATGTCGGCACCAAAGCGGAGTGCCTGTTGTCGCAAGTCGTCCATCATTTGATTCCCGTCAACGCCTTGTGGGTAGCCGGGAAAATTTTCCACTTCCGTTGTTTGTGTCAGTTGTCCACCGGGTTGTAGTCCAGAGTAGAGAATTGGATTAAGGTTTGCGCGTGAGGCATATATTGCAGCAGTATATCCTGCAGGGCCACTTCCAACGATAAGGCATTTGGTTTGTTCCATAATAATGTTTTTCTGTATTTTAGGCAAAAATAAGAAATTTTATTTTGGCAAACAAAAAACTCCCTCAAAAGGGAGTTTTTTGTTACCATATTTATCAAAGATTTACTTCTTTTGAGTCTTGCCATAACGGCTCATGAACTTATCTACACGTCCTGCTGTGTCGACCAACTTGCTCTTACCTGTGTAGAATGGGTGTGAAGAACTAGAAATTTCCACCTTGATGAGTGGGTAAGTCTCACCTTCAAACTCAATTGTCTCCTTGCTTGCACAGCAAGATTGTGTAAGGAACATATCGCCATTACTCATATCCTTGAATACTACAGGGCGATAATCCTTTGGATGAATACCTTTTTTCATTTTATTTTTGTTTTTAGTGTTACTTAGGGGTTATACCAAGTTACTGTTTTTATTAATTTCTCACAATCGGCTTGCAAAGGTAGTGCAATTTAGAAATAAAACCAAAAATAATTTGCATTATTTTAGATTTATTAGGCTGGCAGCGTAATGTGTGCAGAGTCAACATACAAGTGCAATATTAATAAAAATGTTTATAAAACTCTTTCGGGTGGTGTACTAAAATTTAATTTCTGTCTAGGTCTTGCTTTTATTTAATTTAAGGGTGATTTAATTTGTGGGAACAAACTTGGCTTTCTCTAGACTTGCTTTAGTTCGGGCTCACAAATAAATCGTTTAATCGTAAGATTTTGGCTTATAGAAGAGAGCAGCTTGCCTTCATCGGAGTTTTGTTTTTGCCGTTAAACGAAGTACTGATGCAGTTAGCACCATTTGATGCAAATAAAAAATCAAAACGAGATATAGGTGGCGCAAAAATAATGGAATTATGAACTTTATACTCTAGACGGTTTTCTCGCCATTACCTCGAGTTCTTTCGTTCAAAGGGTGTGAATCGTCGTGATGATTCTGTAAAATTATCGCGATGATTTTATGAAATTGTCGTGATAAATCGATAAACTTGTCGCGATAAGTTCGAGGCTCTGAGCGCTTGACTTTGAAATGGCGAAGGGTTAATATTGTTTCGTCATGTGTTTAATAAAGTGTTATTTTTTTTGATTGTCTTATGGTAAGGTATATATAAGTGTGCTATTCTTTGTAATAGGGGATCTTTATGGATTCTCCAATTCTCTACCCAATTCTCTACCCAATTCTCTACCTAGTTTTTATAATCATGTAAGGGAAATTTTCGTTTTTTTTGTCAAAAGTGTAGTTTTTTTTCTTATATTTGCGTCATTATATACGAAACGAAAAAAAGGTATATGTTTTAAATCAAAATATGAATTATGAAAAAATTATTTTTTATCCTAGTGTGCCTATTATTTTCTCTACAAGGAATGGCGCAAATGAATATGAATCTGCCTCTTGATCCAGAGGTAAGACGGGGTGTGTTGGATAATGGTCTGACTTATTACATTCGTCATAATGAATGGCCAGAGAAGCGTGCAGATTTTTATATCGCACAGAAAGTCGGCTCTATTCAGGAAGAAGAAAGCCAACGCGGATTGGCTCATTTCCTTGAGCATATGTGCTTTAATGGCACGAAGAATTTCCCCGGCAACAAGCTCAAGACTTACCTGGAGAGCATCGGTGTTAAGTTTGGTGAAGACCTTAATGCTTATACGGCTTTTGACCAGACTGTTTATAATATGAATAATGTACCGGTGATATCTCATCCGGAAGCAATAGACTCTTGTCTTTTGATTCTACACGACTGGAGCCACGATCTTCTACTCGAAGATAAGGAAATAGACAAAGAGCGTGGTGTGATAGAAGAGGAGTGGCGTCTGCGTAGTGGTACAAATGCCTTGACTCGTCTTTTTGAAACAGGTTTGCCAATAATCTTTAAGGGAAGTAAATATGCTGAGCGTTTTCCTATAGGCTTGATGGATGTAGTGAAGAATTTCAAGTATGATGACCTTCGCAGTTATTATCGCAAGTGGTATCGTCCTGATATGCAGGCAATAATCGTTGTCGGTGACGTGAATGTTGATGAAGTGGAGGCAAAGATAAAGAGTATTTTTGCGGACATCAAAAAGGTGGAGAATGGTGCTCCACGCGAGATATATCCTATTCCTGACAACAAGGAGCCAATCATCTATACGACAAAAGACAAGGAATTATCTCAATCTATTCTCATGATGGCTTACAAACAAGACCCTGTGCCGGAAAGTATGAAATCCGGCATGCAGTATCTAGTAATACAACATGTTTTGCATGCAATTGGGAGCATGCTCAACGAGCGTTATGGTGAGTTGGCACAAAAGCCGAATCCTCCGTTCATAGGTGCAAGTTGGGGCTATAAAAAAGTTTTTGGAATGGCAAGAGCCAAGGATGCAGAAGAATTTACTTGCCAGTTCGCCGATGATAAATTTGATGAGGCTTTCAAGGCAACCTATCGCGAATATTTGCGTGTGGCTCGCAATGGTTTCACGGTTACAGAATATGAGCGTTTTAAGGAGAGATATAAGTCTTCCTTGGAAAATTATTATCAACAGAAAACCAAAATTCGTAACTCAAGCTTCGTTAATGAATATGTAAACAATTTCCTTGATAATGAGCCTGCAACGGGTATCGAGTTCGAATACAATACGATGAAGATGCTCTGCGATCAATTACCGCTTGAAGCAATCAATCAAATGGTGATGAATCAAAACGATTCAAATCTCATTATTGCTGTCTTCATGCCTGAAAAAGAAGGAGTTGCTCTGCCTGAAAATGCGCATATTCTGCAACTCATGAAAGACGTGGAAGCAGAAACGATAGAGGCTTACAAAGAAGAGGTTTCTGCAGAACCATTGGTTGATGCTGCTGTACTGAAAGGCTCCAAGATTATGAAACAAGAGCCGTCTGTCTTTGATAGCCAGTTGCTCACACTTAAGAATGGTGTCAAAATTTATGTAAAGAAGACTGATTTTACTCCAAACAACATCCGAATGTCGGCTGCAAGTTTTGGCGGAAGTTCTCTTTACGGCAATGAGGATATATTAAATTTCCATTATGTTGCAGATATAATGGATGAATGTGGTTGGGGCAATTTCTCTTCAACAGACCTTTCAAAGAAACTGGCGGGGAAGCAGGTTTCGCTTATCCCTTCAATCGGAGAAAAGTCTGAAGGACTGTCTGGTTCTTGTGTTACAAAAGACCTTGAATCACTCCTACAACTCACTTATCTTATGTTTACTGCTCCGCGGAAGGACGAGAGCGCATTCCAATCGGCAGTCGATAAGATGAAAGCTCTCTACAAGAATGCTACTATGCAACCAACTTATGCGCTCCAGGATACTCTTTTAAGCGTCATTTATAACAATCATCCTCGTGCAAAGGCAAGTCTGCCAAAGGTGGAAAATCTTGAGGCTTTGAACTACGATCGCATGCTACAGCTCTACAAAGAGCGTTTTGCCGACGGAAATGATTTTGTATTCTATTTCGTTGGAGATATAGATCTCGAAGTGGCGAAACCTTTGTTTGAAAAGTATCTAGGTAGTCTTCCTGTACTCAAGACACAGGAAAACTACAAGATTATAGATATGCGAATAGTTGACGGCGAACACATTAATATCTTCGAAAAAGAACAGCAGACTCCATTCTCAATGGTTGCTGTAATCTATCATGCCCCTGTAAAAGAAGATTTGAAAAACATCCTTGTAACTAACATTCTAGAGCAAGCCTTGAATTATAAATATATAGAAAGCGTGCGCGAGGATGAAGGTGGTGCTTATACAGTACAGGCAAGCGTTTCGTTGAGCGACTATCCTGTAGAAGAGGCTACGGTACAAATCATATTGCCTACAGCTCCTGACAAACGTGCAAAGATGACAGAAATTTTATATAAGGGTGTAGAAGATATGGTTACAAATGGTCCGAGTGCTGAAGATATGGAAAAGGCTAAGGAATATTTGCTCCGTTCTCACGACGAAGAGCTCATGCAGAACTATTATTGGATGATAGCGTTGAAGGATGCCACCCGAGAAAATAAGGACTACGTCACAACTTATAAGGAAGTTCTTGGAACTATCACGGCTGCTGATGTTCAGCAAATGGCAAAAACGATATTCCGTAGCGGTAACCACATCGAAGTAGGAATGACAACACAGAAGTAATTAGTGGTCTTTTAAGAACATCATATTGTTATGAAAAAAGTATTATTCTTGGCTGTTGCCTTGTTCACAATCATATTGCAGGCTTCAGCACAGGAGACAAAAGAATTGACAAATGAAGAGTTCGTTGGCTCTTGGAGTGGTTCGGTAATGGGTGTTACGATTTTTATTGATGCAAATGCCGACAATACATGTATAGTAAAAGCAAACTTGAATATGGGAAATGAGAATGGCGGAATTAAGGTGGATTTCAAGTTCTGCAATACATGGGAAATCAAAGCCACTAGCATCTTGATGACGAGCGACCCTGCATCATTTGAAATGAGCGACCCGCAAATTAAACTTCCTACAGGGATTGACGAGGCAACAAAATCTCAAATAGATGCTCAAATTAAAGGTATGAAAAGTCGGCTGAAGCAGGTGTTAATGGAAAAGGAGAACCTAAATGCCAATTTAAAAATCATATCTTATGATGGGGAAAAACTCATCGTGGAAATTGATGCACTAACGGGCGGAAAACAGAAGTTGACTTTTAGAAAGAAACTCACAAACTAAATTATGTTAAAAACGCTGTGGTCTTTATATCTTAAACAGAAGCGAAGAGGATGGCGATGGGCTGTCTTTTTCGCCTCTGCGTATATTATCGTCCTATTTTGGGCAATAATGATAGGGATGTATTGGGCGCTAGGAAATGAACTTGATGACATCTTGAAGCCTTATGCTTGGAATGTGATAAAACCGCTCTGTATGAGCCTTATGCTTGCTGACTTGATGGGAACATTTCTTTTCAAACATGACAACGGCATTATGGATGATTACCTCAAAACAAAGCCCATTAGTCTGCAAGAATGGAATCGCTTCCTATTTCTAACAAATATAATCGATTTCAATAATTGGTTTGTTGTAATTACACTTTTGCCAATATTATTCCTACTATTGCCTTTCCATGTGGCACTTATTGCAGTCGTGATGCTGTTCATAATGAGCTACATTAATGGAATAGTTGCTATGGAACATCGTAAGGCTAAAGGATGGGAATATAAACTCGGAGTGTGGACAATATATATTGTATATTTATTTGGAGCCCTTTTGTTTCCTTTATGGATAGTATATGCTTGTACTATTGTGGTGCTTTACCATTATTTGTTCCACTTGCACCGCTATAATGAGTCAAAGGTGACGATGAGCCAGGTGAGAAGTATTAAGAATGTGTCTTTCATTTGGCTTCAATTGTTGTTGTTGCTTCGTGCAAAACGTATTCGCATGATGCTCGTTATGGGTGTGATATTTGCTTTGTATGCCTATTTCCCAGGTACAGATATGGAAAACGAAGTCCACGGAAATTCTTTCTATATGTTTTTGGCTTTGTTTTTCTTGCCAATGTTCTTTGGCTCGCTAGGGTTTGGGGTAGAGGCAAATTTCTTCCATGGAATTGTAAGCAAACCAATTGGTGTAGAGAGGATTTTGGAAAGCAAGTATTATATGATGGTATTTATGACGATAGTTACAACATTAATATCATCTGGATCTATATTAATAGGACGTTATGATGTATGGCTTTATGTATCAACAGTATTATTTGTTATGGGCTTTGCCATTCTTTTCTCATTACCTACGTGCCTTTATGGTAAACGTATTGACCTATTTGCAGGATCGTATATGAATATGCAAGGCGCCAACTGGACATTTAATTTCTATACCCTAGCTCCGTTATTACCGATGATAGTCTTTGGAGCAATATTGGCTTTTATTAATGATGTGTATATCTGCGCTGGTATTCTTGCTGTATTAGGTATGGTCGGTTTCTTTTGTCACAAACTTTGGATAAAATGGATGGCTTATCTGTTTGATAAAAATAAATATAAACTTCTTGATCGTTATTCAGAATGATAAATATACAGGAACTTACAAAAGTATATAACGGCACAACCGTGCTGAATATCTCTCAACTGCATATTGGTAAGGGAGAGCTTATAGGGCTTGTCGGTAATAATGGGGCAGGGAAGAGCACAATGTTGCGACTGATTCTTGATTTGATAATGGCCGATTCTGGCTTTGTTGAAATTATTGGCCAACACGTTAATATTTCAACTGATTGGAAAAGCATCACCGGATCGTTCGTTGATGGACGATTCTTGATAGATTTTTTAACACCCGAAGAATACTTTTCTTTTATTGCCAAAGCCTACAATATAGATAAGGGGGAAATGGATGAGCGTTTGGAAGAATATACAACGCTGATGAATGGTGAAGTGTTGGGCATCAATAAGTATCTGCGTAATTTTTCTGAAGGAAATCGTCAAAAAGTGGGTATTATCGGTGCAATGTTCATCAATCCAAAGCTTTTGCTGCTTGATGAACCTTTCAACTATCTAGACCCATCTTCACAGATCACCGTGTCAAAACTCATCCATAAGATGAATTCTGAATTAGGTACAACCGTGATTATTTCTTCACATAATTTAAATCTTGTATCAGATATTTCTTCGCGTATATTGTTACTTGAAAAAGGTGAGATAATAAAAGATCTTCCCAATCAGGCGAGAGAGGCAATAAAAGAACTTGAATACTATTTTGAACGTTAATAATATCATTATTATGGAAGCAATAAAAATTTACAAACAAAAAGCAAAAGCTTCGCTAAAGGATAATTGGGACAATGCTGCAGTAATTATGCTTGTCTATTGTGCAATTGCCGTGAGTGTTTCGTCATTTGGAGAGATGTTTGCACATTTTTCTCTTTTATCATCAGTTTCATTTCAGATCATTACAACTATTATGATTTGGCCACTAGGATGGAGTGCATATACTATTTTCTTATCTATAGCCCATGGCGAAGTGCTGAAATTTAATAATTTATGGAAAGGATATAGTGATGAGAACATAGTGCGTGTGTTATCTACTAATTTGATAATAGCACTATTGTTCTCCGTTATAATTCTTTGTTTGATGGTTCTTCCTATTGTCATTTTGATAATGAGTGAAGTCAAAATGTCGATAGTGTACGCCATAATGATACCACTTTTTGTTATTTTGATAATGATTCCAAGCATATATTTTTCAATGACATTTTTTATTATGTATGACGACCGGGAAATGAAGAATCTTAGAGCCATTCGGTTAAGTGTCAATATGATAAAAAGACATTTTTGGCAGTTTGTCTTGCTTAATTTGAGTTTTATTGGCTGGTTTCTTTTGGCTTGTCTGACGTTAGGAGTGGGCTTTTTATGGTTGTTGCCTTACATCTATACCACACAAGCACATTTTTATAAGGATTTGAAAGCAGAACAAGAAATGCTTTTTTTTGAAAATAAAGAAACGATAGCTTAATAAAAACCATATAGATTTAATGCCATATTGCCGAAGTGCAGTATGGCATTTTATTTCTCCGAAATGATGTAAGTTATACTTGTGCTGCTATCTTGCGGTCGGCATCAAGGCGTAGAAAGATGAATAATAAGATAGTAAACCCCCATAGCGATGAACCACCATAAGAGAAAAATGGCAAAGGAATACCAATAACCGGAGTCAATCCTAGTACCATACCAATGTTTATCAGTATATGGAAAATGAAAATACTTACAACGCAATAGCCATATACGCGTCCAAAGCGTGTGGCTTGTTGTTCTGAAGTATAAATTATGCGTAGAATTAGTGCAAGAAATAATAGTAGCACAAAGACACTACCCACAAAGCCCTCTTCCTCGCCTATGGTACAAAAAATAAAATCAGTATCTTGTTCGGGTACATATTTCAGTTTTGTTTGAGTTCCATTAAGAAATCCTTTACCTAAAAAACCGCCAGAACCAATGGCTATTTCACTTTGGTGCACATTGTATCCGATTCCTGTAAGGTCATCTTCAATACCAAGTAGGACATTGATACGGGCACGTTGATATGGAGCCATGACATCATTCAATACATAGTTCGCAGAACCGAAAAATCCCAATGATCCAAAGGCGAAGAAACCTATAAGGAGATATCTTTTGCAATCATCTTTTATGCCACGATAGATATAGAAAAAGGCAGTACTGATGACGATGGTAACCATCAATATATTTACATTGAATGGGATAACGTATAATGAAAATAATACTCCAAATAGTGTGATAGTTAATAAGGCCACTACTTTTTGAAAAGTAGGAAGTTTGACAAGCGCTATCATATTGTCATAATGGCTATGTATATGGTCTAGTGTAATGGAAAAGGCAGATATCATAAACATTACAAGAAATGTACCTAAATGAGTCGTGTTATGACAGATGAGATCTTCTTGATATTTAATGCCGATGATAAAGTATAAGGTAAGAGCAACTCCTATAAATAAAATAGCTCCTGGCATACCTTCACGATAAAACATTAAGAAAAATGCTAAATATACCAAAGCGGAACCAGTCTCTTTCTGCAAGATGATAAGTACCATAGGTATAAGCACTATCGCAAATGCTATGCCCCAATGCCGCGCCTGATTGCGGTTAAAATCATAAGAGTTCATGAATTTAGCAATCGCTAAAGCTGTAACAAATTTTGCGAACTCTGCCGGTTGTACTTGTATTGGTCCAAATACGAGCCATGAACGCGATCCATGAATTTGTTTTGGATTGAAAATAGTGATAAACAGAATAATGATTACAGCACCATACAATATATAGGCAAAAGCATCAAAAATATGGTTGTCAAGCAATAATATTACAAGGCCTAAAACAAGTGCCGTTCCTATCCATATTAGTTGCATTCCTGAACGTGATGATAGTGAGAAAATTTCTGTTTCTCCGTATGTGTAACTGGCTCCACAAATGCTGAACCAACCAAAGATGAGCATAGCGATAAAAATACCAATAATCCACCAATCAAGTGTACGGAATACTGAAGGTCTAGAATTTATCATGATTTTTGATGTTTCAAATATAGATTAAATAATTGTGCCGCAATAGGAACAGCAGATGAGGCGCCAAAACCTCCATTCTCTACATATACAACAATCGCAATGCGAGGATTGCGCATGGGGGCAAATCCCATAAAAACGGCATGGTCGCCACCTCGATTTTGTGCAGTACCAGTCTTGCCACAGACGGAGTATCCAGGAATGTTTGTTCCTTTGCATGTGCCACTTGTGACAGCAGCTCTCATACCTCGCACAACATGCTCATAATTCTTACGATCGACCATTGTATAATGTCGTTCAGAATAGATTGTGTCTATTTCGGCATTGTTAATATGTTTTACTATGTGTGGAATGATATAGTAACCACGATTTGCAATGGTCGCAGCTTGATTTGCTATCTGTAAAGGGGTATTCATAACTTCACCCTGTCCAATAGAAATGGATAGAATAGTAAGTGGATTCCAATGACCTTGATAAGCTTTATCATAAAACTCGGCATTAGGTATGAGTCCTCGTTTTTCACCAGGAATGTCAATGCCTAACTTATATCCGAATCCCATGCTTACCATATAATCGCGCCAAGTAGACATCGCTTCAGATAGTGAATGATATTGACTGCGATTATTAAGCATATAATAAAGTCCCCAACAAAAATAACTATTGCATGATGTAGCTAATGCCTCTTCTAAACCTAGGGGAGACGGATGGATATGACATCCTATTTTGAGTCTTTTGTAACGGAAACCTCCATTACACGGATAATATGTGCCTAGATTAGTTGTTTTTTCCTGAAGAAAAGTAAGAGCTTGCGATGGCTTGAAAGTACTACCTGGAGGATATTGTCCCATTATTGCACGATTAAGAAGAGGAAGCGATTTGTCATTTTGTAGTTTGCGCATATATTCTCCTCGATGTCTTGAAGCCATGATTCGTGGGTCGTATGATGGAGCTGATACCATGCAAAGAACTTCGCCTGTGGAGGGTTCTATTGCAACAATGCTACCACGATGTCCTTTCATTAATCGCTCTGCTTCTTCTTGCAGTTCTGCATCAAGTCCTAGTGTGATATCTTTGCCAGGACGAGGAGGTGTGTCATATTTTCCATTTTTGTATGATCCTCTAATTTTTCCTCTAGCATCACGTAAAAAAATGTGTACACCTTTTTGGCCTCGAAGTTGTTCTTCGTAAGCACGTTCAACTCCCATTTTCCCGATATAATCTCCAGGTTGATAATAGTCATTTCCCTCAATATCTGCACCTGAAACTTGGGCCACTTCTCCAAGGACATGTGCGGCTATAGAAGAGCGATATCTTCGAATGGAGCGTTTTTGAATATAAAAACCAGGATAACGGAACATTTTTTCCTCTAGTATATTATATTCTTTGGGTGTGAGTTGTTGATAGAATACTTGTTGCGTAAAGCGTGAATATGCAGGATTTTTATCTCTATTCTTTATAGTTTCCATTCTATGAATAAATTCATCCTTATTTATTCCAATAGAGTGGCAAAAGTCAATAGTGTCCATAGCGGGATTGATGTCATTCATAACAACCATAAGATCATAAGTCATTTGGTTATATACAAGAATTTTCCCATTCCGATCTTTTATTATACCACGTGCAGGGAACTCGCTTTTTCTTAAAAAAGCATTAGAGTCGGCATATTTTCTATAGTCGTTAGAAATGACTTGCAAACAGAATAGGCGTATGCAGAACATCGTGACTATAAAAATTGCGACGCCAGACAGAACATAACTTCTTTTTGTAAGGTCGAATTCGGTCATCGTCTAAATTTTTCTAGTACGAGAATGAATATTATCGTCAATGCTGTACTTAATATGACTCTTAAGAGCCAATCTACAAAATTATATAAATTGAAAACTTCAAATGTAAAGAAAAGGACGCAGAATAATCCTGTCATCGCTATTGCATAACGGAAAAATCTTTGAGTCGTCATTGTACGGATGCTTGGAAGCTCAATATCGTATGTGTCATTAGGTGCAAAATATTCTAATAGATATGGCTGTACAAAAGCGACAATTGTAAGCGCACAAGCCGTAACACCAGGTGTGTTGTTGCTTATGTCTACAAATAATCCCATAAAAAAACCCCATAATAATAACCCAATTCTAGAATAACTCTTAGGAAACTGCATTATGAAGTAAATGAATAAAAATGGCGTGGCATAATGGAAAAGATGTATTTTGCTAAGCAATAATATTTGTGCTAGCAAGAATACTACGAACCATATGGAACGTCGGATTAAATACTCCATAATAATGCCTTTATTTAGATGTGAATGATACTTGGTCTATTTTTTGCGAGTCTACAGAGATTGTTTCTAGCATTTTTCGTTCTTGAGAACGATTGTTTTTTATTACGCGAACATCGCGAAGATGAGCAAAATCTGTCGATAGTAATACTTTGAGTTTGTATGAAAGACCATCAGCAGAGTTTGATGCTGCGATGATTTTTCCAACAGGTATGCCACGAGGAAAAATCGTAGAATAGCCACTAGTTATAACTTTGTCGTTAATACGAAAAGGAGTATGGCGTGGGATGTCCTCTAGATAAGCAATATCATATTCGAGTCCGCCCCATCTTAATGTACCGAAAGAACCGCGATTTTCTATCATGCATGATATTTTGGCATGTGTGTTTAATAAGGAAATAACTGTACTATAATTTTTTGATACAAGATATACAATACCGACAATGCCATTTGCATCAACTACTCCCATGTTCTCGCGAATGCCGTCATTATAACCTTTGTCTAATGTCAAAATATTGTTTTGTTCTGTAATAGTATTGCTTATTACTTTTGCATGAATATAGTTATATGTTATTGGCTTTGATTTTTGAGCAGAAATGATAGCTTCTATAGTTTTATCACCAAGTTTTTCTTTCAGTAATTCATTTTCTTGCTGAAGCTCTATGTTGCGTTGTGTTAATTCATTGTTAATTGTTGCTTGAGAAAAGAAGTTTGCAAAAAACGATGTGCATTCAAACAATTTTCCAGAAATGTTATTTGCAGAGGAAAGCCACACACTACTTTGATATCCATTGAAAGAGAATAGCAAAGTAAAGCCTATAATTTCAAGCAATAAAAACAAAATCCAGTGACTAAATCGCTGAATGAATGAAATCAAATTATTCATTCTAAAGAATGTAGCTAACTAATTCTATTTAACGCATTAAGAATGAAAAGCGTTCAACGTTTTTCAATGCAATGCCGACGCCCTTAACAACACTATGGAGAGGATCTTCTGCTATATGGAACGGAATCTTTATCTTCTCGGTAAGACGCTTGTCGAGACCTCTAAGCAAAGCACCACCACCGGTAAGATATATACCATTCTTGATGATATCAGCATATAACTCTGGTGGTGTTGTTTCTAGTGCGTTGAGGATTGCCGATTCGAGTTTTGCAACGGAACGATCCAAGCAATGAGCAATTTCTTGATAAGAGACAGGTATATGTACCGGTAAAGCCGTGATACGATTTGGCCCATGTACTTCATAGTCTTCCGGGGCATTGTCTCCAAGATCAGGAATCGCACTTCCTACATGGATTTTGATACGCTCCGCCATACGTTCGGATACCTTTACGTTATGTTGACGCGCCATATATTCACGAATGTCGCTTGTAAAATCGTCACCTGCGACACGGATAGAGGAGTTAGACACGATGCCTCCAAGTGAGATAACGGCAATTTCTGTCGTACCTCCACCTATATCAACGACCATATTTCCCTCTGGAGCTTCCACATCTACCCCTATACCGATAGCTGCTGCCATAGGCTCAAATATGAGATATACATCCCTTCCATTTGCATGCTCAGCGGCATCGCGTACAGCACGAAGTTCAACTTCCGTAGAGCCCGAAGGAACACCAATGACCATTCTTAGCGATGGTGTGAAAAAGCGACTACTAGTGTGAGCCATTTTAATAAGGCCACGCATCATTTGTTCGCAAGCAGAAAAGTCACTAATAACTCCATTGTAAAGTGGTCGAATGGTTGAGATGTTCTTGTGTGTTTTTTCATACATCATCTTCGCCTTTTCTCCAACAGCAATCATCTTCTCTGTACGAGTGTCTATGGCCACTACAGATGGCTCATCAACCACAATTTTGTCGTTGCTGATAATTA
The DNA here is from genome assembly GCA_045617965.1 of Prevotella sp. Taxonomy (GTDB): domain Bacteria; phylum Bacteroidota; class Bacteroidia; order Bacteroidales; family Bacteroidaceae; genus Prevotella. The sequence goes on from JAZLJQ010000043.1 coordinate 59,309, forward strand.
TGGTATTGGCCGTTCCGAGGTCCATCGCAATCTCTTGTATAAAAGAAAACATTCCCATGTGTGTTATGCTGATTTTTTTATGTTTATTTCGTATAGTGGGTTGCAAATATAGAAAATAATTCTGAAATAGCCAACCTAAAGGTTGAGTATAGTTGATTTTTTATTTTTTTTACAACTTATTTAGAATTTGTAAGTTAATTCCTAAGTTTTAAACTAACATTTATTGCGTCTTCTGAAAACGTTATATCAGTCAAATCCATATTTTCAAAAAAACGTTTTGTTTTGTCACTATTACCCAAGTGCAACACTAGGTTGTTTCCCTCCGCTATCTCTAGCAGATTTGCACCAATTTTATTTTGAATCATCGGAAAAGCTATGTTCATGGCCATTCCTGTGGCTTGTTCTCCATCTATTGCTAGGGTTATGTCGCTTCCTTTTGCTTCTATGACTTTGAGTTCTAAACCTACATTCATTGTTTTATTGATGTATGGGATTGTTATACTTATGTTGACATTACAAGAGTCGTTATTTATGTGGCTCATAGTAAGTTTTTTATGCAGTCGTGATTCTACGAAGTGTTGTAGTTCGCTAAATTTTAATGTAATTTGCATCTTTTTGTTCAGTTATGTTTTTAAATACTATCTGTTGCAAATATGCGCCATAACGGTGCTAGCATAAGCGATTGTATGATAAGGTTGTTGTCCATAAGATATTTTACTTCTTTTTTTGTGAGTAAATGTATCTCAATGTCTTCTGTCCTGTCTAAATGCTGCTGACATGTTTTTTTTACATCTCTTGCTACAAAACAATGTGCCATATTCGTTTGTGAACCAGGGTTGGGAGCAATATCCATGAGCAATTCCCATTTGCCTCCTGTATAACCTGTTTCTTCGGCCAATTCTCGTTGAGCAGATTCTAGTGGCGTTTCTCCTTTCTCCATCACCCCGCAAGGCAATTCGTAACAAGTGTTACCAAGTGCATGCCGGTATTGTCTTTCCATTATAAAGTGTTCATCTTCGGTGATTGCGATGATGTTTACCCAATCAGGGTATTCGAGTACATAGTATTCGTCATTAATTATGCCATTCGGCAATTCTATCTCTTCGACTCTCGCTGTTAGCCATGGTCTTTTATGGATATATTTGCTTTTTAGTACTTTGTATTTGCCATCTTCGTTTATAGGGTTGTCAATAAGCATAATTTTATCTACGATAAATTTTTCATTAAAACGAATGCAAAAATACGAATTATTTGCTATATTTGCAATCTAAATAGTCATTAAAATGAAGAAATATTTTCTTGTCCTATTTTTATTTCTTTCTTCTTGCGTTTTTGCTCAATCTTTTACTGATTATTTCGAGAATGCTACTTTAAGGCTTGATATTCAATTCTGTGGTAATGATCATCAACAGGGTATATACCTTGTACAGAAATATCGTCAGGAAGGATGGGCTGGGCGTCAATCGCATCTTACAGAGGAAATTTTAAGGGGTAATGGTCAATTGCGTATGTTTGACCACGAGACAGGACAGTTGTTGTATGTTCACACATTTTCTTCATTATTTTTGGAATGGCAGACTACGGAAGAAGCTAAGCGAATAGATAAATCTTTTCAGCAAAGTTTTAATCTGCCTTTTCCAAAGCAGGAGACGGACGTTGAGATTACTTTAATTGATACTTATGGAAAAGTGTCTTCTCGGATGAGATTTTGCTTTGTCCCAACGGATATTCTTATACGTCCTATTAGTGAAAATGGTATTCCTTATCGCTATCTTGTGAAAAATGGGACATCTGCGGAATGTGTTGATTTGGCGATAGTAGCCGAAGGATATACTAACGATGAAACCGATAAATTTTGGAAAGATGCAAACCGCGCGGTTGAAGCGTTATTTACTCATGAGCCTTTTACTCGATTAAAGCATAAGTTTAATGTTGTAGCGGTTGCTTCAACTTCAGAGCAGAGTGGCCCTTCAATTCCGCATGACAATATTTGGACTCGGACAGCATTAATGAGCGCTTTTGATACTTTTTATACTCCTCGTTACCATACTCTTTCGCGAGATTATCTACTTTATGATATTTTGAGCGGTATTTTGTTTGAACACATTATAGTTCTTGTCAATACGAAGGAATATGGGGGAGGAGGTATCTATAACCAGTGGATGACGTGCGCAGCTGATCATAGTACATTCGCAAAGGTTCTAGTTCATGAGTTTGGACATTCTTATGCGGGTTTGGGCGATGAGTACGATTATGGTGATGAAATGGGCGAACGTTACCATTCGCAAGTTGAGCCGTGGGAGCCTAATATTACAACTATGGCAGATTTTTCTTCCAAATGGCAAGATATGATGGGGCAAAATGGAGTGTCGCTTTTTGACGGTGGAGGTTATCAGACAAAAGGGGTTTGGCGTCCGTGTGAGACTTGCCGTATGAAAGAGAATAATGTTACAAATTTTTGCCCCGTTTGCACAAGGGCAATAGAGAAAATGACTAATTTTTATACATCCAAATGAAGTACGATTTTAATAAGGTGATAGATCGCCATCAAACTGATGCCACAAAGATTGAGTGTATGCAAGAGATTTGGGGAAGGGTAGACCTTCTTCCCCTATGGATAGCAGATATGGATTTTGCCACTCCTGATTTTATAGTAGATGCAATACGTCGTCGTTGTGACAATCCTATCTTGGGATATACTTGTTGTCCCCAAGCTTGGGCAGATGCAATTGTCAATTGGCAAAAGATACGTTATGATTGGAATATTAAAGAAGAATGGCTGAACTTTGTGCCAGGCATCGTGCCGGGTATTGCTTTTGCTATTCAATGTTTCACTCGACCTGGCGATAAGATCTTAGTCAATACTCCTGTATATCACCCTTATTTGCATGTTCCTCGTAATGGAGGAAGAGTTGTTGTTGAGTGTGAGCAGCATCTTTGTAACGAAGAAATCGTTATTGATTGGGACCAAATGGAGCATGCTGCTGTTGGTTGCAAGATGTTTCTTCTTTGCCATCCTCACAATCCGGGTGGCCGTGTTTGGACGAAAGATGAACTTTGCCATATTGCTGATATTTGTCATCGTAATCATATTATTGTAGTTTCTGATGAAATTCATGCCGACCTTACTTTGCCTCCTTATAAACATCTGCCTTTTGCTGAATGTTGTATTAATGCAGAACAAGAGTCTATAACGTTTGCTTCGCCAAGCAAGTCTTTTAATATGGCAGGTATGGTGAGTAGTTATAGTATAATTCCAAATGATGATTTACGTAAGCGGTTTGATGATTATTTGGCGAATAACGAGCTAAATATGGGGCATGTTTTTGCTTATCAGACTGTTGTTGCGGCCTATTCTCATGGCACGGAGTGGCTTGATGAGTGTTTAGATTATATTAAGGAAAATATAACCTATTTAGCGGGCAGATTAAAGCTTGAAATGCCACGTTTGACGATGATTCGTCCGCAAGCCTCTTATCTTGTGTTTTTAGATTGTCGAGGCTTGGGCTTGAATCATGATGAGTTGAATGACTTTTTTGTTGATAAGGCTCATTTGGCGCTCAATGATGGAGAGATGTTTGGCGCAGGTGGTGCGGGTTTCATGCGAATGAATGTTGCGGTCCCACGCTCTGTACTTCGTGAGGCTTTAGACAATCTTTTACAAGCATATAATTCGCTATAAGAAAAGTGTTGTAATTGATGATTTTGTTGCCTTATATATGTGTTTATAATTTGTCTTGGGCATTCGTTTTTCTTTTCATTTGTCTTATGGCTTCTTTTTGGGCGTTTCTTGTAATTACTCTTTTGAATTTTAGTCCTGAAGTAGCACGAACATAACCTTTGCCTTTCCCGTTTTTTTTGTTGCCAAGGTGGCGCAGAGTATGTCCGGGAGTCCAGTTCGCTGAGACATCTGTAATATGATCGTGAGGGTTGTAACCTTTGATTTCGTCTTCGCTTACTCCTTCGCTTTGGAGTGTGATATAGAATCGCCCGAGGTCGCCAAGTTTTACCGAAAATCCCTTTGTTAGTACTTTTTTTAGTGCATCCGGTAATATCCGTAATGCTTCTGCAAATGTATATGAGTCTTGTCTACCAGTCATTCTAGCCATTACGATCGCAAGATCTTCAATATTCATTTCACCGTTTGCTTGTGCAATTGCGTAATAAAGTTTTTCTTCACCGCTGTGTTGTGGCATTTGTTTTGGGTTTAGTGTAAAATTAATCATAAAAAATAATTGTTATTACTGTTAATAAATAAAAGTTTTTCCTTTGGAACTTGACATTCATTGACTCAAAGCCTCAGAATTGTCGCGACAAATATACAAAATTATCACGATAAATCATGAAAATTATCACGATAAAGTTGTAAAATCATCGCGATAAATTCAAGGCTCTGTGTGTTCAACTTCGAGGTGGTGTATGATTCAAGGTGCCCCTAAGAAAGGAAAAGATCCTTCCTCTGCGCGCACGCACCTTATTTTAGTATGATGCAAATTGAAATGATTTTTTGCTTTAAGAAAATAATTTGTATTTTTGTAACTGATTCGGTTAGCCGGAAAGAGAAAGTGGGTCAAAATCTTATTGGTGAACGGCATGGCTCTCGTGTAGGGCGAAGTCGGTGAAAAGACGTTTTCAACGTACGAACTTGAAAAATTTGAACATGTCAGAAGATGATGCAAAGGGCGTTCTCTTAGCGGTTATATATGTAAAATATAATCCACTGCGTGGGCTAACTGAATGCTAATCCTTGATATGTGGTATTCCAAGACCTGTACATGGAATTGATGGAAGATTTATCACCCATGCTCTTTTCAAATACAGACAAACAAATTGGATTTAAGATTCTTGGCAAAGGGTGGCTGTCGGGGGAAGATATTTATTATAAAACTCAAAATATAAAGAATTATGAAAAAGATTTCAAGAATGGGATTACGAAATGCGTCTATCTTTTTAGGGGAGATGATTGGCATATTTCTATTTGCAGAATCAATAAATGCTCAAACAAGCAAAAGTAATTTATTGTTTGATAGATGTGAAGATAATACAGTTTTGTTATATGGATATAATGCTAATGATGTTTTAGATTCAGTATTATCTATCCCAACTTGTGTTAAACTCGGTACAGAAGTGTTACAAGTTAAAGGCATCGCTGATAATGCATTTAGAGGGCGAAGTTCTTTGCAAAGAGTTACATATTTGAATGATATATTAATTATTGATGATTCAAATATTAGGACAAAAGGTACAGGAACATACGAAGACCCATTTACAATCGCTGGGGCACAAGCCAACCAAGGCTCAAAGGGTTATGTAAAAGGATATATCGTAGGCTTTGTTGATGGTCAAGTGTTATCAAGTGGAGCTAGATTTACAGCTGAAAATGCTGTAGCTTCAAACTTACTTATTGCAACTTCTGCAGATGAAACCAATGTCAACAACTGCCTTCCTGTCCAGCTTTCTTCAGGTACACCAGTTCGTACCGGTATCAACTTGGCGGA